>JAGAIW010000092.1 GCA_017626305.1 Clostridia bacterium
AAGAACAAAGCGTGGTAGATTATGAAATTGAATGGTTAAATAGTAAAATACAACCCGTTCTTATGGAAAACCCCGACTTGATTGTTATGCCCGAGGTTTGCGATAGACCTATAGATATGCCACGCGAAGAGCTTAAAGCATATTATGAAAAACGTAGTGATAAAGTTGTGCAATATATGCAAAAAATTGCACGAGAAAATCATTGTTATATTGCTCATTCCGCAGTAAGAAAAGCAGAAGACGGATTTAACCGTAACAGCGTGCAAATGATTGATAGACAAGGCAATTTGATAGGTTGTTACGATAAGAATTATTTATGTCCCCCTGGGGAAAATGTCTACTCAAATTGTATCTGCGGAAAAGATGCAACGATTTTTGAATGTGATTTTGGGCGTGTAGGCGCAGTTATTTGTTACGACTTAAATTTTGAAGAAATGCGCCAAAAATACAAAAAATTGCAACCCGATTTAATGCTGTTTTGTTCGGCGTTCGGCGGCGGCTTGATGAAAAACTTCTTTGCGTTCGATACAAGAAGTTATTTTGTTTCGTCTTGCGCTTACGATTGCCCTGCGGAAATTATCAATCCGCTTGGAGAAACTATCCGCAAAACTACGAATCATTATCATTATATCGTAGAAACTTTAAATTTGGATTATGCAATCGTACATCTTGATCATAACTGGGAGAAAATTCGCGCAGCTCGTGAAAAATATCCGTTACTAAAATTAAGCGACGCTGGTTTTATAGGTGTGGTTATGTTGACCTATGAAGGTGTAGACACTACGGCAAAAGAAATCGTGAAAGAATTTGAAATGCGTTTTGCGGACGAATATCTGGATTGGGCGAGAGAGCAAAGGGAAATGTACTTATCTAAGAAATAAAGGAGAAAAAAGCATGCAAATGACATTCCGTTGGTATGGCGAAGGTAACGACCGTATCAAATTATCGGATATCAAACAAATCCCTGGCGTAGAAGGTATCGTTTGGGCGTTGCACGATAAAATGCCTGGCGAGATTTGGCAAGAGGACGAGATTGCAAAAGTAAAGGCGCAATGCGAGCAGTACGGCTTTCATATCGACGTGGTGGAATCGGTCAACGTGCACGACGATATCAAAATCGGTTTGCCGACAAGGGACAAGTATATCGAAAATTACAAGCAAACGATTCGTAATTTGTCTAAGTTTGGCGTGAAGGTTATCTGTTATAACTTTATGCCTATTTTCGACTGGACGAGAAGTAATTTATTCCACGAAGTCGGCGACGGCTCGACCGCTCTTTTCTATGAAAAGGGAATGATTCAAGACGATTATAACGCTATGGCAAAATATATCTTGGATTTTACCGAAAAGTATAATATGTCCTTCCCTGGTTGGGAGCCTGAACGAATGGCGAAGCTGGACGATCTGTTCAAGGCATACGAAGGGGTTACCAAAGAAAAACTTTGGGAAAATCTCAAATATTTCTTGGAAGCGATTATGCCTACTTGTCGTGAGTGCGATATCAAAATGGCAATTCATATGGACGACCCGCCTTGGGATATTTTCGGCTTACCCAGACTTTTGGTGGATGAGCCGAGCATTGAAAGATTCTTAAAAATGGTGGACGACGAGTATAACTGTTTAACGCTTTGTTCGGGTAGCTTGAACGCAAATCCCAACAACAACGTAGCGGAAATCGTTAGAAAGCATTGCGATAGAATCGCATTTGCGCATATTCGGAACGTAAAGCATTTTGAAAATGGTGACTTCTCCGAGGCGAGCCACAGAGATTGTGACGGGGATACGGGCATTTTGGATATCTTGAAGGCATACCACGACTGCGGATTCAAGGGCTACATTCGTCCCGACCACGGCAGACATTTATGGGACGAAGGTCCTGGAAAAGTTCGTCCTGGTTACGGGCTGTACGACCGTGCTTTGGGCATTATGTATATGCTTGGCGTGTGGGATATGTTGGATAGATTGGAGGAGTAGAAATGAAACTTGAAAATAAAGTAATTGCAATTACAGGTGCGGGCGGTATTATTTGTAGCGAATTTGCAAAAGCGCTTGCGAACGAAGGTGCAAAAGTTGCGCTCCTTGACATTAACTACGACGCGGCGAAGAAGTATGCGGACGAGATTGGCGAAAATGCACTAGCGATTCGCTGTAACTGTTTAGATAAAGAAAGCATCATTCAAGCCAAAAAGGAAATCAACGAAAGCTTTGGTAAGGTAAACTTCCTTATCAACGGCGCAGGCGGAAACAATCCAAGAGCATCTACGGATAACGAAACGATGACGCCCGATTTGGAAGGAGTGAAAGATTTCTTTGCTTTGGAAGAAAGTGGACTTAAATTTGTATTCGATTTGAATATCACGAGTGCGTTTTTGGTGACGCAGGTATTCGCCGAAGATATGGTAAAGACGGGCGGCAATATTATCAATATTTCCTCCATGAATGCGTACCGCCCGCTTACCAAAATTCCTGCGTATAGCGCAGCTAAGGCTGGTATTTCCAACTTTACGCAATGGCTTGCGGTGCACTTTGCGCCTTGCAATATTCGTTGCAATGCAATTGCGCCTGGATTCTTTGTAACCAACCAAAACAGAAGTCTTCTTTTCAATGAAGACGGTACGCCCACGGCAAGAACAGGCAAGATTTTAGCGGCAACGCCCATGAAAAAATTCGGCGAGGTCAGCGATTTAATCGGTACGCTTTTGTGGCTTGCGGACGATAACGCAAGTGGATTCGTGACGGGCACGGTCATTCCCGTAGACGGCGGTTTCTCGGCTTATAGCGGTGTTTAAAATCTGTTAATCTTTGCATTAAAAAATGTAAGTAGGATAAAAGTAAATACATACGTAAATATCAAATTTTCTGGTGTTAAAATTTGCTTTTTATAGCTGTTAATCCGTGTGTAGTTTTATTAAGTTGCGTATCGCGTAATTATCGAGTGTTTTTCTGAAAATTTTATTTTGGGTCTCCATAAAAGTTGTAGGTGGAATAATCAAAAAAGGTGATTGATTGCAATAAATAAAAAAGTCCAAGAAAGTCGTTTTGGCTATCTTGGGCTTTTACTAAAAGTTATTTTGTGATGTAAAAATAAATTGGTGAAGAATCGCTGAAAGCCTTATAAATAAAGGACTTTTTAGCCTTCCTTTTGGGTTTGAATCCGCTTAGCTCCACAAAAAAAAGAAACTGTTTCGGCAGTTTCTTTTTTTATGACAAATTCGCAAGAATCTAGCTATCATTCGAGGCGTAGCCGAGTTATAATTTCTCTATAAGAGATTATCATTTCGCTTTTGCGAATTTGTCATGATAATTCACTTTGTTCAAATGATAACAATCTTTGATTGTATGATAGTTTGCAAAGCAAACGTTATAACGCACTACACTCGAATGATTACTCCCATACACCGCCTCAGCGGTGATTTTTATTTTAAGTGCAATTATCCAAGCGCACGCCGTAGTGCCATTTTAAATTTTTCTTAGTAAATATTTATAGAAATCTTCTGCATAGGAAGATTTTGGTAATCGGCTATGAAGCTCTATTATTAAATCTCTTTGACAAATAGGATAAGAAATAGGAATTAAGGCAACGTTTTTATTATTTATTTTACCCCAAGAATATTCAGGCCAAAAGGCTATGCCTGCGCCCATACTAATTATATTTTGAACAGCAGCAGGTGAATCCGATTCAAATAAAATTTTGGGTAAAAATCCTGCAATAGAACAATATTTATTGCATATCACTCCAAATAAGCGCGTGTTAGAAAGCATAATAAAGCTTTCATCTTTTACCGTTGTTAAATCTATGGAGCTATACGAAGAATAAATAGAATTTTTGGGTACGGCAAGATATATTTTTTCTTCTCTTATGCAACGCTTGATATAATTTTTAGAATTATCACTATTCAGCCCGTTTGTTGTAATAACGATATCACAATCATATTTTTGTTCGTTTTGTTCAAAATCAAAAATAGCATCAGGGTTTTTCTTCTTATAAGACATAATTGTGTTTATAACGAAAGAGGAGGCTGCCAAAATGTTTAATTTGACAGTTTTATTTACAGAACTTTTCAATTGTTCGATTTCATTTGGGATATTATCAAACTGTGGTAATAAAGAATCCAAACGCTCTTTTAAGTATTTCCCGAATTGTGTTAAAATAATTCTTCGCCCTTGCCGTTCAAACAATGAAACACCTAACTCAAACTCTAACGATTGTATCGCTTGCGTTAACGAAGGCTGGGAAATATGCAATATTTCCGAAGCGCGCGTGATATGTTCTAATTGTGCCGTAGCATAAAAATACTTTAATTTTTGTATATCCATAGAAACTCCTTAATAGGTGCAGCCTATCGTTTTCATAAAAATTATATATTTTACTTTTCTTTTTGTCAAGTATATAATAGAAGAAAACAAAAAAAGGAGAACTGTAAATGCAAATCTTTGAGTTTATTATGCTTGCTTGTTTTGGATTATCGTGGCCTATATCCGTATATAAGAGCATAAAATCTAAGTCCACGCAAGGTAAAAGCATTGTGTTCATTATTGCAATCATTATAGGCTACATTTCAGGTATTATAGGTAAAATCGTAAACCACCAACTGACTTACGTGTTAATTATCTATTGCTTCAATTTAATTGTTGTTTCGGTTGATTTGGTGCTATTTTTTATCAACCGAAAAAATGAGAAGAAAATTCTTGAAAAGGGAGACATATAATGAAAGAAAATGTGAAATTATCGGCAAATGGTATGATAGGCATTAACGACCTTATGTTAAAAGGGGAAATCGTTGTATTCGGCTCTACGTATATGGCAAATTTCCCTTTGTATGAGTTAATTAACAAATATCATTTTGAGAATGCTATATACAATCGAAGTATAGCAGGATTAACGACGAGTGAAGCGCTTGAAATTGTCCAAGATTGCATTATAGCTATAAGTCCTGCAAGAATTTTTATAGCATTGGGAGAAGAAGACGAAAACAATATTGATGCAATTAAGCAATATAATCAAATTATAAAGCTCATTCAATCCGCTCTCCCTAAAAGTAAAATTTACTTAATATGCTTGCAAGGAAATACGCCTTACGTCAAGCGCTTTAATGCAAATATTCTATCCTTGTGCGACAATAAAAGGATATGGAATATACGCTTTATTTCTTCTTCATCTACGGAAACAAACGTATATAAAGTGCAATTCAAGCAGTTAAGTTGTTTTTTTCGCGATAAGCCATTGACTATGGTAGGAGCGTTTGCAATGGCCAATTAGTACGATAATGGGCGCTTTGCAAAACCTATAAAAACGGAACGGTAGGAAATTGTTATTACGCCTTATATATCATAGAAAGGGTTCGATTTAGGTTGCTCTTACTCCACCAAAAACGACCTAAAACGAAGTAATTCGTTTTAGGTCGTTTTTATCCAAGCTAAAAGGCTTGGCGTGTAATCATTGCGTAACAATGTATGTAATCGCCGTTAGATAGGCGTTATTATATCGAAAGGAAAAAACGGAACAATTTAAAGTCGGCGATATGGTGGAATGTATCGATAAAAAATGCAAAACGGATTATTGATTCAAATTATAAAATTCAAATTTTAACTTTTTAATTATTATATGCTATACAAAAAACCGTCCCCGTACGTTAAACAGCGTACGGGGACGATAATATTTATGCTATAACGTTAAGCGATTTCGTCGGCGTTTGTACCCGTTTCACCATTTCTTAAAAACAGGAAATACGCGCCGATTAAAAGGGCGAATAGTCCGTAGGCAATCAACACAACCCCTAAGCCGTTCAAGCTAAACGCGCCTTGGGGGAAGATAAGGTCGATAACCCCCAAAATTTCGATAAGCAAAATCAAAGCAGGTACGACGAATTTAATCATTACGCCAACGAACGTTTCCAGCTTTCCAAACGAATTGCCGTCGGCTTTGAGCTCCGCAAGCGTTTGTTTGGGTCCGATAAACCAACCAACCGTTATACAGGAAAGCAGAGCGCACAGCGGCATTAAAACGGTGTTGGTAACGGTATCCAAGAAAGACAGCCAGTCCATGCCCAAAATCGTCATTTGCGAGCTGCCGTTTAATAAATGTCCAAGGGAAATGCTAACGGGAACGGCTACCGCAAAGGTAGTCAAAGCAATTGCCGCCGTAGCGATTTTACGGGAAATTTTAAACTTTTGAATAACGAATTGAGACGCGACTTCCATAATGGAAATTACCGACGTAACGGCGGCGATAGCCACCATAACGAAGAAGAAAAATTCAATAATATTCCCAAAAAATCCGATACTTTCAAATACCTTGGGCAGCGTTTCAAACATCAACATAATCCCGTTGAGATTGAGCGTACTCGTATCCACTCCCGCAATCGCCGAAAAGTGGAAAACGGCAGGGAAGATAGCAAGCCCTGACAAAAGGGCAACCAGCGTATCGAAAACGCAAATCATACCCGTAGATTTGACAATATTGATTTCCTTTCCCGTATACGAGCCGTACACAATCATAGCGCCCATACCCAACGAAAGGGAGTAGAACGCCTGTCCCATAGCCGCTAAAATGGTACTAAACGAGAGCTTAGAAAAATCGGGGATAAGATAATACGCAAGCCCTTCCGCTACACCTTCGCCCAAACAAAGGACGAAGATAACGACGGCGACAAGTAAAATAAACAGGGCGGGCATCAACACCTTAGACGCCTTTTCAATGCCGCCTTTTACCCCCGCCATAACGACGGTAAGCGCCAACAGCATAAAGATAGCGGTAAATAAAATAACCTGCCAGCTGCTACTTGCAAACGCCTGTAAACCGTCGGCGTTCCCAAAAAAGGAGTTTGTCGCAAACTTGACGGTATACCCGCCGAGCACCGAATAATAACACACGATAATCGTGGGTACGGCGATAGCAATCAAGCCGACCCAGCCGAGATTTTTATGCACTTTTTTAAACGCCGAAATGGGGTTAGCTTGCGCGCGTCTACCAACAAAAATTTCACAAATCATAGTGATTGCGCCGATAAAGAGTACGCAAGCGATATAGAGTAGCACGAAAATCGCGCCGCCGTTTTTTGCCGTTTTATACGGGAACGCCCATAAATTCCCTAACCCGATTGCCGAACCGGCGGCGGCTAAAATAAAACCGAGCCCGCTGGTAAAGCCGCCTTTTTTTGATTTTTGATTTTTCATAATAATGCCCACAATGGTAAGATTTTTACTTATTATACCAAAAATGCGTACGTTCGTCAATAGTATTTGGCGTAGATAAGACGTTAAATTTACAGGCTTGACTTCAAAAAAATACAAAAAAAGTTAAAGAAATTCTATTGTAATATCCAAATCGGTATGCTATAATAAAAAAAATATGCACTTGCATTAAGGAATAATCGCATGAAAGAGAAAATACTACAATCCCCGATTGTCAATACTCTTATTCCCGATACAATCAATCCTACGCCCGATTATTACTGTACTTGGCAAACGCAGCTGTACGCAACCTGTGACGGTAAACCGCGGGCGCAGCGTGCCGCTATAAACGAGCAAAGCCTGTTTGACAAGCAAAAGCCCTACGGCTGGGCGTATTTTTACCGGCTTGCAAGAAAAGATTTGTTGCTTGTCATGGACGACAGCTGGGACGTGCCGCCTTGTGACGAGCCCAACCTGTACGGCAGCTTGGTTTTGGATAAGGAAAAATTCCCGCAGGCATGGCAGGGCGCAAGGAATAACGCCGAAGCGTTAAAAAATTTGACTAATCGTATTCAAGCGTTGGGCTGGAAAGGCTTAGGCGGTTGGGTTTGCGCGCAGGAAGCGCCGTCCTTGATTAGCCAAACCAACGTTCAAGACTACTGGAAACAGCGTTTTTTCGATATGCAATACGCAGGCTTTTCTTACTGGAAGGTTGACTGGGGTGAAAAGTGCGAAGACGAAGCTTTTCGCCGTATGCTTACGGATATGGGGCGTATCAACGCGCCAAAGCTTACGATAGAACACGCCAAAGTGGAAAGTATTATTCCGTATTCAGACGTATTCCGCACCTACGACGTGCCTGCGCTTATGTCTATTCCCATGACCATGGAAAAGCTTGCGAAAAACCTATTCGTCGGTAAGACGGAAGAAGGCTGTCAAGGACTGATCAACTGCGAAGACGAAGTCTACGTGGCGGCGGCGGGCGGCTTTGCCATGGGCGTTATGCGCCACCCGTACACGGGAGATTTTGTCAACGGTAAAGCGGATATGTCTTTCCCGTCTTTACATAGAAATATCAAAACGAAAATGTACGAAGTCGTCCGCGCCGCACGTTTTCACCGTATAGCGCCCGCGTTCGGTATCGGTAATACGCAAACGCTTGTCAGTAAGCAAACGCTGACGGATACGTGGCGGTTTAAAAATCATGGGGCGGAAATGGAAAGCTGGTGGTTTGACGTTCCGTCTATTGCCGAACATATACAAGATAATTTGCTTAGCAAAACCGCTCCTGCGGCAATTGCGCGCGGTATGGATTTGCCCAAAGTAGAGCCCGATAAAAACGGAGATATACCGTTTATCGTAGCGGCAAAAAATCCGTGCGGCGCATATTCTATCGTAACGGCAGGTCGCACGCGTGAACGCGATTATTTTCTGCCGCGTTGCGATATAGAGCTGACCTGCAAAAACGCGCAAACGATAGGGGTATTCGGTGCATATAAAACGCTTACGCTCCATACGCAGCATACGCATATTCAAAGCGTATATATGCAGGATTTGGCGGACGATAAGGCGTATGATGTCACCGCGCTTGTCACGCTGCAAGGCGGAACGGTTGTCATTTTAGGAGAGTTAATCCAAACGATCGGCACGCTTGCGCAACCCAAGGAAGATACGTCCGAGGCGGGCGTTTTAATACGTATACAAACCAAGGAGTAAAACATGAAAAAATTTACGACCAAGCTTTTTGTAGGCGCAACAAAACCCTTTACGATTATCCATATGTCGGATACGCATATCACGTATGCGGACGAGCGCGACGGCGAACGGAAAGTCGAGCTTTCCAAAGCACGTACGCCCATTTTCCCCGACGCAGAGCAAATGCTTGTCGAATCGGTTAAGCTTGCGAAAGAGTACCAAGCGCCTATCATGCACACGGGGGATTTGATGGATTTCGTTTCTACGGCAAATTTAGAACGCGTTGCCCGTTTTATGCGCGATTGCGATTGCTTTGTGTCGGCAGGCAATCACGAATTTAGTCAATACGTAGGCGAAGCGTGGGAAGACGCGGCGTATCGAAACCAAAGTCTTGCCAAGGTGCAAGCGGCTTTTTTAAACGATATCCGAATGTCGTCACGCGTCATAAACGGCGTCAATTTCGTGGCGATAGACGACAGTTATTATTTATTCGAGAAGCAGCAGCTTGCCTTTTTAAAAGAAGAAGTGAAAAAGGGCTTGCCGATTATTCTTATGCTGCACAATCCTATTTACGAAAAACAGCTGTTTGATAATTTGATTTATCACAGGGAAGAGCTTGGGTTAGAGCCGCGCCAAGTGCCTTGCGCATATTTAACGGGAACGCCCGATATATACATGAAAGACTATGACGAGCACCGTTTCCGTCAACAAAAGGCGGACGAAATCACCAAAGAAACGGTGGAATATATCAAAACGCAGCCGCTAATTAAAGCGGCGCTTGTCGGGCACGTACATTGTTCGATTGAGGCGGAGCTTTGTCAAGGCGTACCGCAAATAATCACGGGTTGCACAGACCTTCGCGTTATTCAAATATTTTAAGCGTCACAACGAAGAAATTCCACATATTGTTAAAATGACCCCGAAAGTGCTTGAAATATCTTTCGGGGTTTGCTATAATATAGGATGCTGAAAGAATAAGGAGCTAGTCATGAAAGTCATTATCGTAGGATGCGGAAGAGTTGGTCAGACGCTTGCGGAGAAATTAAACGGCGACGGAAACGACGTCACCGTCATTGATCTTTCGGCGGCAAAAATCAACGAAATCACGGGCACGTGCGACGTTATGGGCGTAATCGGCAACGGCGCGACGCATACCGTACAAAGAGACGCCGGTATCGGGCAAGCAGATTTATTTATTGCGGTAACCAACTCTGACGAGTTGAATCTTTTATGTTGCGTAATTGCCAAAAAAGAAGGGAATTGCGCGACGATTGCACGCTTAAAAAATCCCGAATACAGCGAAATTGCGCCGTATTTGAAAGAAGAACTGGGGCTTGCCATGGTTATCAATCCCGAATACGCGGCGGCGGAAGAAATCGCGCGCGTGTTGCGTTTTCCTTCGGCAATTAAAATTGAACCGTTTGCAAAGGGTAAAGTAGAGCTTATCAAATTCCGTTTGCAAAAGGACAGCGAAATTGCCGATATGTCCGTGAAAGAAGTGGCAATGAAGTACCGCTGTGACGTTCTTATTTGTACCATAGAGCGCGACGACGAAGCGTATATCGCCAACGGGGACTTCGTCTTCCGTGAAAAGGACGTCGTTTCTATCGTCGCAACGCCGAAAAACGCCAACGAATTTTTCAAAAAAATTCATTATAAGGGCAACTCGATTAAAAACGCTATCGTCGTCGGCGGCGGCACGATTACCCATTATCTGTGCAACGTTTTAGAACGCACGGGGATATCCTTAAAGATTATTGAAAAGGATTTAAAAACGTGTGAAGAGCTTTCTACGCAATGGGATAAAAATGTCGTCATTCACGGGAACGCGTCGAATAAAGAATTACTCTTAGAAGAAGGTGTGGGCACTACGGACGCATTCGTCTCCCTTGCGAATTTGGACGAAGAAAATATCCTGCTGTCGCTGTTTGCAAAGGAAGCAGGCTGTGGCAAAATTATCACGCGAATCAAACGCACCGACTACGGGAATGTCATTTCCCGTTTGGATTTAGACACCATTATTTGTCCCAAGAGCATTACGGCAGACATTATTTTACGGTTTGTCCGCGCTACGCGTAACGCCCATGGTAGCAACGTGGAAACTATGTATAATATTATTGAAGATAAAGTCGAAGCGTCGGAATTTATCGTCAAAGAAAATTCACCCATTGCCGGCGTGCCTTTGTCCCAATTACAATTCAAGGACAACGTACTCGTCGCGTCCATCTTACGCGGGGGTACGGTAATCATTCCCCACGGTAACGACTTGTTATGCGCAGGGGATGCCGTCGTTATCGTCACCAAGCATTTGGGCTTGCAGGACGTAACGGACGTTTTGAGGTGAGCACATGAACGTTTCGGCAATCAAACGCACGCTTGGCAGTATGCTGATATTTGAAGCCATCTTCTTCTTGTTGCCGCTTGTCACAGCGGTAATCTACTGGGAGAGGGCGTTTTTTGCTTTCCTTATTAGTATTGCGATTTGCTTAGCGGTGGGCGGGCTTTGTCTAATCGGCAAACGCCGCGACGGCGAAGTGTACGCCAAAGAAGGATTTATTATCGTTTCTTTGGGGTGGATTATCATGAGCTTATTCGGCGCGTTGCCGTTTTGGCTTTCAGGTTCAATCCCGTCGTATATTGACGCGTTGTTTGAAACGGTGTCGGGCTTTACGACGACGGGCGCGACGATTATGCCCAGCGGCGCGGCGATAGAAGCCTTGCCCAAATCGGTGTTGATGTGGCGTAGCTTTACCCATTGGATAGGCGGTATGGGCGTACTTGTCTTTTTGATGGCGTTTTTGCCGCTTAGCGGCGCGAAAAACATGCACATGATGAAGGCGGAAAGCCCTGGGCCGCAGGTAAGCAAGCTCGTTCCCAAAGTTCGCCAAACGGCAAAGATATTGTATTTAATTTATTCTGCGCTTACGCTTTTACAGCTTATTTTAATGCTTTGCGGCGGAATGCCGCTGTTTGATGCTATAACGACGGCGTTTGGGACGGCAGGCACGGGCGGTTTTTCCGTGAAAGGGGATAGCATGGCGGGCTATTCGGTCTATCTGCAAATCGTAGTCACCGTATTTATGTTGCTCTTTTCTATCAACTTCAACTCCTATTATTTGCTTGGTAGGGGGCGTTGGAAAGAAGCGTTAAACACCGAAGTCAAAGTGTTTTTTTGTATCGTGTTCGGCGCAATCGCGCTGATTGTGGCAAACCTTTGCATAACGGAACAATACACGCTTTGGGAAGCGCTTTTACACGCTCCGTTTGCCGTAGCGTCTATTATTTCCACGACGGGCTTTGCTACCGAAGATTTTAATTTATGGCCGTCTTTTTCCAAGGGGATATTAGTTATGTTAATGTTCGTGGGCGCGTGCGCGGGAAGTACGGGCGGCGGTATAAAGGTTTCCCGTTGGGTTATGCTTTCCAAAGGCGCAACGCACGAAGTACGTCGTATTTTGCACCCTAAACAGGTGAAAAAAATCACCATGGACAAAAAGGTAGTAGAACACGAAGTAGTGCGTTCAATGAATGCGTACGTTATCGCATACGTACTCATTTTTGTGATTTCGTGGTTGCTCGTTTCCTTGGAAGGGTACGACATGACCACAAACTTCACGGCGGTGTCGGCAACGATCAACAACGTAGGGCCGGGGTTAGAGCTCGTCTGCCCGACGGGTAGCTTTGCGTTCTTTTCGGACTGGTCTAAGCTCGTGTTTATATTCGATATGCTAGCGGGGCGATTAGAAATTTTCCCCATGCTCATTTTGTTCACTCCGTCTACTTGGCGGAAATAAAAGGTAGGTTACTATGCGAAACTGGATAAAAGATAAATACGTCGTCTTAACGGGCGCGTCGGGCGGTATCGGCAGAGAGCTTTGCAAACTCTTAGTTTCCAAATACGGCGCAAACGTTATCGGCGTGGGTAGAAACGAAGAAAAGATGCGTTCTTTGCAAGCCGAGCTTGGCGAACACGCACACCGATTTTCCTATAAACTTTTCGACGTCAGCGTAAAAGAAAACTGGCAAGCGTTCGCAAGGGAATTGCAAGAAAAAGAGCTTTCTCCGTCCTTGCTTATCAATAACGCAGGCGCGTTTCCCACCTTCCGAAAGCTCAAAGATACGCCGTCGGAAGTGGCAGAGCGCATTATGCAAGTCAATTATTTTTCGGCTGTGTACGGTGTGGAAACGATTTTACCTTTGCTCAAAGGGGATAAAAAGGATAAGCCTGCTCTCGTCAACGTTTCGTCCTGCGCCGCGCTTTGTACGGTGGTGGGGACGGGAGTGTACTCAGCAAGCAAAGCCGCGCTTAAAGGCTATACCGAAGCGTTGCAATTAGAACAAAAGGGCAAGACGTACGTAGGGCTGATTTGTCCCGGAACAACGGCGACCGATTTGTTTTCGGGAGACGAGAACACCAAAAACAGCGCGTTGGATTTGGTGGCAATGCGCGCCGATAAAATGGCGAAAAAGATAGCCAAAAAAATACTTAAAAAGAAAAAACGCGCCGTTTTGGGTTGGGACGCGAAATGTATGACGTTTGCAGCAAAGATTATGCCTGTAAAAGGTCCTGCGTTGATCTGCGGCATAATGAAAGCGTCTAAAAGTAAAGTGTTCAAGGAAGTGTTTACGAATGAAGAAGTTTGAAAAAATGAGCGGTTGGGAATTTACCGTCTTTTTCCTAATGGCAATTTGCGCAGGTGCAGTTATCGGTATCGGCGGCGCGGCGTCCTTGCTTGCAAACGCCTTGCTCGGCGTAGAAGGCAAGCTAATCGGCGCGGCGTTATTCTCTTTGGGAATTTTTGCTATCGTAGCGTTTGAAATGCGTTTATTCACGGGCATGATTGCCGATATCCCCACGCTTGGGTTGAAAAATACGTGGCGTTTGCCCGTATGCTTTATCGGTAATATTCTCGGCGTAGCGTTGACGTCCGTCGTCGTGTACTTTTCCTTTTTAGGGGAAACGGTGTCCGCGCAAGGCGCAACTCTGATTTTAGGTAAGCTGGAAACGGAGAACTGGGCGTTGAAAGCGTTTTGCTCGGCAATTCTTTGCGGCGCGCTGATTACCGTTTCGGTGAAATCGGTGAAGTTTGCTCCGCAAAAGGGGCTTAGCGCCACGCTCGGCGTTGTTTTGCCCATTATCGTCTTTGCCTTTTGTGGGTTCGACCACTCGGTGGCAAATATGATGTATTTTTATTACTTGGGTGAATGTTCTTGGCGGGTAGTCGGTTACATATTACTCGGCATTTTCGGAAATATCGTCGGCGGCGTTTTGTTGCCCTGTATAACCTTGCTCAAAGAAAAATCACTCATTAAAACGGAAGATAAATAAAAAAACGGGAGCTTGTCGCTCCCGCATTTTTTTTGTTTTAACAGCGAACCGTATCAAAACGGTTTTCTAAAAATTGCGTTACGTCGTAACCTTGACGATAAATAAGATACGTAGTAACCTTCGGGGCGGTGAAGTCTTTTAACGTCACTTCTTCCAACGTCCCGTCTTCAATGTAATTTTTAACCAGCTTGTAGGGCAAGAAGGAATATCCCAACCCGCTTTCCAAATAGGATAATATTTTCGAGCTGTTATCCACGTCCAAACGGAACACGTGATTTTTGGGGAAGAGCGAACGGATAAACACGCCCGCTTCGCTTAACGTAAAGTCGCACATAAGATAGGGGATGCGCGCTAATTGCGCTTTGGTCACCCCGTCGGGATACTCGTTTTTGCCCTTACCGCAAACGAGCACGACGCGGTCTATGTCGTAAACGTCGCAGGTATAGCCTAAACGTTTTAAAGGCACGGCGGAAAATACCATGTCCAGCATATTGTCTTGTAGCTGTTGAATGATATCCAAAGAGTGTCCCAGCATAACCTTTACGGACGTGATATCGTTATCTTTTAGACATTCGTCAATCAAAGGCTTTACGTAAATTTCGTAAGTGGCGTTAATTGCCCCTACGGAGAACTTACGGCTGTGGGAAGAAAGCGCGTTCATTTCTTCAATGGACGTATCTTGTAACTCCAAAATACGCTGCGCATAGCGCAAGAAAATCTCGCCCGCTTCGGTTAACGTAACCGTCTTTGAACCACGGGAAAAGAGCTTTTTACCGACTTCCTTTTCTAATTCGCTGATACGGTTCGTGACGGTAGATTGCGCAACGAACAGCTTTTCCGCCGCAAGTGTGAAGTTCTTTACCTTTGCCAAAAATATAAATGTTTTTAATTCTTCGGTATTCATAGAAAAAATTGATTATCCTTATCGGTTTTATCTATCGTATTCATTATAACGCCTTTAAAAGAAAAAAGCAAGCGAAAAACCCCGTTTTTATAAAAAAGGAAAAATATTTTACAAAAGTATTTTTGCGTGCCTGACATTTGACAAAAAACGAGAAATGGAGTATACTTAAAAAAAAAGCGAAAAGGAATAGCATATGACGCAAAACGATATCATACAAAACGTAAACGCCGTCCGCGAAAAAATTGCAAAAGGTAACGCTTTTCACGAAAAAGTCTATCTTGTCGCGGCTATCAAAACGCAATCCGTCCAAGCGGTCAACGCCGCAATCGCGGCAGGCGTAGACGCCGTGGCGGAAAATAAGCCGCAAGACTTCCGCGATAAAAACGCGCTTATCGACCCGTGTCCCAGACATTTTATCGGGCATTTGCAAACGAATAAAGTGAAGTATCTCGTGGGAAACGTAGAGCTTTTTCATTCCTGCGATAGGGACGAACTCGCGGAAGAAATCGCCAAACAATCGCTTAAAAAGGGCGTAACGTCTAACGTACTCATTCAAATAAATATCGGGCAAGAGAGCACGAAGGGCGGTTATGCTTACGAAAACGGGAAAGAAGTGTTTCAAAGGCTTTCCAGCGTGCAGGGATTGCAAGTAAAAGGCTTTATGGCTATGCTCCCCGACGTATCCGACGAAACGTATCTTCGCGAGCTGACGAAAAAAATGCGCACGTTGTTTGAATGGGCAAAAACGCAATCTTCACACGTGGAATACCTGTCTATGGGTATGAGCGGGGATTATATGCTTTGCATTGAAGAAGGCAGCAATATGATACGGCTCGGCTCGACGCTGTTCGGCGCGAGAACGTATACGGAAAAATAAGGAGAGAAATATGCAAACGGAAAAGACGTACGCGCTGATTACGGGCGCAACGGGCGGTTTAGGCAAAGCGTTTGCCCATCTTCTTGCAGAGCGCGGCGACGCTTTGTTTTTAACGGGTAGAAATCGGGAAAAACTCCTTTCGTTGCAAACGGAGCTTACTAAACGATTTGGCGTAGACGTGCAAATCTTCGCCGCCGATTTGACCCAAGAAAGGGATAGAGCGGCGCTCAATCAAAGCTTAGACAATAAACGCTTACACCTGCTCGTCAATGCGGCGGGGGCGGATATTCAAAAGGGCTTTGAGCAGTATTCGCAGGAAAAAATTGCCTTTCAATGCCGCGCCAACTTTGAAGGGGCGGTAAGCATGTGCCGCTACGCGATTGAACGCAAGGCGAAACGCTTGGAAATTATCAATATATCCAGCGTTTCGGGAATATACCCCATGCCCTATTTTGCCATATACAGCGCAGCCAAAGCCGCGTTGACGTCCTTTTCCATAGCGCTTAGACAAGAGCTGAAAGATAAGGGCGTTTGCGTTACGGCAGTACTCCCCGGCGCAATGCCGACAAGGGAAGACGTGAAAAAACAAATCGAAGGACAAGGGCTTTGGGGTAAGCTTGCCGCAAAATCGCCTGAGTGGGTAGCGGCTTACGCCTTAAAGGCGGTGCGCAAAAACAAACGCAAGGTCATTCCCGGGGGGTGGAATAAAGCCATGCGCGTTTTTACCGCGTGGATACCGCTTTCATGGAAACTGCATTTTATCGCCAAACGTTGGAGTAAAATTAGCAAAGACGCTTTCTAAAAGTGATATTTTCGTGAAAAAATGCGTATATTTTTAAGAGAAATGAAAAAAGCGGCTTTAAATCCTTGACAAATCTCTTCGTTTTTTGTATAATCGATTAAACGAATAGTACATAACAGTTTAATCGAAAAAATAAAAAGCAGGAGACGTTCGCATGATTGAATTAAATCCCATGAGCAATTTGCTCGAACAAGAACAATATAAATACGAACTGCAAGACGTAGTAAAGCCTGCGTTATTTAGGGATATTTATCCGTACGACGAAATCCCTAAAACGGCGTTCAACCATCGCCGTGTGCCTATGAATATGCCCAAAGATATTTGGATTACGGATACGACGTTTCGTGACGGTCAGCAATCGCGCGCGCCGTATACGGCGAAACAAATTGTCGATTTGTATAAAATGCTTGCCAAGCTCGGTGGGCCGAAGGGGCTGATTCGCCAAAGTGAATTTTTCGTCTATACGAAAAAGGATAGGGAAGCCTTGGAAAGCTGTATGGCGCTGGGCTATAAATTCCCCGAAGTAACGACGTGGATTCGCGCTAAAAAAGAAGACTTCGAGCTAGTGCACGATATCGGCGTGAAGGAAACGGGGATTTTGGTCAGCTGTTCGGATTATCATATTTTTAAGAAACTCAATATGACGAGAAGACAGGCGTTTGACCATTATCTTTCGGTGGTAAAACAGGCGTTTGAAGCGGGCATTTCCCCCCGTTGCCATTTGGAAGATATCACGCGCGCGGACTTCTACGGTTTCGTCGTTCCGTTCGTAAACGCGCTAATCGAGCTTTCTCGCGAGGCGAATATTCCCGTCAAAATTCGTATGTGCGACACCATGGGTTACGGCGTACCGTTCACGGGCGCAGCGCCCCCGCGGAGCGTTCCGGGCGTCGTATACGGTTTGCATCACTATTCGGACGTTACGTCGGAAATGTTAGAATGGCACGGGCATAACGACTTCTACATGGGCGTAGCCAACGCCGTCAGCGCATGGCTGTTCGGGGCGTCGGGCGTCAACTGTTCACTTCTTGGTATAGGGGAAAGAACGGGCAACGTACCCTTAGAAGCCATGGTTATGCAATACGCGTCCTTGCGCGGAACGCTTGACGGCATGGACACGACGGTGATTACCGATATCGCCGACTATTTCCGTAAAGAGCTCAAATACGACATACCGCCCATGACGCCGTTTGTGGGTAGCGCGTTCAATCTTACCCGTGCGGGCGTACACGCAGACGGTATGATGAAAGACGCGGAAATTTATAATATTTTCGATACGGAAAAGATATTAAAACGCCCTGCGGAAGTATCGATATCCAACACTTCGGGTTTGGCGGGTATTGCATACTGGATCAATAAACATTACGCTTTGCCTGCGGATAAGCAGGTGGATAAACGTTCGCCTATCGTACAGGAAATGAAGACGCGTATCGACGGGTTGTATGCCGACGGTAGAACGACGGTTATGGGCGAAGACGAGCTTGAAAACTTGTTCGCGCAGGTCAACGACGGGCAGTAAAGGAGTAAAAATGGGTTATACCATAGCGCAAAAAATTATCAAAGAACACCTTGTTTGCGGGGAAATGGTCAAGGGTAAAGAAATCGGCTTAAAAATAGACCAAACCTTGACGCAGGACGCCACGGGCACAATGGCGTATTTACAGTTTGAAGCCATGGGGATTGAACGGGTAAAAACCGAGCTTTCCGTTGCCTATATCGACCATAACACCTTGCAGGCTGGTTTTGAAAACGCCGACGATCACCGTTATATCCAAACGGTGACCAAAAAGCACGGTATTCGTTTTTCACGTCCCGGCAACGGCATTTGTCATCAGGTGCATTTAGAGCGTTTTTCTAAACCGGGCAAAACGTTAATCGGATCGGATTCTCACACTCCTACGGCAGGCGGTATCGGCATGCTCGGTATGGGTGCGGGTGGTTTGGACGTAGCGGTTGCCATGGGCGGCGGCACGTACTACATAACCATGCCAAAAATGATTAAAATCGAGCTTGTAGGGCAGCTCAATCCGTACGTAGGGGCAAAGGACGTTATCTTAGAAGTCTTGCGTATCCTTGGCGTCAAAGGGGGCGTCGGGGCGATTGTCGAATACGGCGGCGAAGGGGTGAAAACTCTGTCCGTACCGCAACGCGCCACGATTACCAACATGGGCGCGGAGCTTGGCGCAACCAGCTCGATATTCCCTGCCGACGAAGTGACGAAAGCGTTCTTAAAAGCCGAAGGCAGAGAAGGGGATTTTGTCGAGCTTTCTTCCGATTTAGACGCGGAATACGACGCGGTGTATACGGTAAATCTCAGTCAGTTGCAACCGCTTGCCGCTTGTCCGCACAGTCCTGATAACGTAAAGCCCGTTTCGGCGCTTTCGGGCATGCCGATTAACCAAGTTTGTATCGGGTCTTGTACCAACTCGTCTATGCAGGATATGCTGACGGTGGCGGCAATTCTCAAAGGCAAAACGGTACACCCTAACGTAAGTTTATCCATTTCCCCCGGTTCAAAACAGGTATATTCCATGCTTGCTGAGTGCGGCGCACTTGCCGATTTAATCAACGCAGGGGCGAGAATTTTAGAATGTGCTTGCGGCCCTTGTATCGGCATGGGCTTTTCTCCGCAATCAGCTGGGGTAAGCTTGCGTACCTTTAATAGAAACTTCCTTGCGCGTAGCGGAACGGCGGACGCGCAGGTGTATCTCGTTTCTCCCGAAACGGCGGCGGCGTCTGCTATTACGGGCGTATTCACCGACCCGACGACGCTTGGCGGCGCAGTTCAAGTGGAGATGCCGACGGCGTTCAAAATCAACGATAATTTGATTGAATTGCCCGTTGCGGCGGAGTTGTCGGATACAATTTGCGTCGAACGCGGCCCGAATATCAAGCCCATTCCCGTAGGGAAAGCACCAGATAAAGACCTTTCGTGCGAGCTTATTTTGAAGGTGGGTGACGATATCACCACCGACCATATCATGCCGGCAGGTACGAAGGTGTTGCCGTACCGTTCTAACGTACCTAAGCTTTCGGAATTTTGCTTTACCGTTTGCGATAAAGATTTTCCCGTTCGAGCCAAAGCCAAGGGCGGCGGCGTGATTTTAGGCGGCGCAAACTACGGACAAGGTTCTTCGCGTGAGCACGCGGCGCTCGTGCCGTTGTATTTAGGGATTAAGGCGGTTGTTGCCAAAAGTTTTGCGCGTATCCACGTGGCGAATTTAATCAATTTCGGCATTGTGCCTATGACCTTGGAAAACCCCGACGATTACGAGCATTTTGCCCAAGGCGATTGCTTGGAAATTCAAGGCTTTGCCGCAGCGGTCGCAAGGGAAACGCAAGCGACGCTCGTCAATAAAACCAACGGCAAAACAGCAAAATTGCGCTTGGATTTTTCCGCCCGTCAACGGGACATTTTGCTGGCTGGCGGTAGACTTAATTATACTAAACAAGGGAAGGAATAATATGGAAAAGCAGGAATATAAAGCGCAGCTGGATTTGGCTTGCGAAAAATTTAGAAAACTCATGGCAGACCAGCTCACGCGCGTAGAAAATATGAAAGCGCAAGGGGACTTTGTCGACTATACCAAGCTGGACGTTATCAAAATCGGCGTGTGTGGGGGCGACGGAATCGGTCCGATTATCTCCGCGCAAGCAAGACGGGTTTTGGAATATGTTTTGGACGATTTAATCAAAGCGGGTAAGGTAGAGTTTCACGATATCGAAGGGCTGACGATTGAAAATAGAATAGCCAAAGGCAAAGCCATTCCCGACGACGTCATGGCGCAGTTAAAGGCTTGTCATATCATTCTCAAAGGTCCGACGACGACGCCGCAAAAGGGTAGCGGAATGCCGAATATCGAATCGGCTAACGTCGCCATGCGAAAGGCGCTGGATTTGTTTGCGAACATTCGCCCCGTTAAAGTGCCCGAAGAAGGGATTAACTGGACGATTTTCCGTGAAAACACCGAAGGCGGATACGCTATCGGCTCGTCGGGGTTTAATATTACGGAAGATTTGGCGGTAGACTTTACCGTAACGACTAAGCAAGGCTCGGACAGAATTGCCCGTTTGGCGTATGATTACGCGCAGAAGAACGGTTTCAAACGCGTATCGCTCGTCACCAAAGCCAACGTTATCAAAACGACGGACGGTAATTTCTTAGAAGATTGCCATAAGGTAGGGGATTTATATCCCGATATTACCACGGACGAATGGTACGCTGATATCATGACGGCAAAGCTCGTGGATAAAAAACGCCGTCGCGACTTCCAAGTATTGCTTTTGCCTAATTTGTACGGCGATATTATTTCGGACGAAGCGGCGGAATTCCAAGGCGGCGTCGGTACGGCAGGTTGCGCGAATATCGGCAAAAAGTACGCCATGTTTGAAGCCATTCACGGCAGCGCGCCGAGAATGATTAGCGAAGGACGCGGCAAGTACGCCGACCCGTGCTCCATGCTCCGCGCTTGCGTAATGTTGCTTTCGCATATCGGCTTGCAAGAGCGTGCGGATAAGTTAGAACGCGCGCTGGATATTTGCTCGTTTGAAGAAAAGAAGTACGTCATTACGGGGCGGGATACAGGCGCTACCTGCGACGAATTTGGCGATTACGTCATGCAAACGCTTGCTAAACTTAACTAAACAAATAAAAACTCTCCGTGTAACTCCGAACACGGAGGAGTTTTTTTATGAAAATACTTTACAGGGCGATTTTTTTGTGTTATAATATAGCCGTACGTATGTTATACGTATACCATACGTAAAGAAGGAAGACTCATGAGAAATTACACGTTACGTTCAGCAAAATATATAGCCAAAAACTTCTGGTATTTATTACCGTTTGCGGTTTTACCGGCATTTTTTCTTTCTATGTCGCTTGCGCCGGAAGAAATTAACTGCGTCGTTACCACGCTGATGTCAGGCAGGATTAACGAGCTGCATTTTTATCATTTGTTCAGCGCGATATCCGTACTCAATTTTGCGTCTTGGGAATCGATTATTTACGGGCTTATCGGTATCGTCGTGCTCGTCGTTTGCGTATCGCTGATGATGGCGCTTTTGGAAAAGCATATGCGTATCGGTAAACGTACGTTTTTCGGGATTTTTTCCAAGCTCAACGATAACCTTATCCCGACGGCAGGATACACGTTTATTATGCTTATCATTTACGAAGTATGGTCGCTTTTGACGGCGGTGCTCGTTTTGCTTTCGGCACAAATCCCCGTCGTTTGGCTTGCGTATACCCTTGTGGCGATATTCTTCATTTTTATGCACTTATCGCTCATTTACGTATTAGGACTTATCTATTTATGGTTGCCTTGTATGCAAATAACGGGTTTTCACGCGGGCGAAGCCTTTCAGTATTCCTATCATTTGATGTCGCCCGTAAAGTGGGGGATTTTGGGTGTACAGGCGATACTCTTATTTGCAGTAGAAGGGGTAATCGAATTTTTGGCAGTCATCTCGTTAGATCCCGTTTTATTTACGACAATCACCACCGCGCTGTATACCGTACTTTTAATGATTTATTGCGTACGTATGGAAGTGGCGTATTTTGACCGTGAAAATATCACGCGCGCCGATTTGAAACGAAAATATTATTAAAAATATTCATATATGGAGAGAATTATGCAATATCAAAAAGAATATGAAAAATGGTTGAACTCGCCTTTGTTAAACGAAGAAGGCAAAGCAGAGCTTGCCGCAATCGCGGATAATAAAAAGGAAAAAGAATACCGCTTTGGCGGAGAGCTTGCCTTTGGTACGGGCGGTATGCGCGGTATTATCGGCTACGGTGTCAACATGATGAACGTATACACCGTCCGTCGCGCAACGCAAGGGCTTGCAACGTGGATATGCTCGCTGGGCAAAGCGCAAATGGAAAAGGGAGTCGTTATCTCGTATGATACGAGAAGAAATTCCAAGGTGTTCGCTAAGGCGGCGGCAGGCGTGCTTGCGAAAAACGGTATAAAGGCGTACCTGTTTGACAGCGTACATCCCGTACCCATGTTGTCTTTTGCCGTGCGTTATCTTAATACGGCGGCAGGTCTTATGATTACTGCCAGCCACAACCCTAAGGAATATAACGGTTATAAGGTATACGGCGCAGACGGCGCGCAAATGTCGCCCGAAGATACTGAAAAGGTGGTTGCGTATATCGAAAAAATCACCGATTATCTCTCCGTGGAATACGACGAAAACAGCCCCCTTATAACTCCCGTTCCCGAAACGTTAGATAAAGCGTATATCGACGAGCTGTCTAAGCTTAGCCTTTCCAAACAAGCGGTGGAAAAATGCGGCGCGGACTTAAAGCTTGTGTATACGCCCGTTCACGGTAGCGGCTACGTTCCCGTTATGGCTATCTTGAAAAAGCTGGGTATCAACGTTACCGTCGTCGAAGAACAAACGAAGGAAGACACCGAATTTTCCACGGTAAAAGTACCCAACCCCGAATACAAAGAAACGCTGTCTATGGGTATAGCCCTTGCGAATAAAATCAACGCGGACGTCGTGTTCGGCACAGACCCCGATTCGGATAGACTTGGCGTTGTCGTCAAAGACGAAAAAGGGGAATTCGTGGCGCTCACGGGCAACCAAGTGGGAATATTACTGCTCGATTATATCCTTACCCGTTTGTCCGAAGATAACGTTATGCCTAAAAACGCAGCGGTGGTTAAATCGTTCGTTACGACGGGTATGGCAAAAGCGCTTTGCGACGAATACGGCGTAGCCTTGTACGAAACGCCCGTCGGCTTTAAGTTTATCGGCGAAAAAATCAAACAATGGGAAACGGATCATAAGCACACCTACGTGTTCGGCTTTGAAGAATCCTGCGGCTATTTGCGCGGAACACATTCCCGTGATAAAGACGCCGTCGTTGCGTCCATGCTTTGCGCGGAAATGGTTTGCTATTATATGTATATCGGCAAAACGGTGTACGCAAGATTACAGGAAATTTATCAAAAATACGGCTTTATGCTCGACAATACCGTATCCGTGCAATACAGCGGCTTGAATGCTATGAAAGAAATGAACGCCGTAGTGGACGGTTTGAAAACGCTTTCCGTTAAAGAGCTCGGCGGCGCGAACGTCGTAGCGCTCCGAGATTATAGCGCGGCAAAACGCATTGTGACGGCTACGGGCGAAACCCAAACGCTGGATATTCCCAAATGTAACTGCGTGTATTACGAGCTGGAAGGCGGTTCGTTCGTTTGCGTACGTCCTTCGGGCACAGAGCCTAAGCTCAAAATATACTATTCGCTCAAAGCGGAGAACGAACAAGCGGCAAACGCCCGTTTGGAAGACATGAAAGCGGCGGTAAACGCTTTGCTTGAACAGGCGAAACAATAACCATGAAATTTACGATCGACCACGATTATCATATCCATTCGTTTTTATCGACGTGCTCTTCCGATCCCGAGCAAAATACGGCGCGGATAGTACAGTATGCCAAGCAAAACGGTTTGTCCCGCATTTGTGTTACCGACCATTACTGGGACAATGCCGTAGACGGCGCGTCTTCGTGGTATCAACCGCAAGACTTTGCGCATATTGCAAAATCCTTACCCTTGCCGCAAGATAAAGACGTGCAATTTTTCTTTGGTTGCGAAACGGATATGGATAAGTATGGAACGGTAGGTATTCCCCAAGAGCGGTGGAAGGATTTCTCGTTTATCATCATTCCTACTACCCATTTGCATATGCGCGGTTTTACCATCACCGAAGAAGACTCTAATTCGCATGCGCGGCGCGCGCGGCTTTGGGTGGACCGTTTGGACGCTTTGTTACATATGCCTTTGCCCTTTGAAAAGGTAGGGGTGGCGCATCTAGCGTGTGGACTTATCGACAATCGCTCTCGCGCGGATTATTTGCATACGCTTAGTCTCATTGATTCTAAGGACATGGAGCGCCTGTTTACCAAAGCGGCAAAGCTTGGCGTGGGTATCGAGCTCAACCAAAGCGATATGTCTTTTCAAGACGAAGAAAAGGAAATCGTTCTTCGCCCTTTCCGTATTGCCAAGGCTTGCGGCTGTACCTTTTATTTGGGCAGCGACGCGCATCACCCGTCTACTTTTGAAAATACCAAAGAAATTTTCCAAAGAGCCGTCGATTTGCTTTGCTTGACGGAAACCGATAAATTTTTCTTTCCCCAAAAACGTTGATTTTTCACGCCCTGCCGATTTCGGCAGGGCGTAATTATATAAAAATATTTCACGCAAAAAGTTTGTGAAAGAATTCCACAAAAGAGTGAAAGAATTTCTATTGCAAACGCCCACGCGCGTGGTATACTATAAACGAATACAATGATAAAATCATTGAAAATATAGGAGAAATAAACTTATGAGAATGCCTGTTTTAGACAAGAACTTTTATCCCATGATTAAAGCCTTGAAGGACTTTGAAAACACCGTAAAAAGCAGCGGTAAAGCGGTGAAGGTAACGCTCGTTGCCGAACGTAGCGGCGGTTATAATTACGTATACAGCTACGACGCTTTGGCAGACGGTGTAAACGACGCGCTCAACTTCCGCGTAGCGGAACGTTTGGCAAAGACCATTTTGTGGGTAGTCGGCGGCTTTAAAATTTCCGTTGCCGGCAGCAAGTCGGTATACGAATATCTCAAACAAGCGTACACCCTGCAAGGTCTTCGCGCGTTTGACGTTGACTTCATGAGTGGCGTTTACGAACGTCCCTTTGAAGTGGAATGGTTGGAAGAAAACGAAATTCCCGCGCAAAAGAACAATTCCGTACGCGTAGGCGGTTACTTAAACGGTTGTCGTATCGGTTTCGACGCGGGCGGTTCGGATAGAAAGGTCAGCGCGGTTATCGACGGCGAAGTGGTATACAGCGAAGAAGTCGTTTGGAATCCGAAGGTTACCGAAGATCCTACCTATCACTACAATGAAATTTTGACGGCTATGAAGACGGCGGCAAGCAAAATGCCCACCGTAGACGCTATCGGCGTATCTTCCGCAGGCGTATACGTAGACAACAAAATCAT
>JAGAIW010000093.1 GCA_017626305.1 Clostridia bacterium
ATGCACCGAGAGAAACGAGTACGATATCGAGCGGAGTCATATTTTCCGCGGACGAGAATGCATCGCTATCAATCGTCAATACGTCGTTATCCGCATCATAGGTACAAGTGTTTGCCGCAACGGTGGGAACAAGCTTGCTAAGAGCCGAACCTGCTTCGCCAAACCATACGTCTACCGTAACGCCCGAAGCGACGCCCTGGTCCTTGATATACGTAAGCTTATAAACAAGCGTGTAGCTGTTTGCATTGATACCGCTTGCGTAAGGGCCTGCAAATCTTGCAAGACAAGTCGCGTTAGGGCCGCCTGCCTGCAATTCAAAGCCGTCCTGCGTAATACGGAATACAAGGCCGCCGCTCCAACCTTCCGCTACGCCCGTTACGTTCAAGCAGAACGCACCCTTCGTAGCTTCTTCGCCGTTAAACGTAACCGCGATATAATCTTCGTTGCTGTGCTTACCTAACGTCTTATATACGTCGCCGCCGCCAGGTGCGGTAACCGCTTCTTCGATAAAGTAGTTGCCGCTGCCGAAGTTCACTTCATAGCCCTCAGGCACAACGGGATCAGCGGGTTTATCGCAAGACGTACCGTCGATACGTACTTCTTTTACTGCGATAGTCGAATTATACGCCGCTACCCAGAAAGGCGAGGAATAAATGTTTTCAGCCTGATCGTCAACGAAATCGGATGCCTTTCTGTACAAGGCAACTACACCTTCTTCCAAGTTAGCAAAACCGCCCTTTGAGCCGTCAGGCGTAAAGTCGATTGCTTCGCCTTGTACCCATACTTGTACGCGGATATATTCAACGCCGTCAACAACTACGTTCTTGGTCTGATATTCAAACAGAATGTCCTGTCCTTTCCAGTATGCCTGCTTGCTGTACGCGCCGCTGCCGTAGAGGCAATGGTCGTGCCATGCCGCGGAAACTTCAATTTTGTTGGTATCCGTGATACGGATAACGATACCGTTGGGCCAATCGTTGTTCTTCACAGGACCGCGCGCATTGAATTGAATAACGCTCTTTTGCGCTTCAATATTGATAATGGTCGATACCTTTTGGTCGTAAATATATTCTTTGTTCGCAAGACCTACGCCGCTGCCCGAGGAAACAAGCTCTTTATCAAGCAAATTGCCGCTTGCCGTGCTGTTTACAACAATGCTGATTTCCTTGGTGGAAGTATTGCCGAACGGGTCGGAAACGCTGTAAATCACTTTCTGCGTACCAGCCGTCATAGGATAGTAATCCCCACCAGGCACTCTGTCGGTAACGTGTTCCGTGCCTACCACTTCTACTTTTACCTTCGCGGAAATATCGCCGTCGAGGTTGTCAATCGCCGTTGCCGTGGGAAGCGTTACCTTTTCCCCTACGTTTACGGTGATCGTTTCTTCGGAAGAAATCGTCAATTCGGGAGCAACATTATCGCGTACAGCTACGTTCAGCTTAAACGCTTTGTAACCGAAATTGTTTACGTCATCGTATGCCGCATACAACAAGGTATATTCCCCTACTTCCGCAGGCGTATAGCTGCTTTCCGTGATTTCCTTCTTTGTGCCATTAGGCGTAATGATATACGCTTTCACTTCCTCTGCGCCCTCTACCGTTGCGGTAGGAATTTCAATCGCTTCCGTCGTTGCATACACGCTTGCAGGCGTAAAGTCAACGCTTACGGACGGAGGCAAAATATCTGCGCCGAATTCCGTTTCGTTTTCATCATAAATGACAAGCCCTTTCAATCTCATATGGTCGTCGTCATGGGGCTTGCTGCCGCTGTACGTATCCATCGTGAACCAACCCGCGCCGGTGGATTCGTCCCAAAGCTCGGTAAAGATTTCTTGCGTAAGCGTGCCTTGCGCAATCGTTTCCCCTACCTTTGCCTCGAAAATGAAATCTGCATTTTCTGCGCCAGCGGGCGTCTTGTCAACCCAACCGTACAGACGGATTGCCGCATCGGCTGCCGTAGACTCTTCACCGATGTTCTTCCACTGTAAGTACAATACGTGGTCCTTTCCGTCCAAAAGCCCCTTTTCATAACCCTTAATCGTCGTCATTTCCTTGTCGGATGCTCTTTCGATACGGGATTCAATTCTGCCTGCGCCGATACGAAGGAAGAGATAATCGGGCCAAGTACACGTTTCTTTATTAGGCATCGTTTCTCTATTTTTGCTGCCTCTTGCGGAAACGGTATAGAACGTCTGACCATTCGTGGTAGGCACGTCTGCATTAAATGCAATACCTACGTACTGTTCATGCACTTTTGTCAACGCGGACGTAAAGCCTACCGTTTGGTCAAGCGTAGGTTCTGCCGACGTATTACCGAAAGCGAGTTCGCCGTATTCGTTAATCCACGACATACCTTCTTTACCCGTTTCTTCATAACCCTCGTCGGTGTCAAACGCAAAATTATTTTTGTCGTAAGCGTGGTTCTTTTCTTCGGGTTGTGCAACCGATACGGGAATTCTTACCTTCGTTTCAAATTCGTTACCCGCCGCGTCTTTTACGCCGTAGACGAGTTCATATTCGCCCGCAGGAATACGCACGTTTTTCACTTCGCTGAAATCTTCCCAGCTTGCAAACAGCGTGCTTGCCGTTTCCCCGTCTTTCTTTTCATAGAGTTTCGCTGTAATAAGCGCGGAAATATCCACGTCGCCAGG
>JAGAIW010000094.1 GCA_017626305.1 Clostridia bacterium
ACGTAACGTTTTCTTTGGTTTCAACGACGTAAAAAAAACGTTCCAACATTTTAGAAAACTCACCCTTATAAGAATATCGAGAAACACACTCTTTTAGCGGGCGTCGATAATAGGAGATTTCGCTTATAAACCGTTCGTTAAATTCAAAAAACTGCGTAAAAAATTGTTTTCTTCGTCTATATTTTGCCGAAAAAAGATATCCCAAAAGCGTGCAGGTGATTACGATTATAATACCTAAAAACAGCTTTTCCATTCGCGAATTTCCTTCCCTTGCTCGTCAAATATAGCTAAAACTTCTCCGATTTTTTTTGGATTGAGAAAAACGAAACGTTCAAACAATCCAAGAAACGGCTTTTTCACGTTGTCCATTTGTAAAAAATGCGCCGACGCTAATACTTTAACGCCTGCAAAAATAGCTTTTTCTACCGCAGAACAGTCATAAGTTGATAGTTCGTCCGTAATAATTATATCAGGGCGCATAGCACGTATTCCCGCATCAAAAGCCGTTTCCTTTTCCGCGAATTTTAAAATATCGCACGTTTCTCCGACGTTTCCTGCGGATATTTCCCCGCGTTCGTCGCAAATTAAGATATTTACATGATGATATTCGGATATGATCCTTGCTAAATCGCGCAAAATCGTCGTTTTTCCTATCCCCGGCGGCGACGAAATTAAGATACTACGAATTTTGTCTGACATACATTTTTGATATATTTCTTGTCCACATCCTACAATTTCATGCGGTACGCGTATACAAAGTGAAGTGTAATTACGGACGCTTAGAGCTTTGCCGTGTTCAAAGACAAACTCTCCTGCAACTCCAAGTCTCTCCCCATTTCGTGCAGTTATAAACCCCTTTTTTAGCTGTTCTTCTACCGAATATACAGAGTATTCCCCAGCTCTATATAAGGTATTTTCAATATCAAAAACGTCGCAATAAATCGATTGTTCTGCCCTGCTGACTATGCCGTATTGCCCCAGATATGCATACGTCCCATTATAATGGATTGTCGTCGGTTTATCAGCGCGTAGGCGGATTTCATAAAGGAATTGTTGATTAAGATATGCAAGAGCATCCTTTATTTTTTCAGGCAAAAAATCAAGCATTTGTATACTGTATGCGTTGGCTTGTCCGAATAGAACTCAAATGATAAAAAAGAAGACGCCCTTCTTTTACGAAAGGCGTCTTTATATAGTTATATGATTTTATTTGCTGTAATCAAACAGGATTTGGCTGCTCTTTTCGACAAAATCAGATAATTCTTCGGGGGTAAGCTTTTTGTAGGAAAGCATAGCCAGATAATAGATTTGATTAACAATGAGTTTTTGCTTTTCTTCGTCAATCGTCATAATTCCCGAAATCACAGGGTTTGTTACGTTTAAAACAAGCGTTGCATTTTTTGTCGGGTCGGTATCATTCATGCCATAGAAACCACCCATTTCAGACATTCTACGCATAAATTCGTCTACGTTTATCACCGCAGGAATTTTTCCGCTCTTGAACTTTTCTACTTTTATTTGGATATCGCTATTTACCAAATATTTTTTGAAAATTTCAACAAGCTGTTTTTGCGACTCTTCGTCAAGTTGCGTTTCGCTCTTTAATGCACCGTCGATATCCGCATCTATACGGACAAAACGGCATTTTTTCGAGTTTTTATATTCAATAAAGCTAACGAAGTGCGGGTCGATATACGTATCGCAAAGAATGGCTTGCAAACCTGCGTCTTTAAACATGGCGATATACTGCGCTTGTTGCGCTTCGTCAGATACGTAATAAATAGCCTTAGGCAGCTCCCCATTCTTCGTTTGTTCTTCTGTAAGCTCTTCACCGAAATACGTGCTTAAAGGCTTATATTCGCCGTTTAAATCTTTGAATATAATAATTTTTTCGACTTTATCGTAGAACGCCTCGTCCTTCATGCAACCGAATTTAATAAAGGTTGCAATATCCTTCCAGCAATTATCAAACTTTTCACGGTCGTTGTTAAATAAAGACGTCAGCTTGTCTGCTACTTTTTTCGTAATATGCTTGGAAATCTTTTGTACTTGTTGGTCATTCTGCAAAAAGCTTCTCGATACGTTCAAGGGAATGTCGGGACAATCGATTACGCCGTTTAAGAGCATTAAGAATTCAGGAATGACTTCTTTTATGTTATCGGCAATAAATACTTGATTGCAGTATAATTTTACTTGCCCTTTTTCCAACTGAACCTGTTGCTTTTTCACCTGCGGGAAGTACAAAATCCCCTTTAAGCGGAAAGGATATTCCATGTTCAAGTGAATCCAAAACAGCGGTTCGTTAAAATCCATAAACGTATCGCGATAGAAATTTTTATATTCTTCATCCGTGCACGTTTTAGGGTCTTTTAAATACAAAGGCGTCGTTGTATTTATCGGCTTGTCGTTTTCGTCACCTTTGGGATTGAGATAAATATCGAACGGCATGAACGAACAATATTTACGCAACAAGTCGCGTACGACGTTTTCTTTAAGGAAATCCTTTTCGGCTTTTGCTAAATGCATGACAATTTTCGTGCCGCGTTCTACTTTATCCGTTTCGGATATCGTATACGTCGAATTACCGTCTGATTCCCAGCGAACAGCAGGCTCGTTCTTATAGCTCTTTGTAAAGATTTCAACGTTTTCTGAAACCATATACGCCGAATAAAAGCCTAAGCCAAAGTGTCCGATAATACCGTCACCGCTTGCATTTTCATACTTTTGCAAGAAATCATTTGCACCGGAAAAGGCGATTTGCGTAATGTATTTTTCTACTTCGTCCGCAGTCATACCGATACCGTTATCTTCAACAGTCAGGGTTTTTGCTTTCTCATCCGTGCGAACGATTATTTTATAATTTTCTTCTTTATCCGTTTCGCCCATATCAACAAGTTTTTTATGCTTGGTGATTGCGTCGATACCGTTAGCTACAATTTCCCGAAGAAAGATATCTTTATCGGAATACAGCCATTTTTTAATAATCGGCATCATATTTTCACTTGAAATTTTAATATTGCCTTGTTTTTCCATACATATTTACTCCTGAAAATATTTGATAGTTATATATAAACGAAAAAGTCTGCTTTTAATCAATAAAAACAGACTTTTTCAAGATTTAATTAGGTTCTATCAAGCGTTCTTGTTTAACAAATCCGCAATCGAAACGCTACCAAGGTCGCCTTCGTTCCATTCGGTAACTTCGTCAACAGGCTTTTGCACTCTGGGCTTTCTAGTCTTTTCTTTTTCTTCGCCCTCTTCTCTCTTTGCTTTTCTTTCCACGTTTTCAGGTTTGGGTTCCAAAGCCTTAATGGAAAGCGTCATCTTTCTTTCAGCACAATCCAACTTTTGGATTTTTGCATCAATTTCTTGACCGATCGTAAGCGCCGTCGTAGGATTTTCAAGGAATTCATGAGAAATTTGGGAAACGTGTACAAGACCGTCAATACCCTTTTCAACTTCAACAAATGCCCCGAACGGTACAATACGTACGACTTTACCGTGGATTACGTCGCCTTCGGCGTATTTTTCTGCTGCGAGTTCCCAAGGTTGCGGTTGTAATTGCTTATAACCGATAGAAACTTTCTTAGCAGCTTCATCAATCTTCAATACTTTGAATTGATATTTCTTACCAAGTTCCAAAACGTCCGTAACAGCCTTAACGCCCGTCCAAGACAAATCGGAAATATGCGCAAGGCAGTCGAAACCGTTTACGGAAACAAACGCACCGAATGCAGTCGCTCTTTCCACTTTTCCTTCAACGACGTCGTCAACCTTAATAGATGCGAAGAATTCAGCTTCTTTCGCCGCCTTTGCCGCTTCTCTTGCTGCACGTTCTTCTTCAATGATAACGCGTTGCGACGCAATAATTTCTTTTCTTCTTTCATTTTTAAGTTCGAGAAGGCGAAGACGTAATTTCTTACCTACGTACTTATCCAATTCTTTTACGTAGCCCGAACGAATTTCACGAGCGGGAACAAATACCGTATAAGAACCAAGTTGGGAAGTCAAGCCGCCTTTATTGAAACCGGTGCATTCGACTTCAAAGTCTTTGCCAGCCGTAATCTCAGCGATCATTGCTTCTTCTTCTTTAATCTTTTTGATTTGCTTTTGAGAAAGAACCACGCGCGGGGTTACCGCTACGACCATGAGTTCGATTTCTTCCCCTGTTTTTCCTGCGAAATCTTCTTTGCTATACGTTTCGCAATCCACTTCGGATTTGTCGAGCATAACTTCTTTCTTGGTGTTGGGGAGCAGCACCGCCACACCGCTGTCATCTGCCGACGAAATCGTAGCCGTAATCAACTGACCTTTTTTAAATTTCGGTTGATTGTCCATGTTTGCAACAACTTCTTCCATCGTTGCTTTTGCTTCTGTTTCCATTTCCATTTTTGATAGAACCTCCTGAGTTTGCGCGTTAGGGGTACTTGCACCCGTAACAATACCTACCTTTTTAAATCTTTTTATTGTTTTGTAGCGGAATTCGGCAGCACTCGACAAACGGAATACGTTAGGACAATGCTCCGCGCAAATGTCGTACAGCTTGTTTGTGTTGCTGCTGTTCAAACCGCCGATCACCAAAATCGCGTCACATTTCTTCGCAAGTTCGCTTGCTTCATTTTGCCGTCCTATAGTAGTATAGCAAATTGTTTCAAAAACTTCAACTGTTTTTCCACGCTTATTGGTAATATTTTTTATAATTTTTTCAAATTTTTCTTTGGAATAGGTAGTTTGGGCTACTATGGCGCATGCTTTTTGTGGTAAAACGGAAAAATCGTCGTATTCCGACGAAAAAACATAAGCCGACCCATCACACCAACCGTTTAAGCCGATTACTTCGGGATGTGTACGCTCCCCGACGATTACAATCGTCTTTCCAAGCAAATATTGCTCACGAATGATTTTTTGCGTACGCCGTACAAACTCACAAGTACAATCTACGATACGAATTTGCCGATTTGCACATTCGGTATAAATATCTTCCCCTACACCGTGAGAACGTATAATCAAAGTCGCGCCTTGCGGCACTTCCGATAAATTGTTCACGGTCGTGATTCCGCGTTGTGTAATTTGTTTTACGACGTCGGGATTATGGATTATCTCTCCATAAATATACGTGTTCTCAGGGGAAACGGAAAGCGCCGTATCCACCGCTTTTTTTACGCCTCGGCAAAAACCGCCGCTTTTGGCTACGATAATCTCCATGAGAAATTACTTGCCGCCCTTTTTGTTTTTATTTTCTAAAAAATCTTTATGGTCTTCGCGCATTTTTAACATAATATTACGTAATTTTTCATCCGCTTCGATAAAATCTTCATCCGTAAGCTTTTTGTCGTAATATTCGGTAAATTCAATGGGATCACCCATCAAAATATGCGCCTTTCTAAACCAACGCGGCTTTTGATAAATCATCATTGGCACAATCGGAGTTTTGGTACGGATTGACATGACGGACGCACCGTGCTTAAAAGGCAACATATCCGCGCCTGTTTTATTGCGTGTACCTTCGGGGAATATCCCTATTTTTTCGCCGTTTTTCAAGCATTTAAAACAATCAAGCAAAGCGCGTACGTCGTTCCCGTCGCGATTGACGGGGATAATTTTTACCGATCTTGCAACCGTTCCTACAAAAAACGCGTCGGAAATGGAGCGCTTTGCGATAAAGTGAATACATTCCCAAGTGGTAGCCGCCATATAGACGGGGTCAAGCATATTGTAATGGTTGCAAACGAAAATACAAGCCCCTTCCGGCGGTTTTTTATTGCCGTAATATTTAAAAGGTTTGAGCAAATAGAAAAACGGAATAATCAATACTCGAAAGAAATTCAGCCATCCGCTATAATGTCTGCCTTTTTTATTCGCCTTGATGGTAATCGGCTTTGACTTTTTGTTTTTTTTCACTTTTTTTGCCTGTTCTTGCTGCTCGTTCATACGTAAACTACCTTTCTTAAATTTTTGCTTGAATTGCCGCTTTAACCGCTTGAACAACTTCGTCGATTTGCATGTTGGAAGTATCAATGACAATGGCGTCGTCCGCTTGCATTAAAGGCGAAAACTCACGCTCGCTATCCTGTTTATCGCGAGCAACGATTTCCGCATGCAGTTGTTCAAAATCCACTTGCTGACCACGTGCAGAAAGCTCGTTAAAACGGCGTATAGCGCGTACTTTACTGTCTGCTGTAACGTAAAATTTATAGCGTGCGTCGGGCAGTACGGCAGTACCGATATCTCTGCCGTCTAATACACAGGACATACTCTTTGCGATTTCTCGTTGTAATTCAACCATTTTAATGCGAACGGCTTGATGCGTAGAAATATCTGATGCCGCCATAGATACGGCGTTTTCACGGATAGCCGAAGATACGTCTTCACCGTCTAATATCGTATGTTGCGTTCCGTCGCGATATTCCACCGTAACGTTCAAATCGGGTAACATTTTTTCAACCCCTATGCCGTCTTTTGGGTTGATTCCCAAACGCAAAGCTTTTAAACCGCACGCACGATACATAGCACCAGTATCTAAATATAATATGTTATAATCGCGCGCAAGCGCTTTGGCTACCGTACTCTTTCCGCTGCCAGCAGGACCGTCTAACGCAATATTATAAATTTCGGAAATATCCTTTCTCAACGCTTTTGCTCCTTCTTGATATATGTGTTTAACGTTCTTTTTATCCGTTCGATTTGTAAACAGCATCAATCGAATACACAGCGGCAATCCCCCATCTATATTTGGTTCAACTGCGGCGAATAAGGGGGCAAAGTCATAACCGCTTTCTCTTGCTGCTTTTGCAGGATGATAGGAATGAATATCCGAAGTTAAAGAAAATAAAAAGCCGTCGATTTCTTCTTTTTGCAAATGATTTTCGTTAAAAACTGCGTCTAACAACCTTTTTACGGCGTAAGAAATACAGGATTTCGTATCTTCTTGAATTGTTGTAGCACCACGAATAATGACCATAATGAAACACTCCAAAATGTTTTCACATATATAAATTATAACTTAAAAAACAACAATCGTCAAGCAAATTGTCTTTAAAAAAGGCTAATCAATCGTATTTCCCGCAACAAAACCCGTTGCAAATGCAATTTGCATATTAAAACCGCCCGTAAAAGCGTCGACATCAAGCACTTCCCCGCAAAATTTTACCCCAGGAAGTTTTTTACTTTCCATCGTTTTTGGATTGATTTCAGACGTTTCGATTCCCCCCGACGTAATTATCGCTTCGTTAAATCCGCGTAAACCGCTTATTTTGATGGGTAACGACTTAATCGTCTTGACAAGACGAATACGTTCTTCTTTCGTCAAAACGTTGACGTTCTTTTTGAAATCTATCTTTGCCTTTGACAAGACGAAAGGTATCAATTTTTGCGGAAACAATTCAATTAAAGCGTTCCCTAGCTGCTTATTCTTATATTTATCAAAATCGCGTAAAATGCGTTTATCTAACGTTTGCTCATCCAAAGCAGGTTTTAAATCCAGTTCAAAAGTTACGTTTTCAAAAGGGAAACGATTGATTTTTGAAGACGCGGAAAGGACAATCGGTCCAGAAAGTCCAAAATGCGTGAATAACAATTCTCCAAAATCGGAAAAAACTAATTTTTGATTATATTTCGCCGTTAAACGGACGTTTTTCAAAGCCAACCCCTGCAAATTATCCAAAGGTATGTCCGTCGTATTAACGCCGCAAAGCCCGCATTTTAAATCGGTAATCGTATGCCCTATCGTTTTTGCCATAGCATATCCGTCACCTGTACTGCCCGTAGAAGGATAACTTATTCCACCCGTCGCCACGATAATGCAGTCGAAACAATATTCCGATAAATCGGTTTTGACTAGAATTACGTTTGTCGTACAACTATCTACTATGTCAGACGTAGGTATTATATCTGGCATAGTACTTCTAAAATGTTTGACGTTTTCGTTTAATTTAATGACTACGCCATAACTTCGACAGGCTTTTTCTAAGATTTTCGTTACGTCGCTGGCATGGTCAGATGCGGGGAATACCCTATTTCCACGCTCCGTCTTAATAGATAATCCAAATTCTTCAAAAAATGCCATGCAATCTTGCGGGGAAAAAGCATATAACGCCCCTTTTAAAAATTTCTCTCCACGAACTACATTAGAGAAGAATTCGTCCAAAGAACAATCGTTGGTAAAATTACAGCGTCCCTTGCCTGTGATATATATTTTTTTACCAAGCTTTTCATTTTTTTCAAATACAGTTACTTTGTGCCCGTTTCTAGCAGCTGCATACGCAGCCATGAGCCCCGCTGCACCACCGCCGATTACCCCTACGTTTTTCATATTCTTTCCTTTATTTTAGAACAACCCTTTTCCCCGTTAAAGAGTATTATTATTTTTGTTTCACAAAAATAGTTTCACAACAAGTTATGTAAAGATACGCAACCGCTCCATTGTAGAACGGTTGCGTATACTGTGCTTACGTTTGATTGTTATACGGGATATACGCCCGTCTTTGCCATATCTCTATCAACGCCCTTCTTTTGCGCTTCTCTCCATTTGAAGAAGTTTTCAGCAACCTGTTCAAATACAGCATAGGAAAGTACGTCTTCTTCTTTTTCATAATAGCCAAGCTCGATAACCTTTTTCTTAATTTCTTCATATTCAGGTTGAAGAAGGTCTGCGGGACGACAAGTAATTCTTTCCGCACCGTTAAGAACTTTCTTAGCTGCTGTTTCATCCAAAGGCATAGGAAGCGTACCGTATTTGCCAGCAAATAGGTCTTTCGTTTCCTTTGTTACCATTTTATAACGTTCGCCCATAACGATATTCAAAACGGCTTGCGTCCCTACGATTTGTGAAGAAGGGGTTACCAAAGGCGGATAGCCCGAATCTTTTCTTACGTTGGGAACTTCGGCAAGACATTCCGTCAATTTATCCAGTTTTCCTGCTTTTTCAAGCTGGTTGATAAGGTTGGATAACATACCGCCGGGAACTTGATAAAGTAACGTATTGACGTCAATTTCTTTGGATTTTTGATTGAGAATCTTTTCATCCTTCAAGCGTTTTTCGACCGTCTTGAAGTGTTTTACGATAGGCAACAATTTATTGATATCTATACCTGTATCGTACGGCGTGCCTTGTAACGTTGCAACCAGCGGTTCGGTTGCAGGTTGAGAAGTACCGTTCCCCAAAGGCGACAAAGCGGTATCAACGATATCTACACCAGCAAGAATTGCCATTAAGTATACCATATCACCCGTACCCGTCGTATTATGCGTATGCAAGTGCAACTTCGTGGTAGGTTTTAATGCGGCTTTCAACGCCTTTACAAGCTCGTATGCTTTAAAAGGAAGTAACAGGTTTGCCATATCCTTCAAGCAAATATTATCCGCGCCACGTTCTTCAAGCTGCTTTGCAAGGTTTACAAAGTATTCGTTTGTAAATACTTCTTTTCCGTCAACAACCGCACTAGTATAACAAATGGTAGCTTCACAGACGCCACCGTATTTTTTGATGGCTTTCATAGAAACTTCCAAGTTTCTAGGGTCGTTTAAAGCGTCGAATACACGAATAACCCCTACGCCGTTTTCAATGGATTTTGCAACAAATTTTTCAACAACGTCGTCGGCGTAATGACGATAACCAAGCAAGTTCTGACCACGCAAAAGCATCTGAATGGGCGTCTTTAAATGCGCCTTTAACGTGCGCAATCTTTCCCAAGGGTCTTCATTTAAGAAACGAAGACAGGAGTCAAACGTAGCACCGCCCCATGCTTCAATCGAATAATAACCGATATCGTCTAACTGTTCAAGAACAGGCAACATATCGCTAATCGGCATTCTTGTTGCTGCCTGCGATTGATGCGCGTCACGCAAAATCGTTTCGGTGAGCATTACTTTTTTATTTTCAAATTTAAGTTCCATAATCGTTTTACCTCATATCATCAATTAAAAGAGTGAAAGCAGGAAACCTGCTGCAATTGCCGAGCCGATAACCCCTGCAACGTTCGGGCCCATGGCGTGCATAAGCAAGTGGTTGCTAGGGTCTTCTTCCCTACCGACGTCTTCGGAAATACGCGCCGCCATAGGAACGGCGGATACTCCCGCGCTACCGATTAAGGGATTGATTTTTCCTTTGGAGAGTTTGCACATCAATCTACCCATAAGCAAACCGCCAACTGTACCAAAACTAAACGCGATAAGACCAAGCAAAATAATCTCTAACGTTTGTAATTGCAAGAAGGTTGCACCGTATGCTTTACAGCCGACAGAAACACCAAGGAATATAGTAACGGTATTCATCAAACCGTTTTGCGCCTGCGAAGACAATCTATCGCATACGCCTGATTCTTTCAGCAAATTACCAAGCATCAACATACCCAAAAGCGGAACGGCGTCAGGCAACAAAATGCCTACAACTAACGTTACGACTATCGGGAAAATGATTTTTTCCATTTTGCTTACCGTACGGAGCGGTTTCATTTTAATTACACGCTCTTTTTTAGGTACAAGCAATCTCATAATCGGCTTTTGAATGATAGGAATAAGCGCCATATACGAATACGCCGCTACTGCGATTGCCGACAATAAATCTTGGTTAGTATATTTCGACAAGGCTTGCGTTACGTATATCGCCGTAGGACCGTCCGCCCCACCAATAATCGCAATAGAGCAAGCAGCTGCAAGGTCAAAACCAAGGACAACAGCCCCTGCAAGCGTAAGGAAAATACCAAACTGCGCCGCCGCGCCGATTAACATACTTTTCGGGTTAGAAATCAACGGTCCAAAGTCGGTCATTGCGCCGATTCCCAAGAAAATCAACGGCGGATATATAACTTCTTCTACACCGAAGAAAAGATACCACAAAAGCCCACGGGATTCGGGAAGTACGTCATAATAGCCGTGCGCACTACCTTCCGCATACCTGCCCCAAAGGATATCGTATGCGCCTGGAAGGTTAATCAAAAACATACCGAATGCAATGGGAAGTAATAACAACGGCTCAAATTTCTTTACAATAGCAAGATACACCAAAACGAAAGAAATCAAAAGCATTACGTAGTTTTCCCAACTACCGTTCATAAAGCCCATCGAATTCCATAAATTCGTAAACATTGTGCCGATATCGACGAGCAAACTATAATTCATATAAATAACTCCTTAACGATTAACCGATAACTGCAAGTACAGAATCCGACTCTACGTTCGCGCCTTTCGCTACTTGGAAGGTAACGACGCCATCACAAGGAGCAGTAATATCGTTGTCCATTTTCATGGCTTCCAAAACAAGGATAGGCTGATCTTTCTTAACGCTTTCCCCATTTGCAACCAAAAGGTTTTTAATAAGACCAGGGAACGGCGAAAGAACCTTTTCACCATTAGCAGGTACTGCCGCGGGAGCAGCGGGCGCAGCCGCTACGGGAGCGGGTGCAGGAGCAGCAACAGGTGCTGCGGGTACGGCAACGGGAGCAACGGGCGCAGCCATTGCAGGAGCAACGTAAGAAGCGGTAGCGCCTACTTCTTCAACGCCTACTTGATAAGCTTTTCCATTTACTGTGATAACAAAATTACGCATGATGATTTTTCTCCTTAAATTCTCTTAATTCTTTTTACGGTAAATCCGCAACCGGGATTCGTCTTTTGATAATAAGCCATAAGCGCCGCCGTAATAACGGCAACCGTTTCTTCGTCTACGTCGTTTGACGGAGCAACACTAACACTTGGCGTTGTTTGTACTTCGGTGGTTTTCACCGTAGCCGTCGTATTTTTTGCCGATAAAATTTTACCAACCGCCCAAACAACGAAAATCAAAAAGGCTATGCCTGCAAATACAACCAAAAAACCGATAAGCGCATATAATAATGCTTCGGGAATTTGTACGTATCTACCGCCTTCGGGAAGTTGTGTCAATAATTGATATGCCATCTTCCACCGCCTTTACCTTGTAAGCATTTGCAAAGAAGCAATCAGGTATTGTTTAATATATTGCGGCTCGATTACGTCGTCGATATAACCGTCTTTCGCCGCATGAATAGGATCTGCATTTTCGTCGTTATATCTTGCAACTAATGCAGCTTTATCCGCTTTTTCGTCCGCAAATTCAATTTCCGCGCCAACTGCGCCGTCTACAATAGAAATGCAAGCATTTGCAAATGCACACGTATAATCAAAACCAGTCGATTTCGCTGCAAACAACGAATAGCCAAGCCCTATCGCCTTTTTATAAACGACAGCAATTTTAGCAACGTCCATGGTGTCGAGAATATCAAGATATTCCGCAATCTCTTTCATAACGCAGCTGTTATTCGCGCACATACAAGGACAAACGCCTTTTACGTCCGTAAACGTTACGAAAGGAACGTTATAAGCGCAAGCAAATTCCGCAAACGTTCTAATTTTAGCTACTTTTGCAGCCGTCAGCTCTACGCCGTCTTTGCCGCCGTCAAATAAAACGGCTGCAATAGAAATACCGCCGATACGACCAAGAATCGTTTTGACTTCGGGTTCGTACGTAGCGCAAACTTCGGTGGCCAACTCAAAAATCGTCATAAGCGTTTGGGCGTCGTTTGACACATTTAATGCGGGCGCAGCAGTATTCAAATCAGCGTCAACAACAGGATTTACCAAGTAATCGTTGATTTGTACGATCGTAGCGCGAACGTCTTCCAAAGTAGGCACTTCAAAAGAAACCATTCCACTCTTATCCAAAGCGTTCGCAGCGCCAACTTCTTCTTTCGTAATGTTTTTTCCCGCTTTCGCAGACAAAACAAAAGGACTGTTTACTGCTAAAACGCTCTTCTTTTCTAAGAAAAACGTGAAATCAGCAACAGCAGCCAACATTGCCGCCGAACCGTACACTTCGCCGTCTACGATAGCGTATTGCGGAACAACTCCTTTAAGCTGCGTACTTCTCAAAAGCAGTTTTGCCAATCCTTCTAAAACGGTAACCCCTTCACCAACCTGTACACCGCGCGTATTCAACAAATAAATAACGGGGGTAAGATTTTTTTCCGCGGCGTTAAGGCATTTTACGATTTTATCGCAATTTGCTTTGGAAATACCACCGCTTTGCACGTTAAAGTTTTGCGCAACGACGTAAAAAGGATAGCCGCTTATGGTGCAAAAGCCTGTAACTACGCCTTCACCTTCCGCGTCTTCTCCATAGAAGTCGTTTTTCGAAAAGCTAAATGCCGATAATTCGACAAAGCTCTCTTCGTCTGCAAGTACGTTAATATGGGCGCGAATTTCTTTTCCAGCGTCCAAAAGCTTTGCTTTTCGTTCTTGCAGTAGTTGAAGTTTATCCATGATTTGTCCTCCAAGAATTATACGGTGAAAGAAGTAATCTCAAAAAAATTGCCAACTTTCTACCAAGTATCATTATACTACAAATGATTTTAAATTGCAAGGGTTTGACGGAATATTTTTTCCTTTTTTGTAAAATTTCGACAATAATTATTTTCAGAACAAAGAAAAAAACGCCGATACGACATGTAGCGACGTTTTTTTTCGCCCCCTACCGTTTTAGTATGGGGAATATAATTTATTTTATGATTCGCTTTCCGTTATAGGTAAACTTTTGCGAAGCTCTTCGATTGCGTTGCGGGCAAGAAAATCACAACGGTTATTTAACTCGTTATCCGCATGCCCTGCAACTTTATGAAAGGTAACGTCATTCTTTTGCGTAAGCGTTAAAAGTCTTTCCCATAAATCGACGTTAAGTACAGCTTTTCCGTCTGCCTTTTTCCAGCCATTCTTTCTCCATGCGTATATCCAACCGTCGACAAATGCGTTTACGGTATACGCGGAATCGCTATACACGTCTACTTTGCAAGCATATTTCAACCGTTGTAAACCTTCGATTACAGCCATTATTTCCATTCGATTGTTGGTCGTTTGCTCTTCCGCGCCGCTGTATTCCTTTTTGACGTCGCCATAAATGAGTATCCCCGCATAACCGCCGAGCCCAGGATTCCCCGAACAAGCGCCATCCGTATATAAAGTTACCGATTTCAACATAATGTTCACTCTCGTTATAAATGTTTGTAATTTTTGAAAAAACGTGCTTTTTCGCCCAAAAAAGATTTGACAAAACCTTTTTTTTGTTATATAATAGCTACGTTGTTGTTAGGGGTTTGGTATAGTGGTTGTGCCTTGGTCTCCAAAACCAATGAGATGAGTTCAATTCTTATAGCCCCTGCCAAAAAGGCATCTATCACAATATCTTGTGGTAGATGCCTTTTTTTTACCACAATATATTGTGTTTCCGTGATGGAGTTCCAATAACATATCCAAAAAAAACAACAAAAATCGGGTTCGTTTTTTTATAAAAAATCAAGCTCAAAAAATTTCTTTTTCGTAGGGAATAAGCCACACATACATTCCCTCAAACAGAGCAAGATGTATACGCATCTACTTTCCAAAAAAAAGTTCCAAGAAAAAATTTTCAAAAAAATTAAAAGATACTCGTTTGTGATGTAAAATACTTGATTTTTGAGTAAAATACCCTATTTTATTGCCATTTTTAAGATATTTATTGAATTAGACAAGGTATGTTCAATCACTACTATCCCTGCCGTTGCTCAAATTATTCAATATTTATCTCTTAATTATCTATTACTATTCTATCTAAAATCTTTTCTTTTGTCAAACTATTTCAAACAAAAAAAATGAACTACATGCCCGTAGTTCACTTTTTTCTTTATTTAATGTCGATATTTAAAGCGCCAACAATCTCTAACTGCATATTAGGCATCAAGTGGCTGTATGTATTTAATGTTTGAGTAATATTACTGTGTCCCAAACGTTTTGATACAATAAGAATATTTTGCCCCTTATTGATTAATAACGAAGCATGTGAATGTCTAAAGTCGTGGATACGAATCTTTTTTACGCCAGCTTTTTGAGCATAAGAGTCGAATCTCCTTCTTAAAATTTGATCCGAAACTGGAACTTGTCCGCCAAATACAAAAATGTTATTCGAAAAACCATAGTCCTGTTTAACTTGAACGTAATGTTCATAGATCATATCATATAAATTGTTCGGCATTAATATTTGTCGATAAGACGCACGATTTTTAGGTGTTGTAATTTCATAACTACGAGTTTTAGATACATGCCACCCAAAACTTGATGGAGTTTCTGGATGAGATGTTAAAATGACATCCCACCTTTTTTAGGGCGTTTCCTATTTAACGATTTTGCGACTTTAATCTCTTTACGTTGAAAATCGATGTTTCCCCAGGTTAATGCCAATGCTTCACCTTTTCGCATACCTGTTAAATATGAACTCGTAAAAATCAGTTTATGTTTTTTATCGGTAGTATTAAGATTATATAAAGAAAACTCTCGATTACTTAGAACGAGAGTAAAAAAAGATTAGTATATAATGCTGCTTATTTTTAATGGTTATACCAATTATATATACCCCTTTTTTTGTGAAAATAAGCGCGTTTTTTGTGAAATTTTCTATTTGAAAAATTTTGTAAAAATGTGTGTTTAATTTGTTTAAAAGTGATTTATACTATAAGTGTAGAAAGGCGAACGAAGTAACCAATCAAAAAAATTTTAAAGGAGTTTTTATTATGAAAAACTATTTACAAAGACAAAGTAACCCTATCAGCTTTTTCGACGCCTTCGACGAATTCTTTCGCCCGGTGTTTGCTTCGGAAAACGATTATCTGAAAGCGAACGTTCGTGAAACGGA
>JAGAIW010000095.1 GCA_017626305.1 Clostridia bacterium
CTATCACGATATCGGTGTTGGTTTTACGTTGACGGCAACGGAAAAAACGTACGTATCCGTATACGTAATGGATTGGTCGAAGAGAGTAAATGATTCCAATATCATTACCATAGGCTTATACAGCGGTATACAGGCAACGACTTTCTATGGCTATGGTAATAATAGCGCGGAAACGTTGGACGAACATTACGGCACGGCATTGATAGAAACGACGGTAACATGCCAAGGCGCGTACGTGACCTTTGCAATTGAAGGCGCTGGCAATTACCAAATCGTTGCATACTACGACAGTCAAGATTTGGATGAAGCGGCTCCTGTTACGCCTATGCTGACGGGCTTGTTCTTCGATGCGGAACTCCCTGCGGCGCAGGAAGAAAACGTTATTATTCCCGGTGAAGGTGAATACGTAGGCTATGAAGCAAACTATACGGGCGCTGATTGGGAAAGACTTGGCTACGGTACGGACGGCTACGTAGTTTACTATACGGCAGACGATACCACCTATCAGGCATATACCAAAGGTATCTACAAAAATGCGGACGGTAGCGATTACACGGGTTTGGTAACCTATTCCGACGCTGTAAAAGATGCGCACAATGAATGGAAGGCAGACAAAGAGCTTTCGGGTAAATTGATTACTCGTTATGCGAGTGCATTTGGGGAATTTAGCACGATTGCAGAAAAGAGCTGGAAGGATGATTATACGACGGGCGTATTGACCGTTCCTGGAACGCAAACACCTACGTGGACTAGAATTTCTACGTCTAGATACGAGGGTGATGGTGCAACTGCCTTTACCATTCCCGCTAGCGCATTTGAAAAATATGACGCAATCGACGTGACCATATTCCATACGTCGGCATTTGGTCCTACGGACAAAGCTGCGAACTTTAAGACGGCGTTATTTAATATGTACGATTGCGGTAACGGCGATAATGCGAACACTATGTCAGGCTATCTTTTGTCTAGCGCGACGGTTGAACTTCCTGTAAACGGTCCTTTGTACGTTACTTATCGTATTACTTCGCCTGGCGACTATACGCTTTTCTTGATGAGTGACGATGAAAACGTGGTTCGTGCAACGACGACGGGTATTTTCTTCGATTACGTGACGGGCGTGATGTCCAATATTACGTACGAAGCAGACGGCGCTACGCATAGCAATCCTTCGACCTATGTAGAAGGTACGCTTCTTCCTCTTACGGATGCAAGCAAGGACGGCTACACGTTTGACGGTTGGTATACAGACAGCGAATTTAAGAATAAGGTGACGGAAATTTCGGTAGACACGACGGGCGATATTACCATTTACGCAAAGTTTAATAGAATTTATCAAACGTTTAACATTACTTACGAATTAGACGGCGGTGAACATTCGAACCCTGCAACGTATACGGAAGGTACGGGGCTTGTACTTGCGGATGCCACAAAGGAAGGTTATAACTTTGTTGGTTGGTATACCGATAACGTATATACCGTAAAAGTGACGGAAATTTCGGCTACGCAAACGGGCGATATTACGCTCTATGCGAAATTTGCCAAGATTCCAAAAGTATACAATATCACGTACGTAGTGGATGGCGGCGTGCACGGAAACCCTGAAAGCTATACGGAAGGCTCGCCGGTTGCATTGACGAATGCCATGAAAACGGGTTACAACTTC
>JAGAIW010000096.1 GCA_017626305.1 Clostridia bacterium
GGAGAAAGGGAAGAAAACGACTACTACGCCACCGACCCGATAGCGATAGATAAATTGCTGTCGGTAGAATACCCAAACCATAAAATTGGGGAATGTGCAAGCGGTGGCGGACACCTTTCAAAGCGATTACTGGAAATGGGCTTTTGGGTTTATTCTACGGATATTGTCGATAGAGGGTATTGCGACGAAATAGTGGATTTTCTCAACGAGGAGCCCATCTATGGAATATATGCACAGCCGCTTTTCGGCACCCATCAAAACGCGTTTGATATTATCACAAATCCGCCCTACAAATATGCGACGGAATTTGTTTTAAGGGCGTTGGAATTATTGCCAGCGCGGTGCAAGTGTTATATGTTCCTTAAACTAACCTTTTTAGAGAGTGAAAAGCGGTTTAAGCAAATTTTTAAGGACAATCCACCTATAAGGATTCACGTCTTTTCTAAACGCGTTGCTTGCGCCAAAAACGGCGATTTTTCACGCGTAAGGGAAAGCGGTGGAAGTGTTACCGCCTACGCGTGGTTTGTTTGGGAAAAGGGCTATAAAGGCGCGACAACGGTGGACTGGATATGAACGGGCAAATAGATATTTTTGGAAACGTGGTACCGCCCGAAAAAATGCCGCAAAAGGCAAGCAATCGGAAGTTTCGGACTATGCAACAGCTACACGGCGTTTTGGAGGGGAAAACCTGTAAAACCTGTGCCCATTGCATAAGGTACCGCTATCATAGAAAAACGTACTATAAATGCGAATTGTGGTACGTGAGCAACAGCGAGGCAACGGATATTCGATTAAAGACCGTTGCCTGCAAGAAATACGAGGAGGTAAAGCAATGACGCTCAAAGAGTTGGAGCCGTTGAGCAAGACGGAAAAGCAAATTATTTCGAGGCTTAAAACCGAAGAAGAACAGGTTGGCGCAATTCTCAACAGGCGCGCGTATTTACGCGAAAACAGCGAATATACGTCAAGCCTGCGTAAAGACCTTGCAAGGGCGCGTTTCGCTTGCCACAACGAAAAAGAAACGGTTACAATGCCTATTTTAACGCAGGAGGATTATTAAGCAATGACAAAGGCGCAATGGAAAGCAATATACGATTATTGCAAAGAAAACGGGTATGCAAAGCCTTATGAACTTTTAAGCGAATTAAAAGCGGTAAACGCCGTTGATAGGCAAGCCAGCGTGGAGGATTTAGGCGACTACGCCGACGGTTACGATTACGACGGTATGATGGACTACTTAAACAGGGAATTAGGGTAAAACCCTATAATATAAATAACTTTTAGGAGGATAGTAGTAGAACAATGAACAAAGTATTTTTAATCGGCAATCTTACGCGCGACCCCGAATTGACGGAAACGCCGTCGGGCGTAGCGGTGTGCCACTTCTCAATCGCCGTCAATCGGAATTACACCAGCGGCGACGGGGAACGGCAAACGGATTTCTTTAATTGCGTAGCGTGGCGAGGGCTGGGCGAAACAATCGCGCGTTATACGAAGAAAGGAAAAAAGGTTGCCATCGCAGGCACAATCCAAACGCGCCAGTACGAAAACAATCAAGGCGTAAAGGTGCCAGCGATTGATATTGTGGCGCAAGACGTTGAATTTTTGAGCCCGAAAGACGGCGGCGACGGATTCGACGACGTGCCCCCTGCAAACGCAAGCGCAGGCGGAGCGCGCAGGAAACCGACGTTGCAACCGTTGGACGACGATAGCGATATACCGTTTTAACAAATAAAAGCATTTTACGAGGTGGCTATTATGGGATATGTAGCAAGTGGGAAACCGAAAGGACGACCCAAACAGTTTTATAGATACGAATTGCCGACGGGGGTGGTTAAGGTAGTACGCGCCCAATGTGCCGACTACGAGAGAAAGAAAATTGCCTTACGTAGCGGCTCCCTGTCGCCCGAAGTACGCAAGGAATACGAAGAAACAAACGAGGCAATCGGCTCCGCGCTGGCGGATATTGAGGAGGGTTGCCGCGACGAGTTTTTAGTGGATATTGCCAAAAATCGCGGCTGGCATAAGAGCAAAATAAACTGGCTGTTATCCCAAAACGCCTATTATAATCGCAAGTGGAAAGCGGTGTATGAAATCGCGCGGCGGTTGCATTTGATTTAATCAAAAAAGCAAGTAAACGGCGCACAAATAGCTTACTATCTTATAAGGGTAGAGTATGGATATAATATTATATTATAATATACATAGCAACTTAAAAAAAGATAGAAGAAAATCAACTTACAGGCAAGTAAACAACGGTTGTATTTATATTTTCTTTGCAAGGTAGGATTTTTATAGGGTTATTTTGAGTGAAATATATGATATAATCGTTTTAGTGCCAATACCCAAGAGGTTAGAGCCCTGTTTCCGATAGTGGAAATGGGGCTCATTTTGTTTTTTATCACAGGAGGACGAAATGAGCGAACAAAAAAAGAAAACCAATAGCGGACAATTCCAGCAAGGAAACCCAATCGGAAAAGAAACGCGCTTTAAGAAGAATCATACTCTTTCGGTAAAGTATAAAGACGAATTTTGCGAAATGCTTATCGAGTATTTTCGAGAACAGGAAAGCAAGGTTATTTACGAGGAAGAATATTACAAGGACGGTACATTAAAAGCCCGTAAACCAAAGTTTATACTTCCCCCGAAATATCCAACCTTTGAGGCGTTCGCCGTGTCAATCGGCGTAACCAGCAGGA
>JAGAIW010000097.1 GCA_017626305.1 Clostridia bacterium
CGTAATTGTGACCCGTTGCCGTAACGACGTCGTCTTTATAGCTATCGTGACAACGCACGCAGAAATACAACGTGTAGCCGTCCTCCGTACAGCTGCCCTCGTGGACTTGCGGTACGTAGCTATGCGTGTAAAGCTTACATCTTTCTTCCGCCGTCAATCTCGTAACCGTATAATACGAGAAGTGGTTGGTCTTGAAAGTGATATATCCGTTATTATACGTCGCCTTGATGGAAATAAGCTCCGTCGTGCCGTCCTCATTCGTTTGAATAAACCAAACGGCAATGCTGTCAACGTCCTCGCCCTCGCTCAACGTATAAGGCAAGGTAATCGTAACGTAATTTTCTTCGCCGAATTGAGAAACTTTTTTCGTTTTCCCGCCCTCTTCATAAGAAATATTAAAGTTGTAAATAGGGCTGTTACCCGTTTTAGCGATCGCCTCGTCCGATAAGCCTAATTCCGTTTTAAGAGCGGTTTTATCATCACCCTCGATCTTATCTGCCGACAAGGAAACTTGCGTATTTTGCCCTGCTTGATTTTGAATAGCGTCGATAACGCCCGAATCCAAGGCAATATTCGTTTCGTTCAACGAAATGTCGGTGTCCGCCAAGCTGTCAGAGCTCGTCGCGCCCGTTTCCGTACCCGTATAAACGGTGACGGTCTTGGTTGCGCTACAAACGGAACAGGTGTCCGTTCTGACGTTGTCTTGAACTTGACCTTGCGTCCAATTATGCCCCGTCGCGTCCTTTACTATCGTTTCCGTTTTCTCTTCGCCGCAAGCACATTTCAACAACTTTTTACCGTCTTTTTGACAGGTTGCAGCTTCCTTAATGCTTGCAACGTATTCGTGATGATATACGGTTTCGCCTTGCACGTCTTCGCCGCATACGCTACACTCATATACGTTCACGTATTCACAGCCTTCAACTTGTCTTTCTTCGGCGGTTACGCCCGCTGTATTGTGCCCCAAAGCCGAGCCTTCCGTTTGTTCGTAAGACTCTTGACAGCCGTCGTTCGTACAACGATAGGTTTTTTGCGCCGCGGTCGTACACGTTGCCGCTACGAACGCCTCGGTGTCTTCTTCAAAGTTATGTCCCAAAGCCTCGCCGTTTGCGAATACTTCCACCGCGTTTGCGCTAATAGCGCCGCAAGCACAAGATTTATGATATTTCGCCGCGTTTTCGCAAGTAGCAGCCGAATACAACGCCTCGGTAGATACGACTTCTTTGTCATAAACGTGAGCCGCAAATTCACCCGTTTCAAACGTTTCCGTACCCTTTGCGCCGCAAGTACAGGAATAATAATACGTCGCTTTTTGCGTACACGTTGCCGCCGCGTCAAGATATTCCGCTTTCACGACATCTTGATCGTAAACGTGTTGCAAAGCCGCGCCGCTTACGAAGATTTCCGCCGTATTTTTGCTAATCGCGCCGCAAGTACAAGAATTATAATATTTTGCCGCGTTCTCGCAAGTAGCCGCCGAATACAACGCCTCGGCAGATACTACTTCTTGGTTGTAAACGTGCGCCGCAAATTCGCCCGTTTCAAACGTTTCCCGTCCCGCTTTTCCGCAAGTACAAGATTTATAATACGTCGCTTTTTGCGTACACGTTGCCGCCGCGTTAAGATATTTTTCCTCTACTTTTTCTTGGTTATAAACGTGTTGCAAAGCATCGCCGTATTCAAACGTTTCCGTGCCCTTTTCACCGCAAGAACAGGATTTATAATATACTGCTTTGCTCGTACAGGTAGCCGCCGTTTTCAAATACGTTTCCGTCGTTACTTCTTGATCGTAAACGTGGGGCGCAAATTCGCCCGCTTCAAACGTTTCCGTACCCTTTTCGC
>JAGAIW010000098.1 GCA_017626305.1 Clostridia bacterium
CCGAAGGCATATACGTGCGCGTAAACGTTTTCTACTGCGCCGAGGTTATAACCTACAACGCCGCCGTTTTTACCAATCAACATGTTGGTGAAGGCGATATTTTTCATAACACCCGTCGCACCGAGCGTAGGGATAAAGCCACCGTCGTATGTAAGCAAGCCGTCGATTGCATACCCTTGACCGTCGAATACACCAACAAAACCGTTGGTAGACGTACCCGCCCAAGTAGAATTCCACTTGCTAGGTATCTTGCTCAAATCGCCGTTGCTTGCTCTTTCCGCAAGGTTATCGTTATAAACGATGCTATTGCCAAGCTCGAAGTAGCCATCCCACGTGTTTTCAGCCGTTGCCACCGCCGCGGCGATTGCGCTAAAGCCGTCAAGCTCTGCCTTCGTCGTAATTACCTTCGTTACGAAGAAGGTGGGAATGGTAATCGTATATTGCTTACCTTCCGCATCGTTTGCAACAAGAACAAGGTTTTCGCTTTCGCCATAGGTGATTGCCGCAATGCCCGTCAAAGGAAGGGTGAGCGTTGCGCCACTTACCGTTGCGCCATCCATTGCCGTTTCACCGTAGGTAAGGCTGGTTACCGTAGCAAGATTTTCTACAACCTCGCTCAAATCAACGCTTGCCGTTGCCGCCGTCGTTGCTACGCCGTCTACAAGGCTTACGTTCAAGTTGATTTTCTTCGTTTCCGCAGTTGCTTCTACGGGGATAACGTTGAACAACTCGATGCCAAACATTTCGTTCAATCTGTCGAAGGTTGCCTTCAAGTTGTCGTCCGTTTCATACGCTTCTACAAACGCCGCCGTACCTGCATACGCCGCATAGTTTTGGCTGCCTGCATACGCGCCGCCTGCGCCGAATGCCGTACCTACGTAGTTTCTATCTTCATTGATTGCTACTACCGCATATACGCTGTCATAGATACCGAAAGGATCGGCTACGCCGTCTGCGTTGCTGTCGCCTTTGTTACCGCCAACTGCATAGAAGGCTGCGCCTGCATAGTGCGTCGTAACCTTCGTCGTATCCACGAATACGTTGCGCAAGGTAGGACCGCTTACGCCACGGGCGTTATCCGTGCCGAAAATTACACCGCCGAGGGAGAACCCTGCCGCCGCCGTCATTTGTACGTAAACGTTTTCAATAACGCCTTGACCTGCTGCAATCAAGAACCCGCTTGCCGTGTTGCTATTGTTAATTCCTGCGTTGGTAAACGCTACGTTGCGGATAATACCGTCTGTATGCAAGATGGGAATAAATGCAGCGTAGCCTCTTAAAGCACCCTTATCAGGATCATAACCCGTACCTGCCGACATACCATCGATGGTATAACCGCAGCCGTCAAACGTACCTGCAAAGCCTTGCGCTACGCCCGTATCCCACCACAAGGGGGTAACACCGCGCGATTGCCATGCAACGTACGTGCCGTTGTAAGCGATATTTTGACCGAGCTCAAAGTAGCCGTCAGAAATCTTGCCGTCCGTGAGACTATTCTCCGCATTACCGATTGCCTGCGCGATATAACCAAACTCGTCAATATCTTCCGCCGTCTTAATCGTCTTAGATACAAGAAGTACGGGAACGACAATCTTCTTCGCATCCGTCGTAACGGTGATGGTCTTTTCGCCGTAAGCGTAGCCAAACTGCGCTACGGGAAGAACAACCGTCGAGCTGTCAAGCGTACCTTCGATTGCTTTGCCGTCCATCGTGATTTTTTCAATGGAGTTAATTTCCCCTGCCCCAGAAAGGTCAATTCTAGCCGTTGCCTTTTCGTTGAGGGAAACAACCTTATCGTTTACTTGAATATCAAGGTCAACCTTTTGCGTTTCCGTCAAGGTTTGTACGGGAACGTCTACGGGGATACGCTCTCTAAGCCATACGGGCCACGTATCGATTTCCGCCTTGATTGCGGAGTTTTCCGCGCCGTAAGCCGCGTCAAACGCATCTTCGTTTACGTACCAGTTGAAGAGGTCGCTTGCCGCTTGATTTCTAACAGGATTCGCACACGCCTCAGGAATACCTACCGCATATACACCGTGTTGATAAGCAGACGCGTTGGCTGTTTTACCAAGAAGAATAGTGCCGGATGCGTTTTCATGCCAAGACAAACCGTAGTTTGCGTTGGTGGATGCATCCGAATAGTTCAGCTTTGCGCTATCCGTAAAATCAACGA
>JAGAIW010000099.1 GCA_017626305.1 Clostridia bacterium
ATCAATCAATTTTGTCAACAATGCGCTAACATTTTCGAGCAAGTATCTCGTGACGTTATCGGTCAAAAAGAGGTCGTCGAAGGAACGATTATCGCGATGATTGCAGGTGGTAACGTACTCTGGGAGGGTGTGCCCGGTGTAGGAAAAACCCGTCTTGTGCGTTCGCTTGGTCGTGTTTTCGATTTGCCTTTCTCGCGTATTCAATTCACGCCCGACCTTATGCCCGCAGACGTTACCGGTACGAACATTATTGTAAAAGACGAAAACGGAAATTCGTCGTTCGATTTCCAACCCGGTCCTATTTTCAGTAATATTATTCTTGCCGACGAAATTAACCGTGCGACGCCGAAAACGCAGTCTGCGCTTTTGGAAGCAATGCAAGAGCATACCGTTACGGTTATGGGTGTATCGAGAAAGCTCAACGAGCCGTTCTTCGTCTTGGCTACTCAAAACCCGATCGAGCAAGACGGTACGTATCCTCTGCCTGAAGCGCAAATGGACCGTTTTATGTTCAAGCTTATCGTTCCTAATCCCAGCCTTGAAGAGCTTATGCAAATCGTTGATATGACGCAAAAGACGATGGCAGAAACGGCAGAGTGCGCTTGTAATGGCGAACAACTTCTCCGTATGAGAGAAACGGCAAACCAAATTCCCGTTGCGGAAGAAGTGTTGCGCTACGCGATGATTATGACGAGCGCAACTCACCCTGATAGCGAATGTGCGTCCGAAGCGGCGAAAAAATATATTCGCGTCGGCGCGAGCCCTCGTGCTGGTCAAGCTTTGATTTCGGCGGCGAAAGTTAAGGCGCTTATCAAAGGAAGATTTAACGTTGCGTTCTCGGATATTGAAGAGCTTGCGTATCCCGTTCTTCGTCACCGTATCAAGATGAATTTCGAGGCTATCGCGGAACGCGTTTCGCCCGACGACGTTATTAAGATGATTGTTGAAGAAGTAAGTAAGAACCCCAAGTATAAAAAAATCAAATAATCATAGAAGTTGGTGACGGAGAGCCCCGACGATATGGGAGTATGAGATGAAAGATTCCTATTTGAACGATCAATTTTTTAGCCGATTGGAAACGTTGGCTTTGAATTTAAGAACAAATCTTGCTGGTTATTTTGGCGGTAAGCATCTTGTCAGTACCTACGGGCAAACTGTAGAATTTTCTGATTTCAGAGAATATCAATTAGGCGACGATATTCGGAGAATTGACTGGAATTTGTTTAGTCGGTTTGAGAAATATTTCTTAAAACTTTTTACCGACGAAAGACAAATGCACGTTCAGATTTTTTTGGATTGTTCCGCTTCTATGGGCAAGGATAACACGAAAAAGTCTTCTTATGCAACGGCGGCAGCGGCAGCGCTCGGTTTTTTAGCCGTTCATAATATGGACAAAGTATCTTTGCATTTTATGAAAGGAAGCCATTCTGATAATCCGTTTGGAACGTTGATCGGAAAACAGGCATTTTTCAGAGCGATAGGGGCTTTTGATGATTTAGAATTTACGGAAGATGCCGATATTGAGGCTTGCGTAACCAGCTGTCCCGATACGAGCACGAATAACGGATTAACGGTTATTATTTCAGATTTTATGACGGACAGTAATTGGAAAAAAGCCGTGGATTATTTATGTTATAAGAAAAGGCAAGTGTTGCTCGTTCAAGTGCTGACGCCCGAAGAAACGGATCCCGCTTACGACGGACGCGTCAATTTGATCGATTCCGAATCGGTAGATCTTTCCGATTTTAAAAATATGAAATTGAGAATTACGCGTAGTATGCAGAAAGCGTACGAGGAGGCAATGCTCGATTTCAAACAGGATATTAAAGATTTTTGTACTCGGCGCGGCGTGGACTTTATTTCCGTGCGTACGGATATGGCTATTGAGAAAGTATTGTTTGGTGAATTGTTAAAAGTAGGTATTATGGCATGACGTTATTAACTCCTTTGGGTTTGTTAGGATTATTGGGAATTGCAGTTCTAATTCTCATTTACATAATCAAACCTAATTATCAACAAAAATTTATTTCCAGTACTTTCGTTTGGAAATTAAGTTTGAAATACAGAAAGAAGAGGATTCCCATTAGCAAACTTCGGAATTTCCTTATCATTCTTTGTCAAATTCTCATTCTTACGGCGGCGGCTTTGATTTTGGCTGAACCTGCGCAAGTTCTTAAAAATCACGTTGAAGAGAGAGAAGTGGTCGTTATTCTTGATTCTTCGGCGAGTATGCGCACGACGTTAAACGGAAGTGATCGTTTTACGCGCGCGGTGGACGGCGTCATTGATTTAACGGATGAAGTTTTAAAGGATAACGGTATCGTTTCCGTTATCGTTGCCGACGACAAGCCGGAATTTTTAATGGAACGCACAACGAAAGAGCAAGCCGCTATATTGACGGACGATTTGAACGATTTAATTTCGAACGACGTTTGTTATTACGGTACGTCGGACATTGAGGGCGCGATGGCGCTTTGCGAGGAAGTTCTCGAACAGAACAATAGAGCAAAAATTTATTTGTACACGGATACGATGTATTCTTACGTACCGGAAAATATTGAAGTCGTGAATGTTTCCGTGGCAGAAGAATGGAACGCGGGCATTTTGGACGCTTATACCGTGTTAGACGAAAACTTTTATTCGTTTTACGTTGACGTAGCGTGTTACGGCAGAGATGAAGAAGTGGTCGTCAACGTGGACGTTCTCGGCGCGAATGCGCTTGATAGTACCGATTCAGGTGTGAGTATTTCTTTTTCGCAATCCGTTTATTGTAGCCGTGAGCAAACCCAAAGAGTAGTATTTATCAATGAAGATCAACATCAATTTTGGGATCAGGAAACGGAAAACGTAACGTATTATCCGATTAGTGAAATGGATAAAATTTATTCCTATCAAACCGTCCAGATTACGATTCAAACGTATGAAAAGGATTCCCTTATGGCGGATGACGCATTTATGATATATAACGGACAAAAGGAAGTCGTTAAAATTCAGTATGCGAGTGCCGATCCCAATCCCTTTTTTGGGGCAATGTTAAAGGGCTTAAAAGGCGCTTATGCGGATAGATGGGACTTTCAAATCACGGAAATAAAGCAAGGGGAAGAACCGATTTTAGAGGGATTTGATTTCTATATTTTTGAGCACCAAAGCCCCAAGGTTTTGCCTACTGACGGTATCGTTTTGTTGAGTGATCCCTTGGAAATTCCGTCAAATATCGGATTAAGATTCGACGGTGTTTACGATAACGCCGGCAAGTCTTACGAGATAGCGGAAGACGAAGAACACGCAATTACGTCGAATATGGACGTGTCGGATCTTATGATTAGCCGCTACGTTAGACTTACCTACGGTGCAGAGTGGAATTCGTTAATCACGGCAAACGGGCAAACGGTTTTTGGTATTCGCGACGACGAGGATATGAAAGTAGCCGTTATGGGATTTAGCGTGCATTATTCCAATATTGTAATCACCGAACAGTTCGCCGTTTTAATGTATAATTTATTTGGCTACTTTTTACCCAGCACGGTAGAGAGTAGCGCATTTGAGGTCAACGAAATAATCACGTTGAACGCTCGAGCTGATAGCTTGTACGTTACGCGCGAGGGATCGACGGACGAAGAAAAGATTTTCAATAATTTCCCTGCAACGATGCAAGTCGCGCTGCCTGGTAACTATTTGCTCGAACAGACGACGTTTACGGGGAAACTCGTACAAGAAAGAATTTTTGTTAAGACGCCTGCGTTGGAGAGCAACGTATGGCGCGTAGAAGATGCTTTGGAAAATCCGTATAAGGAAGAGGATGATACGGATTATTATAGAGATTTGTTATTGTATATAGCGGCGGCAATGGTTGCGATTCTATTCGTCGAATGGTGGCTTCAAAGCCGCGAAAATATGTGAGGAGGGATAGGATATGCAGAATTTTGAAATACATTTTTCTTATCCCTGGTTACTTCTTTTGCTCGTTGCAGCTGTCGTTTTGACGCTGATACCCTATTTCCGATTGGCAAAAAGATACAGAAGAACGAGAAACCGTATTACGTCTATCGTTTTACACTTAATCGTAATGGTGCTTGCAAT
>JAGAIW010000010.1 GCA_017626305.1 Clostridia bacterium
AACAATAACAACAATAACAACAATCCGAAAGTAGAATTAGTTTTGAGTAAGAGCGAAAAGAATTTATTGCTTGGAGAAGAATATGAGTTGATGATTTATTCCGAGCCTCATAGAACGCAACAGATAACTTGGACATCCTCAAACCCTTCTGTGGCGTCGGTTGAAGGCGGAAAGGTTATCTCCCAAACAGTAGGTGAAACAACCATTACGGCAACGGCGCAAGATGGAACGAGTGCTACTTGCATTGTTAGCGTTGTTACCGGTGGTAAATTGCCTGTATTGGAATTTGAATTCGATTATACGGAAGAGATTTCGGTTAGCTTGAATGAAAAACTTAATTTTGAAGGTTGGGTAAAGTTCAACGGAATGGAGTTTTCGGATGCAGAGATTTCTTATGAATCTTCCGATAATACGGTTGGAACGGTAAGCGTAGACGGGGTATTCTCGCCACTTAAAGAAGGTACAACCATTGTAACGGTGAAGTCGGAATGGAGAAACGTTCAGTCGGAGCTTTTGACGAGAATATTTACGATAACGGTTATTTAATTATAGAGCGTAAACAAGGAGTGGTAAAATGAAAAGGAAAAACGTTTTATTATTACTTTCTACGGTTGCGTCGCTTGCGTTTGCTTTTGGTGTTGCAGCTTGTGATAACGGCAATCAAACGGATAACGTTGAAACGTACGAATATAAAATGGATAGACCGACTTATTTTGGGAAAGAGGGTGAAGTTTTAAAACTGAATATTTTTACGGATAATCCTTCTCCTGTAATTACTTGGAGCTCAGATAAAGAAAGTGTAGCTACGGTGAGCGCAACGGGCGAAGTGACAATGAAAACGGTGGGACAGGCGAAAATTACGGCAACCGTAGACGGAAAAAACTATGTTTGCAATTTGACGGTGGAAGAGCGGCTTGTTGAATTTTATTTCGACGCAGAGAAGGTGGAAATTTCCACTATTCAAGATGAATTTGAAACTTCGCAAACGTTATCTCTTACTGTGGACGTAAATTTTGAAACGTTAGAGACGCCTAATTTTATTTGGACTACGGGAGATTCTTCCGTTGCGCGTGTTGAAAACGGAACGGTAACGGCGGTAGGGAAAGGATTTACGACGGTGACGGCGTCGATTATCGTCGACGGAAAAACGTATGCGTCATCTTTGAATGTGTCTGTGTATCCGAAATATGAATTCGTCGATAAAGACGTTTCGTATATTTCCGTAAGCGATTTAAATAATGAGGTAATTGCGTTTGAGGCACAGGACGTTGAAGATATAGAGTACGTTAAATTAGGTGATACGGTACTGAACAACACCGAATATGCAGTAGAGAACAATCAATTACTCGTAAGTTCCACAGCGTTTAGCAAGAAAAAATTGGGGCGGCAAACGTTGACTATGGCGGTAGCAAAAGACGAAATGAGTTCCTTTTGCTATCAATATCCACTCGTCGTTGCTACTTACGTTGTAAGAGAAGCGGCGGATTTGAGTACTATGTACGAGTATATGTCCCATGAGAAAAAAGATGCGGACGAATATATCGTTTTAGCGGCGGATATTGATTACGGTGGCGCAACATTTAAAACAAAATCCTCACAGCCTTCAAACGGTGCGCTTACTTGGTATGGTACGTTTGACGGTTATGGTCATACGATTTCTAATATGATAATCGGCAAATGGGGTTTTGTGTGCGCGGTTATGGAAGGAACGGTCAAAGATTTGGCTCTTATAAACGTTACGGGTAATAACGGTGGGCACGGCGGACTTTTGGTAGGGACGCTGAATGGAACGGCGGAAAATTGTTTTGTTTCGGGAAGTAATAAAAACGGCGTTAACGCAGGTATGATTGCCCGTACAATGGGAGTGAACTCGCGTGTAACTAATTGTATTGTAGTGGACGCAGTAGGGTTGGACGGCAGGACGACGGTCAATAACGTAAGTGCTTTGGCGGGATATGCAGGTGCGTCGACGAAGAACCCGGCTAACACGGTGGAGAATACACTTGTTGTAACCAACGGTATATGCGTCATAGATTCTACAACCAAGCTTGATGATTGTACGGAAAAATGGAGCGGGATTACGAAAATAGCGGGAAATAATGCAGACGTACTCACGGAAGAATTGTTAAAAGGTTTTGACGGTAAAGGCAACTGGGAGTATGACGAAACGACGCGGGCGCTTAAATTGATGGGGAACGTAATCCATAGAATCGTTATCGCGGAAAATTTGAAAAGACAATTTGCTGAGATAAACGCAAAGAATACCGTTTCGCTTAGCGTAGATTGTGTGGTGGATTCCTTGCAGATTGACGGTGTAATGACGAAATTCACGCAAACAGAAAACGTCATCACGTTTACGTATAGCGCAACAGGTGAGCACGTGGCAACCGTAAAAACTTCCGATTATAAGGCGTATAATATTCCGTTCGTACTTGCAAATCATTTAATTTCAACCGTTGAAGATTTGAGTTTGAAAGATATTGTTACTTCTAGTACGCAGCAATATTATATTGCCGTAACGAACAATATTGACTGCGAAAGCGCAGTAATTACGCCCGCCACAGTAGATTTTAACGGCACTTTGAACGGATTTGGGTATACCATTAAGAACGCAAGTGCGAATATGGCGTTGTTTACTACGAAGAATTGCTTTGCGAACGTAAAAAACGTCGTTTTAATGAACGTAACGCTTACCAACGTAAGAACAAACGGGGTATTCGGCGGAACGGTAAAGGGAAAAATTGAAAATTGTTTCGTTTCGGGGTCGTTGAGCGCCACTACGCAAGCAGGTTTGCTGGGGCATACGCTCGAAGGCGCGTCTGTGGAAAACTGTATCGTCATTGACATAAACGGTCTTAACGGAACGGTAAATACAAAAAATTTAAGTGCTCTCGGCGGTTTAGATGATGTGGCAACGGCTCAAAATTTGAGTAATATCCTTTGTGTAACAAACGGTATTGCGCTTTGGGATAAAACTGCGCAAGGGGAGTATAATTGCTTGGCAATAAAGAAACTTTCGGGCAATAGCGTAAATTCACTTACGGCGGAGGCTTTAAAAGCATTTGCAGGTAAGGGAGAATGGACGTTTGACGAAACGTCAGGCGAGCTCAAATTGTGCGGAAATACAGTATATACGATTTCAAAAGCATAATCAAATGAAAAAATTAGTGTGATTCTATTTACCGCAAAGTCGATTGACAGGCAAAAAAAGGAAAATAGTGTAGATTTTGAATAGCATTGTACAAAAATGAATATTCGTTTTGCTTAAAATTTGTTGTATAATAGGGCCATAAATACATTTAGTTTGATATTGTTCAAGTTGCATAAATTAAAAAATGAAAGAAAAGAAATCAATAATATATTGGAGGTATATTATGAAAAATAAAAAAGATTATGTAGGTATGAAGTTGCGAATTTTGCAATTCGACGCTTCAGATGCGGTAACCACTAGTGGGCCAGGGGATTCGATATTCAAGGGCTCGTTTGATAGTGAGGATTTTATCAAACAAGATATTTTTGATTGAGGAGGAAAGGGAAATGACGTTTATCAAAAAAATGAAATCAGTATTAATTTTTCTTTGTTCTGCGTTGTTTTGCTTGTGTGCTGGTATGGCGCTGAGCCTTACTCCCGTGAGAGTAAATGCAGATACAATTAGCAGTTTTGTCATGGTAGACGGGGCGTCCGTGCGTATGTCTACGCCTACGGGTATCCGTTACAGCGCAACGATTGACGCTGCGGAATACGAAGCGTTGATAGCGAAAAACGCAACGTTCTGTATGGTCGTTATGCCTTACGATTACGTAGAAGATTACGCTGCTCCTATTGATGAAGATACGCTTTTTAACGACGACTTTTATTGGTGGCAAGGCAAGAGTGCGGCTATGGCAGACGACGGTAGTCAGGTGGAAGTCGTGCACTTTGAAACGAATTCGCTTGGCGAAGTGCGTGAAGATGGAAAATATTGGTTTCAATGCGCGCTTACCAACTTAAAGGCAAGTAACCATCATCGCGAATTTATCGCTCGTGCATACGTCAAAGTAACCGAAAATGGTGCAACTACATACACGTTTACGCCGGAAAACGAAACGAATATCCGTTCGGTTGCGTACGTATCTGGACGTGCATTAGCAGAAGAGACTACTGCGTTAGACGATACGCAGTCGGCAATTTTAAACCGTTTTGCAACGCAATTTATCCAAAACGACGGTACGGTTGAGTTGGAAGGTAACTTTGGTACGATTACGTCTGTGCTCGTAGATGGCGTAGCGATAGAAGGCGCAACGGGTGCAACCTTTGCTTACGCAAAGACGGGTAGACATACCGCGACGATTACCAACGACGAAAACGAAACGTTTACCGTTCCTTTCGTTGTAGCGGACGTGATTATCCGTAAAGCATCCGATTGGGTTTGGACGGGTAACGAAACGAATAAATATTTCGTAGTGGCAAACGATATCGATTGCGCAGGCGCAAAATTGCCCGAGACTACGAGTACTCTTACGGGTGGTACGTTCGACGGCTACGGCCATATCGTAAGCAACGCAAAAGCTACGCATTCTCCGTTTACAACGCAATGGATGGGTATGACGGTGATGGATTTGGCAATGGTGGATTTGTCGTTTACGGACGCTTACAACAACTACATTTTCGGTACTATGTTCTCGGGTACGGTAAGAAATTGTTTCTTCTCCGTAAAAACGCCGGGAGACGCTTCGACGATGAAAGGTTCCGTGGGCTTAATAAGTCTTAATATTCGCGGTTCGGCGGAAAACACCATTATCGTAGATAAAACGGGATTGAACGGTTTAGACGTTTCTACTACCAAAAACGTTGCGGCAATCGGGGCTTTGTATCAAGCGACAACCGCGGAAAAATTAAATAACGTGCTTTGCGTAACGAACGGCGTGCCCGTATTATTCAAAGCAGACGGTACGAATTACTCCGATTATACTTCGTCTTGCGCAGGTGTAACAAAGCTTGCGGGCAATAGCGTGGACGCAATTAAAGCAGAGAATTTGCAAGCGTTTATGGCGAAGGCTGCGGAAACCGAGTCGAGCAGATGGACGTTGAAAGCAAGCAACAACGAGCTCCGTTTGATGGGTAATTTGATTTATAAAGCGGTAAAATCGGAAACGCTTGACGCGCAATTCGTAGAAGTAAACGAAAGCGGCACCGTTTCGCTTGCGTTTGGCAAAGCTGCTAAGGACGTAACGGTGGGCGGTGTAACCGTTTCCTTCACGCAAAGCGCAAACGCAATTACGTTCAATTACGCAACGACGGGCAGACAGTCTGCGGTGATTACCACGATGGACGGCGACGTATACACCATTCCTTTCGTGCTTGCAGATATCGTGATTAGAGACGTTGAGGATTTGAGCTTAAAAGACCAATACGGAATAGTGGCGGAGGATTCTAAGTATATTGTTATTGCAAACGATATCGATTGTAACGGAAACACGATTAAACCTCTTGGCGTAAACTTAAATGGAACGATTGACGGTTACGGACACGTGATTTCCGACGCCTTTGCAATCAACGCTTTGTTTACGACGACTTGGTATAAAGGTACGATTATGGATTTGGCGGTGATCAATCTTACGCTCGGTTATTCGACGGGTACTCAACCCGCAAACACGGGCGGATTGGTTGGCACGCTTAGCGGCACGGTGAAAAACTGTATCGTTACGGGTACGGCGAAGGGTACGACAAACGCGGGTTTAATTGCGTTCTCTAACATTTCAGGTACAGTAGAAAATACGATTGTTATTGATAATAAAGCCTTGACGGGCGCAAAACATTCGGCGCTGGGTAATACGACTACTGCAAAGAGTGCGAACTTTAAAAACGTAGTTGCGGTTACCGACGGAAACGCCCTTTGGGATACCACCACGAGCGCGGAAGGCGATTTGACGAACAGCTTTACGGGCGTTAAGAAGTTTGCAACCGCGAATACGGCAGCGGCTTTGGCGTCAATGAACGGCGTTGGAGACTGGACGTATAATTCCGAAACGGGCGAGCTTTCGCTTATGGGTAACGTGGTTTTTACGGTGAGCCTGAACAACAACTAATTAACGATTACGTTGAAAACGGAAGTTGCGACTATGTGATAGTCGTGCCTGAAAATGCAACCGACGCGGAGACGTTGGCGGCGGAAGATTTAAAAAAATTCTTCGACGAAGCTACGGGGATAACTTTATCGGTTATCCCCGATAGTTTAGCGGAAAATTTATATTCGGAAGTACGCTATTTCTCGGTTGGGAACACTTCTTTGTTAACAGAAGCAGGCATAGGGCTTAAAAAACAAGATTTGGGCGTCGATTTGGGCGCAAACGGTTATATTTTAAAAACTTGCGAAAAAAACTACGGTGATATCAACTCGCGCGTGGTATTTATGGCGGGCGGGGACGGCTATGGTACGCTGTACGCCGTGCAGGAATTCTTAAAAGAAACGTTCGGCTATGAAGTTTATGCGGTTTACGCGGAAGGCGGCGATTACGTCGGCGCAAATTACACGGGCGAATATACGCTGGAAACAGGCGTTAGGAATAAAGCGTTCTCCGCTTTGGATAAGGTAATCGTTCCCGATATAGAGTGGTTATTATCGGGCTATTATGCGGTGGCATACAGAACGGGCTATTTAGGCGAAAAAGAAGCGGATTTGGCGGAAAAGAAAGCTTGGGCAACGCGCATGGGATATCAAATCAGCAACGATATCTTAATGTACAGTACGGCGACTGAGTTGCCTATAAACTCTATTCATAATTTGGTGGACTACGTTCCTTACAATGTTTGGAGTGCGGGTCATCCCGAATGGTATAGCAATTATTACAATTCTTCGATTGCAGACACAAAAGTACAGCTTTGCCTGTCAAACGAAGAAATGTATAAAACGGCGTTTTTACCGGCTTTGCAAGCGTTGATTTTGGCAAATGAAAATAAAAAGTACGTTACGATTACCCAAGAAGATTATCAAAATTCTTGGTGTACTTGTTCCGCTTGCTTGGCTGACAAAGAAAAGTACGGGTCGAATTCGGGTAATTATATTCAATTTGCCAACAAAGTAGCAAGCGACGTTAAAGCTTGGTTAGACGAAGAATATGACGGCAGGGAAGTGAATATTGTAATTTTCGCTTATTATGATACGGCAGAACCGCCCGTTTTGAAAAATACAAACGGCACATATTCTGCGATAGATCAAAGTGTTGTTTTGTCGGATAATATCGTACTGTATTGGGTTGCGTCCCGCTTGGGACATAACGTAAATTGGTCGCGTCCGTTAAACGATACGCAATATCCGATTAACGGCGTTACGAATTATGCGTATTATGAAAATTTGCTGCAGTGGAGCGTGCTTACAAGCCGCTTGATGGTTTGGAGTTACAACAATAACTTCGTCGATTATATGACGTTTTTCAACACGTTTGACAGTTTGCAAGCAAATATGCAAATTTTCAAGGAATTCGGCGCGGGATACGTGATGAACCAAGGCGGTACGAACAACGGTTTCGGCTCTAATTTCCAAGACTTAAAAATTTACCTTTCCTCCAAGCTCCGTTGGGACGTAAACGCGGACGTGGAGGCGCTTACGAGTGATTTTTTTGCAAATTATTATAAGGATGCTGCTACACCTATGCGTACGCTTTATAATACGCTTTTAAATAAATTTGGTTATGCGACGTATAGCGGTGTAAAAACGGCAATTTATTTAAGGCGGAGTATTTTCTCGAAGGCGGATTTATATGGATATTTAGGGTTGATTGACGAAGCATACGCGGCGATAGCAAAGTATGAAACGACGAACCCTGCGTTGTATTCAAAACTTTATAACCGCATTACGAGAGAGGGGCTGTCCTATCGCTACGCGCTCATTATGCTTTACGGCGTGGACGTTGACTTCCGTAACGGTATAAACTATTACGAATCGTATTATGGAGCGTGTCCTGAAACAGATAAACTTACGTACGCGGAAACGGTGGCTTTGCAAAACGCATTTATGGATGATTGCAAAAAAGTAGGGCTTTTGGCAGTTGCCGAAGCGAAGCATCGCACGCTTTTATTTGCGGAGTGGCAGGAGTGGCAAGAAAACAACGCACCTACGAAATAAGGAGTAAAAAATGAACTTACAAAATAAAATTTTTACCGTTGGAATTATCGGTTCGGAAAATTTTCACGCAAAACAATTTACGGGGATTTTTTCGGGTGGGAACAAATATCCGGATATTCAAGTAAAGTATATTGGCGGTACGTACCCCGAAGCAAACGAAAAGCTGAAAGCGGAATTTCCATTCTTGGAAATCGTGGAAAATCCGTTTGATATGCTTGGAAAAGTAGACGCTGTTATGATTACCTGTCGGGACGGAAAGTTGCACGCAAAGTTTGCAAAACCGTTTATCGAGGCGGGAATCCCCGCGTTCGTTGATAAGCCTTTTACGGTAGATGGAGACGAAGCGGTGGAGCTCGTGCGTTTAGCAAAAGAAAAGGGAGTGCCGCTTACGGGCGGCTCTGCCCTTAAAAGCTGCTACGACGTATTAATGCTCGCAAACGAAGTTGCGAAGAATCCTGAGGACGTACGTGTAGGGAGTTTAGTTGCTCCGCTGAGCATGGTGAACGATTATAGCGGATTTTATTTCTACTCGTCGCATTTGGCGGAGATGACGCTCCGCATTTTCGGGTACGATCCAATTGAAGTGACGGCGATTGAAAAGAATAATCACGTGAGTGTTTTGACGAGATATGAAAACTACGTGATTACCAATCAATTTGTGGATGGCGTGTATAAATATTTTGGTACAGTTATCAATCAAAACGGTATTTACGAACGGAATATTGATATTTCTTTGATTTTTGAGCACGAATGTGAAGAATTTGCAAATATGTTAAGAAAGCGGGAAATGAAATATTCCTACGAGCAGTTAATTGCGCCCGTGCATTATCTTAATGCCGTTTACGAATCATACACTACGGGAAAGACGGTGAAGGTAAAAAAAGTGGTTTTATAAGGCGGGAAAGTGTTATGAATAAGCTTTTTCAAGACAGTTTAAAGCAGAGTAGAATTTCTTTTGCCCCGTCAATTATTTTAGAGAGTGAGAAATCCCATGAAAGCGTGTATCAAACGGAAATTTCTGCAGACGGCACGTATATGCGGATTTTCGTTGAGAACAAATTTGTTGTAGATGATTTGTACGTAAAAAAACTCGCGACGGGGGTTCAAGTACGCAGAACTGTAAAAAATGTATCGGGCAGAACTTTAAAAATTAAAGAGCTTGGTGCGACGTTCGACGGAATTGATTTTGGCGGGATTCAAAAAGACGATTATTTTTACAGCGTTGAAAATCCGCGTATTTATGAAACGTTCACCTTTCCGATTGATTATAAGCGAACGGAAACTGACGCGAGCAATTCGGAGTTTGACGTGCAAGCAAATAACCGTTGGGCGGATCCGGGGGTGGTGTGCGAGCGAATCAACCGCAGCCCTTATCAACCGTTTCCTGCTATTTTGATTGGGAATTATAAGAAAAAACACGGGTTGGTTCACGGGAGTTTGTCGCAGGCGGTATGTTATCATAATTATCTTGTTTCTCACTCCAATGCTGGTGTAAAGTTGGAAATTTTTTCTTCGTTTAAAGATTTGGCGTATTTAGAAGTGAAAAACGGACGTGTAATTGTTGACGAATGGTATTTCGGCTATACCGATCACGCGGACGATTTTAACTGCATTTTTGATGAATACGTAAAGGTTTTGCGCACGAAATTACCTGCAAATTACGGCGCGACGGATATTAACCGAACGAGCCTTATTTGGGGGTCTTGGAACGACGGGATTTATCGGGACGTTACCCATGATATACTCCTTGCGGAAGCAAAAGCGTTAAAGGAAAAGTTCCCTGCTGTAAAGTGGATTCAGTTAGATGATGGATACGCTATATTTAATAAACAAGAAAACAGTATGTTAGCGCACGGCTTGGGTATGCCTTACGAAAACGACGGGATTGACTATGAAAAATTCCCGCGCGGATTAAAAGCGTATACCGACGAGATAAAAAAAATCGGGTTAAGACCGTCTATTTGGATCGGCGGTTTATGCCCGAAGATTTCAAAAATTTATCGCGAGCACCCTGAATGGTTTTCTACTTACGAGCGTTTATCTTCTACACAACCTTTGGACGTTAGTATACCGAGGGTGCGGGAGTATATGACGGACGCGATTGATAAATTAATCGTTGATTACGGTTTTGAGGGAGTAAAGCACGATTTTTGGAGCTATGCCTTTGAAGATAGCGGTTCGCTATATAAAAACAAGGACAAGTCAGGGTATGAATACCGTACTTGGTGGTTGCAGGAATTGAGAAAACGTTTGCCGAAAGACGGATATATACAAACAGGTTGCGATATCGTCCTTGGAAATCCGTTTTTAGGCGAATATTTCACCAACTACCGTTACGGGATTGACGTGGGCTCAGGAAAATGGGATTACGTAAAAACAACTATGCTTTGGGGTATAGCTTGTTTTGGTACGCATACAGGCGATTTGTTTGTTCCTAACAGCGATGCAATCGGCTTGTTGGACGGATTGAACGATACGGATTTCATATTCTGGATCAATTACGTGTGGATTACCCATTCAATGGTGGAATTGTCTGGAAGATATTCCAAAGAAAATATCAATCAAAAACGTTTTAAAATATTGCAAAAAGCAACCTCTAACATCAATAACGGTCAGGACGTATATTTTGCACAGTTTGATTATCGTAAAAAGGGGCACTATATCCCTGAAATTATGTATATTAAGACGCCGACTTTTTCGGTGGAAAGCGGGAAAGAGTTTATGCCGATTCGAACTGTTGCTTTATTTAATGTTGGTGAAGAAACGAAGTCTTTTGAAGTCAATGCGGTAGATTTGAATTTATTAGAGGACGAGTATGTATATACGGACGTTTGGAACTTTGAACAGGTGAAAAACTCGACTTTACAAGTTACGCTTCAAGCGCACGAGAGTAAACTATTTGCTGTGAATAAAAAGAACGAGTATTCTATTTTTGATGCAAATTGTAAAATTTTAAATGCGTTACAAGACGGGAATACAATCAATTTTGAAACTTTCGCGGTGGAAACTGCTGAAATTTTAGTAGGTAGAAAAGTAAATGCCGTAAAAGTAAATGATAAAGAAGTTCCGTTTGAAAATAATAAAGGTATTGTAAGATTCAGTTTGAAAGAAGGCGGAAAAGTATCGCTGGTGTTTTAAGACGAGAATAAGCAATTAAAGTTCTGCTTTTTTTTGTAATACGGTTATAACACGTTCTATTTTAGCTAAATTATTTGACGTAAAAAGATACACCCTCTTGCAAAACGCAAGAGAGTGTATTCAATATTTTGACTTTTAATGTAAATGAGCTGATGAATTTTCTAAGCTGTTGGACGATTCTTGTTTGGAAGGCATATAGCCAAAATAAGCGCAATAGCTACGGTAAAAAACGTTGTACGATTCAAATCCGACGATTTCATAAACGGCAGAGGGCTTTTCGCCTTTGGCGATGAGCTTGTGCGCTGCAAGCAAACGTTTTTCCATAATATATTTTTTCGGGCTTGAATTAAACTGCTTTTTGAAGATTTTTATTAAATATGAATAAGAAATATAAAGGTCAGAACTAATATCCGTTACGTGTTTTATTGTGAAGAGATTTTCATTTATATAATTCAAAACGGAAATCAATAAAGGGGAGTAATGTGTTTCTTCCGGTTTTTTAATGTATTGTTGATTTAAGCTCAAGTAGTAAAATAATTCTTTTAATATGGATTGAGCTACGTCAAAAAATGCCTCTTCGGATAATGCCTTTGAATAATAATCCAATTTTTGAAAGGCGTTTGTGATTTCGTCGTTGTTTTGAAAACGGAATAATATAGTTCTTTGCGTTGTATTTGCCAATTGAAATTTAGTGCTTTTAGCAGTTGCGGAAGTAAGAGCCAAATAGCACCGCTCATATTCGCAGTCTGACTCAAATACAACACGGTGGAAGTTTTTTGGCGGTATTAAGATTAAATCGTTTTTTAACAAGCGGTAACGTATGCCTTCCGAAATCAAGGAAGCGTCGCCCTTGGCGATATATAATACTTCGTACGTAACGTGCGAATGCGCGTTAAAAACAAGAGATTTTGAGTTCTCTGTTTTTATATGTTGATATAACAATTTTGTGTTATTGAAAAACGATAAATATGCCATACCTATACCCTTAATACAAAAAACGTGAATTAGAATATTCAATGTATATTATAAAGTATATTTTTTGATAAGTCAACATCAAATTCTATCCAAAAGTATGTAAAAAATAGACTTTTTGGTAGTATAGCTTATTTTTATTTGTTTGTAAATGCTATTTTTATCCTGTATATATGCAGAAAATGCACTCTTAATCTCGGTGGGGTGGTGAAATTTAAGTGTCGCTCTCCATTATTCAAAAGGAAAATTTAATTTATCTGATTGTAGAGATGGCTTGTTAAGAGTGTAGATTTTGAATAGCTGTTGTGAATAAAACAATATTTACAGAAAGAAATAAATAATGGTATAATAAAACCAATCAAAATGATAGAGAGTCGAATAGGCTTTCTAACGTTTTAATGAAATGGCAACATTTATTTTGGAGGACAAAATGAAAAAGTTAAATTTGGCGATTATAGGGCAAGGTAGAAGCGGTAAATTGATTCACGGCGCGTATTACGTTTCTGAGCGTAATCAATATTATAATGTGAAATACGTCGTGGATAGAGATGAAAACCGTCGGAAAGTTGCAAGTGAAATGTATGAAGGGTGTGAAACTCTTTGTGATTATCAAGAATTGTTTGATAAAAAAGACGTTGACCTTGTTGTCAATGCGGCAACGTCTGAGTATCATTACTCCATTACGAAAGATTTGTTAGAACATAAGTTCAACGTATTGGTTGAAAAGCCTTTTGCTCGTAGTCGTTATGAATGTGGCGTCCTGATTGAAACAGCAAAAAGAAACGGAGTACTGCTTTCGGTTTTCCAACAGACGTTTTTTGCTCCGTTTTATCTTGAATCGATGGCGCTTGCCGAAAGCGGTAAGCTTGGCAAAATTGAACAGGTGAGTATTCGATATAACGGGTTTGCTCGCCGTTGGGATTGGCAGACCTTGCAGAAAAAAGTTGCGGGCGGTATTTATAACACGGGCCCGCACCCGATCGGTATCGGTATGGCATTTTTAGGCTTTGACCAAAATATCCGCGTGGAGTATTCCAAATTGGCAGTCACGGAAAAATGTAGCGGCGATTCGGACGATTTTGCAAAAATCATTTTATCTGCTCCTGGTAAACCCGTCGTTGATATCGAAATTAGCGCAACGGACGCGTACGTCGATTACAATTTGAAATTGCACGGACATAAAGGTACTTTCAAATGCACGCCAAACGCTTATAAAATGAAGTATCTTATCGACGGCGAGAACCCGAAACAGGATTTAGTGGAAGGTTCAATGGCGAACGATTTGGGAAATCCTTGTTATTGCAGCGAAAAGTTGGTTTCTCATGAAGAAGAAGGGAAATACGACGGTACGGCTTTTGATATCGGTACGGCAGGTATATACGAAGATATATATTTTGCAATTACGGAAGGGAAAAAACTTACGATTACCCCTGAAATGGTAGCGCAGTTGATTGGGATTATTGAAGAAGTTCACGCGAGAAATCCTTTGCCTTTAAAATATCTTTAATGAAATGTGACAAGACTTATGAAAATATTATTTTTCGGTGATAGTATTACGGATGCGAGAAGGGGGCGCGAAAGTGATTTTAACGACCGCTTTGGCGCGGGATTTGTTATGCAAATTGCAGGTGAATTGCTGCTTGAAGATCCGTTAAAATATGAAATTATAAACCGAGGAATCGGTGGCGAAAGAATCGTTGATTTGTATGCTAGAATAAAAAAGGACGTGTGGAATGAAGAACCTGACGTATTAACTATTTTGGAGGGAATCAACGATATATCGCACGACGTTTGGCATAATAACGGCGTAGAGTTTGAACGCTGGATTAAGATGTATCGAAAACTTTTGGAAGAAACAAAAGAGAAATTGCCGAACACAACGATAATCGTTGGAGAGCCGTTTGTTTTACACGGAGAGATATCAAATAAAGATTTCGATGCGTACGATAAGATTCGTGAACGCTCCAAGGCATTAAAAGAGCTTGTTGAAGAATTAGGGCTTTTGTTTATGCCGTTGCAATTTATCATTGATGAAAAAGCGGCTAAATATGGGGAAAAAGTCCTTTTAGCGGATGGGGTACATCCTACGGTGTATGGTGCAAAACTAATTGCAAAAGAATGGTTAAAGCTGTTTAGAGAAAAAATTCTTTAAGAAAAGCTTAATTGAAGAGTTCGTGGAAAATATTGAAACTAAGCTTTTGCCGAGAATTAACTTTGGTTGGCATACGAACACGATTAAAGTAATGAATGCCGTTTACGAAAGCATTTCCACAGGTAAGGCTGTAAAATTGAACTAATAATATATCAGGGAATAAAAAGGAATAATATTGAGGGCGGGATTCGTTCGGCTAAATTTAAACAATATTATGCGCAACTATTATGATTCCTCATCCTTTTGAAAAAATTAAATTAACCGAAACGGACGAAAAAATTACAGTATACGCCACAGGGAAAGAATACGTCTTTTCAAAAAACACGTCTTTTTTCTTTGATTCTATTAAAATACAAGGAAAAGAAGTTTTAGCCGAAAAAGTCAAGGTAAACTTGACGGAAAACGGCGAAACGGTTATTTGGACGGATACAAAAACCTTTATATATTCTGCAAATGATGAAAAAGTCGTATTGATAAGTAGCGCGCTTGGGAAAACTTTTTGCGTGAATACCGCAATCACGATTGAATACGACGGTTGCTGTTTTATAGACGTTAAAATTATGCCGATCGGTAAAACCGTTGCGCAGGTATTCGCCTTGAATGCCTTTGCGGAACGCAAATATGAAATACAAGATTTTAGCATTGAAATTCCTCTCAAACCAGAATTCGCAAGCCTGTACCACTATTACGCGGATTCCATTTGCGATTTATACAATTTCAAGGGCGAAAAGAAAACCCCGCGTGAATTTAACGCAGGCTCTTTTAAGGAAAGCTTGAAAATTCCTTTCGTTCCAATCGTATGGCTTGGAAATGAAGACTTGGGTATCAATATATTCACCGAATCAGACCAGCACCGTAAATATGAAGAAAACGACGCTTTTGAACTTTTGAAAGAAGAAAATCGCCACGTTATAAAGATTAACCTTCTAAACGCTCGTCCCGACTTTTGGCGTGAAAACGATCCCAAGGCTTTGGAGAAATACTCTCCCGTTACGTTCTCGTTCGGATTGGTCGGTACGCCCGTAAAACCTTATCCTAAAAAGCCTTATAATCGTAAAATCTTACATATCGACTGTTTTAAAAAGGTGGCAGGCGACTATTTGAATTTCTTGTCCAATCCCGTTGTGGAAGGGGATACGGAAATCGGCTTCGACCGAATTAAACGACTTGGCGTAACCACTCTTTTCTTGCACGAAAAATGGAACGTTTTGCAAAGCTTTTGGGAAATGCCTTGGGAAACCGAACGCCAAACACGAAAAATCGTTGAAGAGTGCCATAAACGCGGAATCCGAGTCGTTCCTTATTTCGGCTACGAGGTTTCCAGCTTAAATCCTTTATGGGGAGAATACGCAGACAAAGTATTAGACGTAGGCTCTACGGACGGTAGAAAGAAAGGCGGTTGGTATCGAGTTCCTCATCAGCGTGACTATATCGTTTGTTACGATAGCGAATGGGGGGATATGTTCTATAACGGCGTTAAAAAGCTCATCGAGGATATGGATTTCGACGGCATCTATTTAGACGGCACCATTGCGCCCCGTCCTTGTTGTAATGAAAGCCATGGTTGCGGATACCGCGACGAACAAGGCGAATTACACGTCACGTATCCGTTCAAGGGAGCGCGTGAAATGCTTAAAAAGATTTATACGTTTGTGGAATCGAGAGGCGGAATCGTCAATACGCACCTTTCCAGTTGTATGAATGCGGCGGCGCTTGGTTTTTCCCATCTTGTTTGGAACGGAGAAGATATTCAGCGCACAATTAAAGACCAAGGCTTATCTTGCGTCCCTATGGATTATTTCATTGCGGAATATACGGGCAGAAATATCGGTACTCCAAACGAGCTTTTATGCTATGAATTTGAAGGAGTCTGGACGTATAAAGATTCCCTTTGTCTTGCTCTTCCCCACGGCGTATTACCACGCCCGAACGACATTGGAACGCCTTTGGAAGTTTCTTCTGTACTTTGGGAAATTTTCGATAATTTCGACGTTTCTAAATCCGAGTGGCATCCTTATTACAAAGACGGAATGTATCCGTTTGAAAATCTTCCCGAAAAAACCGTGGCAAGCTACTACGTCCACGAAGACGGCAGAAAACTTGTATTTATCGCAAACCACGATACAAACGGAAAGAAAGCGGTCGTATCTTCGGGATTATTCCAAAATGCAACTGTCTATGATGCGTACGATAAATTTGACGTGCACGTAGAAAATGGAAGTGTCGAACTCAATTTAAAAAAATATGATTGTAAAATATTGCTTGTAAAATAATAGCGAAAAGATAACGGAAGGAGTTTTGTTTATGGCTATTACATTCCGGAAGTATTACATAAAATCGGCGACGATTGGAAAATGCAATCCTTTGCCTGATATCAAGAACGTTGGGTATATTCATGCGTCTATGCGTTTAACCGAAGCGGCTGAAAAAAATCGTCCGGAGCATTTTGGCGAAGGCATGATAGGAAGTATGTTGCCCTATCAAACGCAGGATAATTATGACCGAGTAAAAAAGGATCGGTATTTTAATGCCGCTATTTTAGAAAACGAGTATTTGAAAGCGGTATTTTTGCCGGAACTCGGCGGACGTCTTTGGGCACTCACCGATAAAAAAACGGGTAGAGAATTGCTGTATAAAAATCCCGTTTTTCAGCCTTGTAACTTGGCTCTCCGAAATGCTTGGTTTTCGGGCGGTGTAGAATGGAACGTTTCGATTAAAGGGCATAATCCGTTGACTTGCTCGCCTATGTATGCCGCGATTATCGAGGCGGAGAACGGCGAAAAAGGATTACGTTTATACGAATATGAACGCATACGCGATATAGCGTACAGTATGGATATTTGGTTACCGAAAGGGAAACCGTATTTAATCGTTCATCCGCGCATTGAAAATAATACCCCGAATGAAAAATATATGTATTGGTGGTCGAATATCGCTTATCCGAATAGTGAAGGCGCTCGTGTAGTCGTTCCTGCGGAAAAATCTTTTGTAAGCAGCTATCGCCACGGTTCGTATATTATGGATTACCAAACCTTGTCGCACGAGCCCAAAGAAGATAAAACGTATCCCGATAATAATATCGATTCCTACGATTATTTTTACGATATTCCAAGCGACCGTGCAAAGTGGATTACAGCAATCGAAAAAGACGGATACGGATTGTTTCAATGTTCAACGAAAGAGCTTACGGGGCGTAAGTTGTTTGTGTGGGGGACAAGTCGTGGCGGAAAGAATTGGAATGAGTTTTTGTCCGAAAAAGGCAGCGGTTATTTTGAAATTCAAGCAGGGCTTGCGAAAACACAACTTGAACATTTGCCTATGAATGCGTACGACGTATGGGAATGGACGGAGCTTTACGGCGCAGTGCAAACGAACCCTGCTAAGAGTTTTTCATCCGATTGGGAAACGGCGGTCGATAACGTCGAACGCTCTATTGAAAAAGTTGTAGGCGGCGGCATTGAACAAAGCTGTTTGGACGTATATGCAAATTATAAGACGGTTAAAGCTGTTTCGATAGAGCAATACGGTAGCGGTTGGGGCGTTGTAAAAAACAAGGAAAACGAACTTAACGGGTTGCCTGCAATCAGTAAGTTCCTTGAGTTTTCAAAAGAAAGCATGGGGACAGAAGAAGTGTATTTCTTTGACCTTTTAGAAAAAGGAGAATTTCCCTGTCCTTCCGTTGAGAATGAACCCGTTTCCTATTGTTATTCAAAAACGTTAAAAGAAATTCTAGAAAAATATATTCAAACAAAAGAAAACAATTGGTTTGCGTTATATCATTTGGGCGTAATGGAATATGCGCTTGGGAATATAAGTAAAGCGCAAAAATGTTGGGAAACTTCTTTGGTTGTGGAAAACAATGCGTGGGCGCTTCGTAATATAGCGATGCTGTATCGTAATGAATACAACGAATTTGAGAAAGCTACGGAGTATATGATGCAAGCGTTCTCTTTACAACCGTTGCATAGAAATATCGTGCAAGATACGTTGGAAACGCTAATGAAAGCGGCAAAATACGAAGAGTGCGTAAATACGTTCAATGGCTTGAATGAAGAATTGAAACGGATTGGTAAATTGCAATATTGTAAAGCGTATGCGCTTACGAAATTGCAAAGATTTGAAGAAGCAAAAGCAATTATAAATCCCGAGTTTTCAATGGACGATATCAAAGAAGGGGATATTTCAATAGCCGATCTTTGGTATGAGCTTTACGGGGCAATACTTCGTAGAGAAGGAAAAATATCCAACGGGGAAGACGTTGAAAAGGCGGTAGAAAAATACTATCCGCTTGGCGATTTGGATTTTAGAATGCATACAAAATAAGGAATAAAAAATGAAAACGTTAAAAAAAGATAATTTGGTGGTAGAAATTTACGAAAACAGAACGCTGATGGGTGAGGCGGCGGCAAGAGATATCAAGGCGAAAATTGCTGAATTGTTATCGCAAAAGCAAGAAATCAATATGATTTTTGCGGCTGCGCCTTCCCAAAATGACGTTTTGAAATCACTTGTAGAAGACAAAGGAATTGAGTGGAATAGAGTAAACGCGTACCATATGGACGAATATATTGGTTTAGACAAGGACGCGCCCCAAGGCTTTGGCAATTTTTTAAAAAACCATATTTTTGGACTTGTACCGTTCAAGAGTGTAAATTACATAGACATTACGGCAACCGACCCTGAAAAGGAAGCGGAAAGATATGGAAAACTTCTTGAAGAAAACCCGACGGATATCGTGATTATGGGAATCGGGGAAAACGGACATATTGCGTTCAACGATCCCCCTGTGGCAGACTTTAAGGACAAGAGAACGGTCAAACCCGTAAAATTGGACGAAGTATGCCGTCAGCAACAGGTCAACGACGGTTGCTTTGAAAGTATTGACAAAGTACCCACGCACGCAATGACCTTGACCGTGCCTACGCTTGTGAGAGCGCCGTATTTATTCTGTATCGTACCTGCGTCCACAAAAACGAAAGCGGTATATGAAACGCTGAACGGCAGTATCGACGAACATTGCCCTGCGAGCGTGTTGAGAACGCACGATAACGCGAAATTATATTTAGACGACCAAAGTTCAAAATTATTATGATACGGATAAAAAGCGATAAAATCATCGTCAATGAAAAGCTGTTTGACGGGTACGTGTACGTAACGAACGGCAAAATTACGGAAGTGACGAAACAAGAAAAAACCGTAGAAAAGGAATACGATTTTACGGGCAAATATGTAAGCGCAGGCTTTATTGATATGCACACGCACGGCGCGGGCGGCTATGCGTTTATGAATAGTACGGTGGAAGACGTGATAAACGGTTGTGATTATCATTTAGCCCACGGTACGACAAGTATTGTCCCGACCATTTCCGCAGGCGAGTTTCAAACGATGAAACAAGCCGTAATCAATATCCATAAAGCCAAGGGTAAAACGAAAGGAAATATTCTTGGCGCGCACTTAGAAGGACCGTATCTTTCCCCCAAGCAGGCAGGTGCGCAATGTCCCGTATTTATCACACCGCCGATAAAAACAGATTACGAAAGCTTAATTGAAGAATACGGTGAAAGTATTTCCCGTTGGACGTACGCGCCTGAAAACGATACAAACGGCGAGTTTTGTAAATATCTGACCGAGCATAATATTATTGCGTCGGCAGGGCATACGGACGCGAAATATCAAGATATGCAAGTGGCAATAGACAACGGTTGTAATCTTATCACGCATTTGTATTCTTGTACTTCAACGGTAACGCGCGACCACGGTTTCCGCTCGTTGGGGGTAATTGAAAGCGCGTATTTGAGCGACGAATTATACGTGGAAATCATAGCCGACGGAAAGCATTTACCGCCCGACCTTATCAAGATGATAATCAAGATTAAGGGAACGGATAAAGTTGCGCTTATTACGGATAGCCTTGAAATTGCAGGCACGGATATCACCGAAGGGGTAATGAGCGGTACGGAATTTATCGTAGAAGACGGGGTATGTAAGCTCAAAGACCGTTCGGCGTTTGCAGGTAGCGTGGCAACGGCGGACAGACTTATTCAAACGCTTGTAACCGAATGCGGTTATGAAATACCAACTGCTGTAAAAATGCTTACGGAAGTACCAGCAAAGATACTCAACGTAAACAAGGGCGTCCTTGCAAAGGGTAAAGATGCGGATATAATCGTATTTGACGAAGATATAAAAATTACCGACGTATTTGTTTCAGAAAAAAAGGTAGTGTGAAAATGTGGGTAGATATTTGTGCGCAAATTGTTAGTTTTTTCGCATTGGCATTGATAGTAATTTCATATTTTGTCGATAAAAAATCTTATCTTTTTTTTCAAGCTTTGGGAATGATAGGGCTCGCCGTGTCTTATCTTTTGACGGGTGAATATTTCGCAATGGTTGCGTTAGGAGTGGCATTAAGTCGAGCTTTGGTCTTTTACGGATATGAAAGAAAGAAAAAAGATGCACCGTTGTTTCTATCGTTTTTGTTTGCAGGATTGACGGTTTTGGCGTATTTAATCGTTAATCTTGGAATTCAAAAAACGGCGAAGTTTGCCGATATATTATATTTGATTGCGATGATTTTCTTTGCTTTTACATTTAGAATTCGAGATCTAAAACTAATGCGCTATATAACGTTAGTACCAACTGCCTTATCGGTGGTGTATGGATTTTTATGTAATGCTACAATATTTGTAATCATTACTTATTTTTTTGAATTGGCAGCGGTTGTTGTTGCAATATTTAGATATCATGTTTTTAATAAAAAAAATAACAACTAAATTGAAGTTGTTTGGAGGTAAATTATATGGAAAAAGCTGTAATTGGTATTATCGGTTGCGGAAATATCGCAAGAGATCAACATTTGAGAAACGCATTCTCAAATCCTCGTATTCGCGTGAAATGGTGCGCGGATTTGTTGGATGAAAATTTGGAATACGTAAAGCAACATTATGCGTACGAAAACGTAACGAAAAATTATATGGACGTATTGGACGACCCCGAAGTGCAAGGCGTTTTGGTGTTGACGGTACACGACGTCCGTGAGAAAATCGTACGAGAAGCGGCGGAACGTGGCAAACATATCTACGTGGAAAAGCCTATGAGTACGACCATTCGCGAATCGTACGATATTATGAAAATTATTCAACAAAACAACGTAAAATTCGTGGTTGGCTACAACCGCCGTTGTGCGCCTATCGTCAAGGATGCAAAACGTATTTTAGACGAGCATTGTGAAGAGAAAGTAGGCAAATGGCGTTTTGTAAGAAACGACAGAGTAACGAAAATTCCCGAAGAAGACGTTACTATGATGCTTATTCGTATCAACGACGACAGCGCGTCTTTCAAAATGTACGCATTCGACGAATTTAAAGGGCAAGGCAGTATTATGTGCGAGTTCGGACATTTCTTTGACCTTGCTTGCTATATGATAGGAAAAGAGCCTGTTAAAATTTACGCAGAGGGTTGGGCAAGATGTAATGCTTCCGTTACCGTTCAATTTGAAGACGGCTCTATTTGCACCGTTTTTGACGCGTCTTGCGGTAGTTTTGACCACCCGAAGGAACTCATTGAGATTTACAAGGGCGGTATGAGTATGCAGCTCGACCATTATTTACAGCTTCGCGTAGGCGGTAGGGCAGACGTAGAGAAAATCAATTATCCGTTCGCAGTAGACGCATACCCCGAAGTAACGGAAGGGGAAGGCACGAATTTGTATATCAACAAAATGCGCGCGAGAAATAAAGCGGTTACGAAAGCGAACGTGCTTGCTCGCTCGGAAGTAGACAAGGGGCATTACGCAATGCTTGACGATTTTGTGGAATGTATTTTGACGGACGCGCCGTCGCCCTGTGATGCGGTAGCAGGTTCACGCGCAACCCTTATGTGCTTAAAAGCCATTCAATCGGTACGCTTGGGATTGCCTGTAAAAATAAGCAGAGACGAATATGATTTCGTTATTTCTTAATAAAAAAGCAAGGCTTACCGATCTCTACGGTAAGCCTTGTGAAAATGAAACGACTTTTGAGATAAATGCCGACAACTCGTACCTGTATGCCACTTTTACCTGTTTTTTTAAAGAAAAGCCGAAGGATATGACGGCAATTCACGGTAAAAAAGTGTATCGCGACGAATGTGTGGAGCTGTTTATCGGCAGTAAAAAAGAATATTACGAAATTGACGTATCGGCGTATAATATGCGTTTTGTTGCGCTTGTGAAAAATCCCAACAACGAACCCGAACCCCAAGCCACCGAAACGGAAATAGAGGACTTGGAAACGAGTATTGAATGGGCGGATGAGTGTTATATTGCAAGATATAAACTACCGATAGCGAGTATAAAAAGATTTGGCGAAGAAATATATTTTAATGCTTTTCGTGTGGAGATGGTTAACGGCGAGCGTGTTTCTCGTACAATATCGAAAACAAACAGCAAATCGCACCATAATTCAGAAGTCTTTATCCCCATCAATTTATTATAGGAGGGCCTTATGGCTAAAAAAGTAAAAATCGTAACGTTTTCATTTAACCCTGCGGTATTGAAATATAAACCGCAAGAACAAAGCGTGGTAGATTATGAAATTGAATGGTTAAATAGTAAAATACAACCCGTTCTTATGGAAAACCCCGACTTGATTGTTATGCCCGAAGTTTGCGATAGACCTATGGATATGCCACGCGAACAGTTTGTAGAATATTATGAAGAACGTGGGGATAAAGTTGTGCAATATATGCAAAAAATTGCACGAGAAAATCATTGTTATATTGCCCATTCCGCAGTAAGAAAAGCAGAAGACGGATTTAACCGTAACAGCGTGCAAATGATTGATAGACAAGGTAATTTGATAGGTTGTTACGATAAGAATTATTTATGCCCCCCTGGGGAAAATGTCTACTCAAATTGTATCTGCGGAAAAGATGCAATGATTTTTGAATGTGATTTTGGGCGAGTAGGCGCAGTTATTTGTTACGACTTAAATTTTGAAGAAATGCGCCAAAAATACAAAAAATTGCAACCGGATTTAATGTTGTTTTGTTCGGCGTTCGGCGGCGGCTTGATGAAAAACTTCTTTGCGTTCGATACAAGAAGATATTTTGTTTCGTCTTGCGCTTACGATTGCCCTGCGGAAATTATCAATCCGCTTGGTGAGACGATACGAAAAACTACGAATCATTATCATTATATCGTAGAAACTTTAAATTTGGATTATGCAATCGTACATTTAGACCATAACTGGGAGAAAATTCGCGCAGCGAGGGAGAAGTATCCGCTTTTAGAGTTGAGCGACGTTGGTTTTATTGGCGTTGTGATGTTGACGTATGAAGGTATGGATACCACGGCAAAAGAAATCGTGAAAGAGTTTGATATGCGTTTTGCTGACGAATATTTGGATTGGGCGAGAGAGCAAAGGGAAATATACTTATCTAAGAAATAAAGGAGGAAAAAGCATGCAAATGACATTCCGTTGGTATGGCGAAGGTAACGACCGTATCAAATTGTCGGATATTAAGCAAATCCCTGGGGTAAGCGGTATCGTATGGGCGTTGCACGATAAAATGCCAGGGGAAGTTTGGCGGGAAAGCGAAATTGCGGCGGTAAAAGCGCAATGCGATAAGTACGGCTTTCATATCGACGTGGT
>JAGAIW010000011.1 GCA_017626305.1 Clostridia bacterium
AACGCGAGTTTTTAGCTTACCGCCCCACGGACGATCCTCGTTCATTTTCGCAAATTTACGGGGTACATAGACTAAAATCTTCCTATATCCCCGACGGCGTGCAAATTTGTATTAGCACCATTCAAAGAATGTACTCTATCTTAAAGGGTGAAGATATGGACGAATCGGTGGAAGAAACGTCCTTTAACGAATACGTTACAGCGGATAGCAAAGCCCCAAAAGAAGTCGTTTATAACGAAAAATATCCGCCCGAATTTTTCGATTGCATTATCGTGGACGAGTGCCACCGTTCCATTTACAACGTATGGAATCAAGTGCTTGAATATTTCGACTCGTTTATCATTGGCTTGACGGCAACGCCCGACAAGCGTACTTTCGCGTTCTTTAACGAGAACGTTGTCAGCGAATACCCTCGTGAACAGGCTATCATTGACGGCGTAAACGTAGGCGAAGATATTTTCTTAATAGAAACCCAAGTCGGCAAAAACGGTGCGCATTTGATGAAACAAATGATAGAAGTTCGTAGCCGTCTTTCCCGCGAAAAGCGTTGGAAACAAATGGATGAGGATGTCGATTACGAAGCAACTCAGCTCGATAGAAATATCGTCAACCCCAGCCAAATCCGCACGGTAATACGTTCCTTTAAGGAAAGCGTATTCACAACGTTGTTCCCCCGCCGTAGAGAAGTCCCTAAAACTCTTATTTTTGCAAAAACGGACAGCCACGCCGACGATATTATCCAAATTGTCCGTGAAGAATTTGGCGAAGGCAACGAGTTCTGCAAAAAGATAACCTATTCCGCAGATAATCCCGAAAGCGTTTTAAGCTCTTTCCGCAACGATTATTACCCTCGTATTGCCGTTACTGTCGATATGATTGCAACGGGCACGGACGTAAAGCCTATCGAATGCTTGATTTTCATGCGCGACGTGCGCAGTAAAAACTACTTTGAGCAGATGAAAGGTCGCGGAACACGTACTTTGAGCAAAGACGACCTGCAAAAAGTCAGCCCTTCCGCTACGGATAACAAAGACCATTTCATCATTGTGGACGCTGTCGGCGTAACCAAATCAAGAAAAACGGACACCCGTACTTTGGAAAGAAAACCGTCCGTCAGTATGAAAGAATTGATGATGAACGTCGCGCTCGGCGATAAGAGTGAAGACACGCTCACTTCCCTTGCAAACCGTATTATCCGCTTGAACAGCCAAATGACGGCAGGCGAGAAAAAGGAATTTGTGGAAACGGTAGGCGCAAGCGCAGGACAAGTAGCAGAAAAACTGCTCAACGCCTTTGACGAAGATATCATACAACAAACCGCACAATGGCAATATAAAACAACCGAGCCCACGGAAGAGCAAATCGCGGAAACGAAAAAGACTTTGATTATCGAAGCCGTCGCGCCCTTTCAAAAGCCCGAAACGCGCGATTATATCGAGAACGTGCGTCGCAGTCACGAACAGATTATCGACAACGTGAACTTAGACGAAGTGATTTTTGCAGGCTTTGATTCTCAGCAGGAAGAAAACACCGACCGCGTAATTTCTTCTTTCCGTGAATTTATTGACGAAAACAGGGACGAAATTATTTCCCTGCGCATTATTTACGACCAAAAATACAAAGACCGCCCTATGGTAATCTCGCAGTTGAAAGGCTTATACGAAAAGTTAAAAACCAAAGGGATTACGATAGAGCGTTTATGGGATTGCTATGCCATTAAAAAGCCCGAAAAGGTAAAACGTGGCACAGCGGCACAGCTTGCTGACCTCATTTCCATTATCCGTTTTGAAATGGGTTATACGGAAAATCTTGCCTCCTTTGCGGATAGAGTCAATTATAACTTCATGCAATGGACTCTCCGTCGCAATGCAGGTGCAGTGCACTTCACGGACGAGCAAATGGAATGGCTCCGTTTGGTGAAAGACCATATTGCCGTATCGCTCAGCATTGAACCGAGCGATTTAGATTTGAACCCCTTTGATAGAAAAGGCGGACTTGGTCGTTTCTACGAAGTATTCGGCACGCAGTACGAAAGTATTTTACACGAAATGAACGTTGAATTGGTGGCGTAAACCCTTATGGATAAAGAAGAACTAACTTTTAGAAAATATTTAGCCGAGGGTGGAACAATACATTTTCACGGAAGCGCTCAAACCTGTCAAGATTGTATGGATTTTTTATCGCAAAGCCGTATTATCTTTCGTAATGCGCCTGATTTTGTTGCGCT
>JAGAIW010000100.1 GCA_017626305.1 Clostridia bacterium
CCGACCTGCAAATCAAGCCTGAAATTACGGCGCACGGCGGTGAGATTTATTCGGCAGTTCCCGGTCAAGCTTACGACAGACTTTCGGGTACGTCGATGGCAGCGCCCAACCAAGCAGGCGCGGCGGCACTTATCCGTCAATACGTAAAATATGAAAACGTATTCGGTACGGCTGATGAAATGGAAGCGGATCCTGTCCGCGTAACCACGCTTGTCAATCAACTTATGATGTCCACAGCGGATATCGTACTCAACAAAAACGGTCTTCCTTACTCGGTAAGAAAGCAAGGCTCGGGCCTTGTAAACATTGCGGACGCGTACAGCACGGCATCCTACGTTTCCACCTATAAAGAAGTGGAAGGGGCGGACGGCTCGGTTACGCTTGAAGAAATGGATAGAAGTAAGTTAGAGCTTGGCGACGACAAGGATAGAACGGGCGTTTACAAAATGACGTTCGCTATCAACAACGTCAGCGCAAATTCCGTAACGTACGAGCTCGGCTCAATTATTCAAACGGAAGGCGTCAGCACGATTTACACCAGCCACAGCGATACGACGGTAACGTTGGAAGGATACCTTCTCGAAGGTACGCAAATGAACATTCTTTCCGTATCGGGCGGCGAACAAAACGGCATGAACGTTACCGTTGCTTCCAAGGGTAAAGCGGTAATCACGGCAGAGATCGTACTTTCCGCAGAGGATAAGGCATATTTAGATGCTTCGTTCAAGTACGGTATGTACGTAGAAGGCTACATCACAATGAAGGGCGTAGCGGGTACGACGGTGGATATGAACGTTCCCATGCTTGCCTTCTACGGCGACTGGACGGAAGCTCCCATCTTCGACGAAGAATATTACGATACGCACAAAGATGAAATCAACGCAGGTATCGACCCTGAAGATAAATTAATGCCCGATGCGTACGCGACGCGCGTAATAGGCGGCTTGTACAGCGATTATATCGCAACGCTCGGCACTTATTATTTCATTCAAGATCCCAGCGCAACGCAAATTGCGGCGGATAAAGATAAGATAGCTCTTTCCAACCAAGAGCAGGATAAAGCCTCGACGATCAACAGCATCTACGCCATTTGGGCGGGCTTGCTTAGAAACGTTAAGGAATGGACGCTTACCATCGTGGAAGACTCCACGGGCGAGTTGGTCTACACGCAAACGGAATACAACCAAAGAAAGAGCTCTAATTCGGGCGGCGCAATTTATCAATCGTCCATGAAGGTGGATTTTAGCGTCCTCGAACACAACCTCAAAAACAACACGAAGTATACGGTAAAGGTAGAAACGTTTATCGACTACGATGCAAAGTCGGAACAAAACAACGTGCGCAACACGTTTGAATTCCCGTTGTATATCGACTTCCAAGCTCCCGTAGTTACGGACGTTGTTTACCGCACGGAATACGATAAGACGACGAAGAAGACTTCGCTCTTTGCGGATATCAGCGTATATGACAACCATTACTCGATGGGTATGCAGGTTGGTCAAATCGTTCCTGAAACGGATCCCACAACGGCGTATATTTATTCGATGGAAAGCTTCGGTAAATATATAACGCCGATTTATTCCAGCTACAACTCCACCTCTACGGTAACGGTGGAATTAACCGATTATATCCAAAAGATTAAAGAATCTTGCGGCCCTGTAACCGATCGTCCCAACGATGGCAGCGAGGATGACGTTATTTATAACAACAATTCCTTCCTCATCAGTTGTTACGACTATGCAATGAACTATGCAACCTATCAAGTCCGTCTTCCCGACGAAATCATTTCCATGTATTTCGACATTGAAGGGGAAGAGCTTCGTCTCAGCCCTAACGAAACGAAGGACCTGACGGATATTTTGAAGGTATTCCCCGAAGAGAGCTGGATTCAAACGCTTGACTTTGAAACGAGCGATTCTTCGATTGTAGACATCGTAAACCAAACGGTTATCGCAAAGAAGAGCGGTGAAGCAACCGTTACGGCAATCGGTTACGATAGCAACGGCAAGAAGGTATCTGAAACGCTTAAAATTAAAGTCCTTGCGGAAGGGGAAGAGGGATATAACGGCAGCTATACCATTCCTGAAATCAATAAGTTCACGTTGATGAACTACTATACGAATAAAGCGTATTATGCAGTCAATTCGGAAGATAGAGAAATCGGTCTTACGGGTAGTATGCAATCGTTTGGCAACAGTATGAGCCTTTCGATGTTCCCTTCGGAAAGCGTAACCTTAAAACCTGTCATCGACTCCTATTTCGAAGATAGAACGGCAATTACCTATTCGGTAGGCAACAGCAAGATTGCAACGGTATCGGACGACGGTACAATCGTTGCGCAAGCGGAAGGTACGACAATCGTTTCGGTAGACGTAACCTTCGACGGTAAGAGCACCTTCTATTCGGGTAGAGTTTCCATTACGGTAAAAGATCCGTACACGACCAACTCTATCTACCTGATGTCTTATAAGGGCTTAGGCGGTGAGGTTATCATTCCCGCGGACCGCGGCTTCACGACAATCTATGCTTACGCATTCTCTAACTACGAATACGTAGAAAAGGACCTTGAAGCGGGCGACGTAATCAACGATGAAGATCCTTACCATATCAAACAGCATTACATCGGTGAAAATACGATCACGAAGGTCGTAATTCCCGAAGGCGTAACGCATATCAACGAGTATGCGTTTGCAAACTTGACGGCTTTGGAAGAAGTTGTACTTCCCGAATCGCTTATCAACGTCGGCGTTGGCGCATTCTACAACTGCGTGAAGCTTAAGAAGATTAACCTCAATAAGGTTAAGTTTATCAACGAATCGGCGTTTGAAAACTGCGCGTTGGAAGAGCTTGAACTCGATTCCATCAACGCAATCGGTAACGAAGCCTTCAAGAATTGTATGCTCAACAACATCAAGCTTCCCAAGTCTTCGCAATCGTTGGGTATCGGCGCGTTTGCCAACAACAAATATTTGACGAGCGTATCCTTCTTAGCACCCAAGATGAAGATAGGCGCATCGGCGTTCGACGGTTGCACCAAGCTCACGTCGATTGAAATCAACGCAGCGGTTATCGCAGCCGAAGCATTTAGCGGCTGTACGGCGTTGAAGGACGTAAAACTCGGTAAAGACGTAGCCGTTATCGGCGAATATGCGTTTGGAGAAACGGCGGTTGAGAAGTTTAGCTTTATGTCCACCAACGACAATTTCGAGTTGAGACAGGGCGGCGCATACCTTTATAAGAAGGGCACGAACGAGATTGTTTTGGCAGCTCCTGCTTATGCGGGCGAAATCGTTGACGGCAAAGTCAACGTAATCAGCCTTCCCGACACGACGGCAATCGGCAAGGGCGCATTCTCCGGCAACACGAAGATTTTCCGCGTCATTGCGGACAAGGTAACGGACGTAGGCGCTTATGCGTTTGCAGGTTGCGAAAGCCTTGATTTCGTTTCGATGAATTCGCTTGTAAACATCGGCGATTATGCGTTCGAGAAGACGGTGCTTAAAGCTACGCCTAGCCTTGCAAACGTTGAAAATATCGGCAACTACGCATTCTTAGAGACCAAGCTTGAAACGGTTGAAGTTGAGAATATTAACGGCAACGCTGTCAAGATTGGCAACTATGCCTTTGCGCACAACAAGTCGTTGCACACCGTAAAAATCGGCAACGACGTAACGATAGGCGAAGGCGCGTTCTACTGCGAAGTAAAGAACCTCACCTACGACAAGACGGGCAGCCTTAGCAATTATAATTGGTATGCTTACGACGTGTTGGACGAAGAGGGCAACGTTGCGGAAACGTACGATTATTATAGATACGATTATAGCAAGGGCGCAATTTCCGTGCTCACCACGCTTGAAATCGGCTCTAACGTAGAAATCGGCAAAGCAGCCTTCTCGGGCAACGTCAAGCTTACCACCTTCACGCTTGGCGACAATGCAACGATTGGTGAATACGCATTCTTCAACAGCGTCAGCTTGACCACGGCGGATTTGTCCAAGGTCGAAAAGATCGGCGCGTATGCGTTCTCCAGCTCGAGCACGCCTGACATTTGGTTGCAGGAAATCGACGGTAAAGAACAAAAAATGCTCGCATACGATTTAAGAATGGTCAACGGCGAGCTTGAAATTGTAGACTATATGTATTCGAGCTTTGCTCCTTCTTTCACGAGCATTGACCTTAGCTCGGTGAAGCAGGTAGGGGAAGGCGCATTCGCATACAACCGCGTACTTGAAAGCGTTGTTATCGGTGAAAACATCGCG
>JAGAIW010000101.1 GCA_017626305.1 Clostridia bacterium
GCAGCGAAAGCGGAAATGGATAAGGTCAAGACTGCGAAGGTAGTGGCTGAGGATGAAGTTCGCGCGTATTATAACGCAATCGATCACGACTTGTATTCTGAAGAAGCCGAAGAAATTATCAGCGGTTATATAGCAGAGGTTATGGCGGCGATTGACAGCGCTACGACCAATGAAGAGCTGGATGCGGCAATCGCGCAATTCAAGACAAAGGTTGAAAGTGTAGAAACCTTGAAGCCCGCAGGGGATAGTGGTAGCACGGACGAAGACAAAACATCTTCCGGCTGCGGTAGCTCGTTGGCGCTGGGCGGCGTATCGGCAAGCGTGGCATTAGCGGCTGCCGTTGCAATGCTCTTAAAGAAAAAAGAAGACTGATAAATTTTTATGAATGGCAGGCGGAATGGAATATCTATCTGTTCCGCTATTGCCAATAAAAGGACAGTAGTGTCATTAGGAAGGATTATGAAAGCATTTAGTAAAATACAGACAAAAGTATTTGTTTTATGTATGGCGGTTTTGATGTCGGTGTTGGCGCTTATGGGGATTCGTTTTATGCCTCATACAGCAAGTGCGGCTTCGAATGAGTCCGAAATCGTCTACATAGATACGGCAGTGGAAGACATTGCTTTTACACAACACCCTACGTGCGTGTTTTTTGGCTTTAAATTGTCGGAAAGCGACTATGACGATTTTGGCAGTTGGGCAGGGGATTACGTAGGTACAGTCGCCTTTAATAGCTATGAGCAGTATATTACCTCACAGCTTACCTACTGGAAAAACTTTTCTCAAATGAATAGTGAAGGGGCAAGCTTCGACCAACTGTACGCATATTGGTCCGCAGGGTGGGATACCACGGCGCAGGCGTATCCGTTGCCGCCTACGCAATTTGCGAATTCCGTAGCGCATAGGTCCACGTTAGCGCGTTTGGAGTTTGGATTTACGTTTTATATCCCTGCTGGTACGACCTTCCCTAGTGCTACTTACGTGAAAAACGGTTGCCAAGGCGCGCCGATTATGTACCGCACGGTGGAAGATAAGGCGTTTTATTACGATGGTTCGAAATTTCAAACGTTTTCTTATGCCGTTTCGCAAACTCGACAAGTTGCGATAGAAGAAGTCAATGCGATTGATTATAGTGTGTATCAAGAACCAGAGCTCGCCGAAGTTCGCGCTTTGGTGAAAAAAGTGAGCGAAGAGTTAAACGTAAGCTTTACCAAATTTGCAATACAGGATACGCTTTCAGCTTTTTATGCTGAGTTAGACGAAATTATGACCATTGCGGACTATCAAGCGCTGGCTGAGAAAAAAGCAACGGCGAAATCGGAGCTTTTAGCATTTTTTAACGGCTTAGAGCGAGATTTATATGAAACGGCGGACTGGGATAAAATTCTTTCGATGCAAAGCGAATACAGCGCGTTGATAGATGCACTTGGAAGCGGTGAAGAAGTAGATGCGGCGGTTGCAGGCGTCAAATTCACAGTTGGTAACGTATTGACAAAAGTGGAACGAGCGGATTTTGCCGCTTA
>JAGAIW010000102.1 GCA_017626305.1 Clostridia bacterium
GGATGAATACCGTACCTATTATGATACCACGAAGCCCCTTGGTGCTGTATTTGATGCAGGAAGCGCAAGGGGCAGCGGTTCGATTACGAACAAATCTTACGTGAAATATGTTGCTTCCGATTCGGGTTCTGGTGTTTCTCGCGTATACGTGAAAAAGCCTGGCTCGAGTTCGTTTGTAAGCTACACAAATGATAGCCAATTAACTGCAGAGGGAACATACTATTTCAAGGCATACGATGCGGCTGGCAACATTACGACAACTACGCATGAAATCACGTTGGACTTGACGGCTCCAGTAGGTCAGTTGAAAGCCAATAGCGTGAACGTGGCAAGCGGAAACTATACTAGTAAACCATTTAGCTACAGTGCAACCGATGCGGTGGGCGTGGCTATTTTGCAAATGAAACGTCCGAACTCGTCGAGTTGGGAAACCTATACGGCAGGCACGGTTATTACAGGCGCGGAAGGTTGGTATAGTTTCCGAGCTACTGACCTTGCAGGTAATGTATCGGCAGAAAGCAAGATTTTTTACGACGTATCCAAGCCTACTGTGACGCTGATTAGTTCGAATATCGGTGTTGGCGGAACGGTGGTAAACAGTGGCGCGGTTGTAGCGTCGGAATGCATTCGCGCGACGGCAGTAGATACTGGTTCGGGCATCAAAGCAATCTATGTAAGCCGCAACGGCGGTGCATATTCGCTTTATACAGCTGGAACGGAATTGACGGCGGAGGGATCCTATGCATTTTATGCAGTTAATAATGCTTCGGTAACTTCGGCGACATGTAATATCATTTTGGATAAAACTGGGCCAACGGGCACTATTTATTGCGAAAACACAAAGTGGGATGGTACTCTCGCAGTAACGGGCGCAGATTATATCCGTTTTGAAGCAACGGACGCTTTATCAGGCGTGAAGGCTTGTTATGTGTTGACACCAGGCGCGACGCAATATGTAGAATGTAATAGCGGAACGCAATTTACCGAAGAAGGGAAATATATATTTTACGCGCTTGATTTGGGGAATAACGCTTCTCCCATGTACTCTATAACTGTTAATCACACGGCCCCCAAGGGCGACCTTTATATCAATGGCGCGTTGGCGTTAGATAATAACGGTTATACGAATGCTGAATTTATTAGCTTTATTTTCAATGAAGGCCGAGGATATGTAATTGCACCTAATGCACCTTCCAGTTATTACGTTTCGGGAACGACCTATTCGGCGGAAGGTAAATACGCATTCTGGGCAGAAAACGAAGGCGGTCAGGCAGGAACGATTATCGTTGTTGACCGTACCCCAAAAGCGTTAACACTTACGGGGGTTAGCAACGGCTACGCAAATGGTGAAGTAGAGATTTCTTGGACGGATGGAAATGCTGACGTAGATGCACCCGTAGATACCATTACTATTAACGGAAAGTTGTATGAAGGCGAAACGATTTACACTTTGAACGGTGCAACGTATGAAGTGGTATGTATGGATAAAGCGGGCAACGTATGGAAAACGCAGTTTACTGGTAGAGGCGAAGACATTGCAACGATGACTTTGCAAAAAGAGTATTGGGAAGTAAAAGACGGTTGGAGTGACTACGTGTATTCGTTCAGTCAATACGGAAACGCGTTGACTTATGCAACGACGGCGGAAAAACGCTTTGTGACCTTGAAGACTTGGAATACGGCTACTTGGGATCAGGGCATTCCCATGGATACGAAGGATAGTGTAAATGCAACGAACGGCAATTATTACGTGTACAAGAGCGAAAGCGATCCCGAAAAACAGGTAGCTTATTTCACGCAAGCAAGATTGGATGAAGTGGTAAAGAAGTATGCAGAAAAGACGATTCAGCATTGGTATTATTGGCAGAAAGAACCCGAAAGCTGTCTTGACGGTGATTTGAATGCTTACCCTAATGAAAAGAAGATCGTAGCGACGGAAGTAGAGCTTCGCGAAGGGTTGATTTATACCTTGGATGGTGTTGGTTATGCAGAATTAACTATTACCGAACCTGGCGCACATACGCTTTTGATTGAAGACGGTTACGGCGGTAGCGTAGAGTATGAGATTTATATTCTTGATTCTGCGCCGACGTTGCAATACGCTCTTGGCGAGAATTCTCCTACGGATGCAGAGTTCGATAGAACGTATTATTTCAAAGACCGAGTAGCGGTATCTATTCCGTTCGAAGGTGACGAATTTGCAATGTTTGTCGTGTACTATGAAAACGGTGATGAAGTAGGTTATTTTGATATTGAAAATGCTTGCACTATTGAAGAAAGCGGTATTTATAGTGCGATGGCAGTAAATCACTTCGGCGAAACGGAAGAATTTAAGTTCGTTGTATCTATGAATGCGCCTACGATTACGGTGACGGAAAATACAGAAAAGAAAACGCTTGATATAGTAATTACGGATAGCTTAGATACGGTTTCTCGTATTACCTTCCTTGAAATTGCCAAGAGCGATGATAATGGCGAAACTTGGATTGCATTGACGGAAGACGATTACGGCAAAGAAATTACGATTGAAACGCTTGAATATCACTTCCGTACGAGTGGACTTTACAAGGTAACTGTGATGGACGAATTCCGTACTGGCATTGACGCTATTGTGCAGACGATTGAATACAAACAACCCATTCCCGTGGGTACGCTTGCAGGCGTTGAAGATAAGGGTTATACGAATAAAACCGTGACCTTTACATGGAAAGACGAAGCGGTTGTTATTCTTACCAAAGACGGCACAGCAGTGGAATATAAGTCTGGACAGAAATTGACGGCAGACGGCTCGTATGTGTTGACATTTTCGAATTATGACAACTACAAGAAAAATTATTACTTTGTAATCGATACAGTTGCACCTGAAATTACACTTGATGGCGTTGAGAACGGCGGTGTTGTAAGCGGTGACGTATCGGCAAGCTTTGAGGACTGCGCAACGGCAGAACTTTTCAAGAAAGGTGAGTCGCTCGGCTCGTACCTGGGTGGCACAAAAGTCACGGAAGACGGTGTGTATCGTCTTGTGGTAAAAGACAAAGCCGGTAACGAATCGGCGGTGGAATTTACTATCGACAAGACGGTGGATTGGGGTATTAACATCAATGAGCAAGGTTTGGCTAACAGCGTTACGGCTACGGCAAATGAAAGCGTTACGGTAAGCTTGCTCAAAGACGGCGGCGAAGTGGAATATACGCTCGGTGAAGAAATTAATTTGCCAGGTGAATATACGTTAACCTTGACAGACGCACTTGGCAATACCGTAAGGCGCTCGTTTACGATTGTTCAATCGATTGTAAAAGATTTTGCGTATGATTTCAACCGTATGCCGAACTTTGAAACGGTGCTTATTAGCGGCGAAGTAAGGGATACCAATTACGGCATTTTAAGATTAACGGAAGACGGTGTCTATGATATCGGGGTTGTTGCGGCAGGGGAAACTTATAAATTCACGGTAACGGTAGACAACACCTTACCGGAAATTACGCTTGACGGCGTAGAGAATGGCGGTGCAACAAACGGCGATGTGGTGATTACGCTGACGGAAGAAACGGTATCGCTTACGGTGTATTTTAACGGCGAAGAAATTGCTTATACCGCAGGCGACGAATTGACGGCAGAAGGTGAATACCGCGCGACGGCAACCGACCTTGCAGGCAATTCCGTAGAGGTGACTTTCACTATTGATAAAACGGCTCCTGTATTGACCTTGACGGGTGTTGAAGATGGTGGAGTAACCAACGGTAACGTGGCAATTTCTGCAGTGGATTATACGACGGTAGTTGTATATCTCAACGATACGGAAATTGAATATACGTTTGGCGACGAGTTGACGGAAGAAGGTTCGTATTTCGTTCAGGCTTGGGATGCGGTTGGCAACGTAACGGAAGCGGTATTCACGATTGATAAATCTGCACCTGCGATTGCCTTAAAAGGTGTAGCGAATGCAGGCAAAACCAACAGCAACGTAGCGATTACCGTAGCGGACGATGCTACCGAATTTAAGGTATTCTTGAACGGCAAGGAAATCTCTTATAAAGCTGGTAAGGAATTGAAGGACGAAGGTGTGTACAAAGCAACGGTAAAAGATGAGCTTGGAAATTCCGTAGAAGTTAGCTTCTTCATTGATAAAACGGCAGCAACACTTGTATTGAACGGTGTAGAAAACGGCGGTAAAACCAAAGGCGAAGTAAGTCTTTCTGACCTTTCCGAAACGGCAACGGTGGTTGTAGTCAAGGACGGTAAAACGGTTGAATATACGCTTGGCGAATTGTTAAACGAGGCAGGCAGGTACGCAATCACGGTTACGGACGAATGCGGCAACGTGAGCGAGTATTCCTTTGAAATTACGAAGGGAATCAGCGGTTGGGCGATTACGGGCATCGTTGTCGGCAGTCTTACCTTGATTGCAGGCGCGGTGTTCATTATCCTTAAAAAGCGCGGTACGATTTAAGGATAAGGATTGAAGAAAAACTGCGTTGGGAAAAGCGTAGTTTTGAAGTAAGAGTATAATAAAAAGGACTGTATGCGCA
>JAGAIW010000103.1 GCA_017626305.1 Clostridia bacterium
ACCAACCCCCGTAGCCCTGTCCTCTACGCTTGCGCCGTAATACATCGTACTTACGCCCACACATTCGCTCATTCCGTACCCGGGCATTAATTGTAACACAAGTTCATTCTCTATATATCTCAACTGTTCGGCCGTAAAGGGCGCGCCTGCCATCAGTCCCAACCTTAAGGAACTTAAATTATATTTTTTATGTACTCCGTTGTTTAACAAGCCTAAAAAAAACGACGGCACGGCGTAAATGACGGATACTTTATATTTCTCGATGCAGGAAAGCACGTATTCGGTCTCAAGTCTTTCAGAAAACACAACGTCGTGTCCGCAAAAAGTTGCGCACACTACCACAGCAAAACCGAATACGTGATCTAACGGCAATAGTGATATCGCCCTATCCTTTTCATTTTCTTCAAACAACGGCATTGCGTCCACAGGATTTGCAATACAGTTTCTATGACTCAACACCACCGCCTTCGCCTTTCCCGTCGACCCCGACGTGAATATTATTATAAACGGGTCCTCCACTTTCCCATACGGCATTTCGGGCAAGTCCGATATTCTCTTTTTAAAACTTATTTGCTCCCTTTTATCTCCATGCACAATCTCCCAGCCCTCTCTTTCGCTTAGATTCAAAGATGTACGTTCATTGGTTATATAATATTCGGGCATGATATCCACGCCGCTATTGTTTATAAATTCTTGCACGCTTGTATGCGGATCAGTAAGCGCAATTTGCGCGCCTATTGCACCAAGTGCCGTTACAAGCATTACCGTCTGAGGACTACGCGTTGCCCGCAATGCTATTACCGTCCCTTTTTTGACTCCGTTTCCTATAAAATAACTTATCAGTCCGTTTACCGTCTCGTATACCTGCTCGTATGTCCATGCCGACGTTTCCGTTATGAAATAGGTCGTTTTTCCGTTTTCTTTTGCGTGCAATCTTAAATATTCATACAAAGTGATTTGACATTGCTCTTGTTTTATATCCACGTTTGTTTTCTCCTAAAATTGAAAGTATTGGAACGCGCTCACGTCATCCATCGCCAAAAGTCCCAACCAACAAAGCGTTATCGCTATGATTCCGTAAACGAAAATGCCGATATTCACCGCAGTACGTTCCCCGGATAGTGAAAGGGGCTCCTTTTGATTTTCCTGCGACAATTTATACAACAATGCCATGGCGACTATAAACAGCGCAAGCTGTATTATCTGCAAACCATTCATACCTAAATCAGACATCGCTTTTTCCACTCCGCCCCACGCGGTGAATATTTGTCTGAAAGCAAGCCCCACTTCCGCCACGTTTTGCGAGCGGAATAGTACACTGCTGAACGTGAACAGCAAAAGCATGATTATTTGTCTTATAAGTTTTATAGACGAATTTTCCAAGTCTATCTTCGCCCTTTCACAAAGCTTTGCAAAGGGTTTTCTGAGCAGCGTTTCCGCGCTCACCATGATCCCCATTTCAAGCCCCCATAATACAAACGTCCAGTTTGCGCCGTGCCATAAACCGCTCAAGGCAAACACGATAAGCATGTTTAATATTTTTCTCTCCAAACCCTTTCTATTCCCGCCTAAAGGTCTGTAAACGTATTGCGTAAACCATTGATTTAGGGTTATGTGCCACCTATGGAAAAACTCAGTGAAACTCGTGGACGTCAAAGGCTTATCGAAGTTCTTTGAAAGTTTAACGCCCATGAGCCTTGC
>JAGAIW010000012.1 GCA_017626305.1 Clostridia bacterium
GCCATTTCCGCAATGACGCCGAGATCGTGCGTAATCAATAAAATGGAGCTGTTGATCTTATTCTTTAAGTCGTTGAAAAGATCGAGGATTTGCGCTTGAATCGTTACGTCTAGTGCCGTCGTCGGCTCGTCGGCAATAATCAAACGGGGTTCGCCCGCAAGCGCCATAGCAATCATAACGCGCTGACGCATACCACCTGAAAGCTCGTGCGGAAAGGAAGCATAAACACGCTCAGGCATTGCAATTCCCACGAGATTAAGCATTTCAATAGAACGTTTTTTGGCAAACTCGTTCGTTGCCCCCGGCACGTGTAACAGCGTAACCTCATCTAATTGATTTCCGATCGTGAATACGGGATTAAGCGACGTCATGGGTTCTTGGAACACCATTGCCATTTGCCTGCCGCGAAGCCGATACATTTCCTTAATCGGCATTTTCGCAATGTCAAACACCGTTTCTTCTTGTTCGAACACACCAATCCCATTTGCGTCCAAAAGCTGCTTGGGTTTTACAATCGGATTTCCCTCTTTATCGAGCTTGGGCGCACCTTTGGAATCAAGTACGTTTTCAAAAATAACGTCACCGTTTTCGTCTTTTTCGTAAACGGGAATAAAACGCCCCTTTTCGTCCCGTTTGAAATCGCTAACTTTAAAACGGATCGAACCGTCCACGATCTGCCCAGAAGGCCCTTGCAAAAGGCGCATAATCGACATCGACGTTACCGATTTCCCGCAACCTGATTCCCCAACGACGCCTACCGTCGAATTTGCGGGAATATTAAACGTAACGCCGTTTACCGCTTTAACGACGCCTTGATCGGTAAAGAAATAGGAATGAAGATTTTCGACTTCGAGAATATTCTTTTCGTCTTTCATCTCCGTCGTATATTCCGATTGAGGAATCTTACGTTTTTTCGCCTTTTCCAAACGACGCATTTCTTTTTGATTCGCCTTGGCGATTTCTCTTACTTCTTTCCCTGTAAGATAATGTTTTTCGGATTTTTTAATTTCACTCATAGCTTATCTCCTTTGTTTCGGATCAAGCGCGTCGCGCAAACCGTCGCCGATGAAGTTGAACGCAAGTACGGCGATAATAATACAAACTCCGGGAGGTCCCCATACGTTGAAATTGTTTTGAAGAATATCGCTACGTTTAGAAATAACCTCTATCATCGTACCCCACGAAGCGTAAGGAATTTTTACGCCCAAGCCGAGGTAAGAAAGCGTCGATTCGTACAAAATCATACTACCCAAAGACATCGTCATAGATACGAGGATTTGCGGCAAAATATTAGGAATCAAATGTTTGAAAATTCTTCTTACCGTCGAATATCCCATCGCTTCCGCGGCAACCATATATTCTTGCTCTCGCAAGTATAAAATCTGCCCGCGCACAAGCCGCGCCATTCCTGGCCAAGAAAACAGGGATAGCAACCCCATCAAAAGATATATGTAATATTCTGACGGTACGTCGTTTGATTCGAGAACCGTACCGATAATTAACATAAGCGGCAAGGTCGGCAAACACATTAGCATATCGCATATACGCATAATAATATTATCTACCGCGCCACCGTAATATCCCGATATACCACCCAAAACGATACCCAGCGCCGAGGTTACGAATACGGCAAGGAAACTAATCGTGAGCGATAATCTACCACCATACATCAAACGAGTGAAAATATCCATACCCTGCTCGTCTGTTCCGAGAATATGCTCCGCAGACGGCTTCGCCAATGCGTTAATACCGTTATTGGTAACGATGACTTGAATAAAGTCGCCACTTTCGCATTCCACTTCAAAGGGAGCGTAATCCACCGCACCCGTACGATCCGTTTCGATTTCGCCCCATTGTGTATAAACGACAGGACCAACCCAACAGAACAAGAATAACGCTACAAGCATAATGATACCCGTAATTGAAAGCTTTGAACGGAAAAACCGCCTCAACAACATTCTCGTCGGGGACATCAATTTTACGTTTTTATCGAGAGGACTTTCACTATCTTCCACGTCAACCGTTTCAGCTCTTACGACGGAAGTAGCTTCTTCAAGTTCTTCAGAAACAATTTCTAACTCTTTCTTTTCTTCCATAACATAACCTCCTTTACGCAAGTTTGACGCGGGGATCAACGATACCGTACATCAAGTCGGCAAGCAATACGCCTGTAACGGACAAGAACGCAAGAAACATATTATACGTCATAATGACGGGAATATCCCCTTGCTGCATTGCATTCAAAGCATAACTACCGATACCCGTTAAGTCGAATACCGATTCTGTAATCATTGCACCCGAGAAAAGCGAGGGAATTAAACCCGCAAGCCCCGTTACGACGGGAATCATCGTGTTACGGAAAGCGTGTTTATAGATAACTTTTCCTTCTTTTAAGCCCTTCGCGCGCGCCGTACGGATATAATCAGAGTTCAACACTTCAAGCATATTCGTTCTCGTCATTCTCATACGCCCGCCGATACTCAAAACCACGACGGTCAAAATAGGCAAGAACATATGACGCAAATAATCCAAAAGCGCTTCCCCTGCATTTGCATACGTTATCCCGGCGTCTTTCATACCAGATACGGGAAACCAACCAAGCTTGTTCGCGAAAATATCCTTGAGCATCTGTCCAAAGAAGAAAGAGGGTAAGGAAATGCCGATCAAAACGAACACGGTTACGACGTAATCGCGTACGGAATATTGATGCGTTGCCGCCGTAATACCCAAAGGAATCGCAATCAAGAATTCAAAAACCGTCGCTATGGCTGCAACGAAAAACGACGTGCCAAGACGGTCGGCGTTGAACACCTCGTCTAAAACGGGACGTTGGCTAATAAAGCTCGTACCAAAATCAAAATGAGCGACGTTGGTGAGCCAATTAAAATACCCCTCAACAATGTTGCCGTCCAAGCCGTACGTTTCATACATTTTTGCTATCAGCTCGTCCGTAACCCCCGTATTACTCGTTTGGGTTAAATTTAAAACCTTTAATTCGACGAAGTCCGTCGGCATACAGCGTAATAACACATAGAGAATAAAGGAAACGCCAAGCAAAATGAGCAAGGAAATTCCTATTCTTTTGAGAATATACTTAAACATTTTTACTCCGATAGTTCAAATATTTTTTTCGCCACGTCGCGGCAAAAATACCGCGACGTAACGTTTTGGGATTCGATTATTTTACCAATTCAATTTCCCAAATTTTTTCAAGAGGCGACGAATAAGGGTTAACTTTATCATTCAAACCTTTAATCGTATTGCCGTTATAAGCGTAAAGATTCTTTCTTTGATATACGGGCATTTCTACTGCAAGATCCAAAACGAGTTCCATCGCTTGCTTGTAAAGTCCGCTTCTCACAGCCTTTCCTGCTTCCGTCGAAGAATCAATTTTACGCGCGTTATCAATAATCGCACTCAACTGATTGATAATGCCGTTTTCCGTCTTATACTTCGTTTGA
>JAGAIW010000104.1 GCA_017626305.1 Clostridia bacterium
GCGCAAACGGAAACGAAGGACGGCAATACAACCTTTTTGCCGCGCAAAGAGCTATCCAGCAAGCCTGTAAACGACGTCATTCACGTGTTAGAAAGCGAGCTGTATTCCACCTTGACCATTGAAGATATTTGCGCAAAAACCGCCTACGGCAGAGCGTATTTGTTTCGTGTATTCAAAGAAAAAACGGGCAAAACGATTATGGATTATTACCTTCGGTTAAAGATTGAACGGGCAAAACAGCTATTGCGCGAAAACGAGCTGTCCGTGAAAGAGATTGCCGAAACGCTTGCTTTTAACGAACCCAACTATTTCACAAAAACCTTCAAACGCGTTACGGGGCTTACCCCGACGGCATACAAAAAACGGTGCTTGGGCTTAAATTTATAATTTGTTATCGCCATATTTTTCCCTATGCTTTTTACGATTTCATGGGGGCATGTATGTATTCACCGTTTCAAAAAGGGCGGCTATCCTTGCATGGATAGCCGCCCTTTTTTATTTAATTTTGCTTACATCTTGCGTTACTCTTTTATCGCACGCAAGGTGTTTTTTATGCCCAAAATTGCAAAACACCGCCTTTAAGCAAGTCTTTAACAGCAATTTCATCCGTGATTTTTTCCCCGTTAAAGGTGATTTGTTTGGGTATCTTCGCGCCGTCGTTTATAATCGTAAGCGTATTGCTGTTGCCAAGGCGTATCTTTGCTTTTTTCGCCTTAGGTTTTCCCACGAATACCTTATCCATTCCGCTTTGCGGAAACAAGCCGAGAAAGTTCCAAAGATAGCACGCCGTCAAGCCGCCACTATCCCCGTTTCCAGGAATCCCTTCCCTGCCTGTTTGGAAACAACTTTCCACGCATTCGTCTATGATTGTGCAAAGCTTTTCATAGTCGCCTACGTAGTGATAAACATACGGCGTTTCCATATCCGTTTCGTTGTTAAAGCCTTCAAAACGGTTTTGGGTTTTGCTTGTTTCGTCAAAGGCAAAGAACTTGTCAAGCTGTTTTAAAAGATTTTGTTTCCCCCCTGCAAGCTCTATGCGTTTTTCCCTATCGTGAACAAATCGGAAGGAATAATTATAATGGTTTCCTTCATAATAGGGATACCCCGTTTTTAATAAGCCGTCATCTCCAAACGCGTTTGTCCATTGTTCGGCAATTTCCGCAAAATACGCTTGGTCTTGTTTTCTTTCCAGCTCTTTGGCAAGCCCTGCAAACGACGCGCAAATGAGCGTACAATCCAAGAGTTTCGTCGTTTTTTCAAACGTGCCGTCCATGATTTGATCCCGATACTGCCCCACTTCCGCTTTTACTGCGTCAAATATATCGTCCATTTGATTTTGTTCTATCAATCCGTACGTATACGCGTCGTAAAGCACGTAGCACGCCAAGCAGCACGCTTGCGTCGATTCGATATTTTGGTTTGACGATAGCATCAACGCGTTGAACAGCTTTCCTTGCGTTTTGGCATAGCGCAATATCGTTTTTACAATCCCTTTCCCCGTTTCGGGGTACAAGGCGAAGATAAGCGGCATTTGCGTTTTATACACGTCCCAAAGGGTGGCAAAATCCAAATAGAACGTTTCCCTTTCGTCCCACAAAAAGCTTTCATTTTGCCAAGCGCAGGGCTTTATTAAGCTATGATAGAAATTTGAATAAAACACTTCCTTTTCTTCTTCGCTTACCCCGTCGATTTGAATTACGCTAAGCTTTTCTTCCCATTGTTTTTGCGCGCATTGTTTTACCGCATCAAAATCGTATACGGAAAGCAGCTTTGCTAGCGCTCTTTCTTCACTCACAAGCGAAAAAGCCACCTTCACAAGCGCCGTGTTCGCGTCAACATCAAAAGTGCAGCCAAACGTTTTGTCCGTTTTTTGCAAGCGCAAAACGCTATCGCGCGCCTGCTTTTTATCCACCCAAAGCGTGGGCTTTCCGTTGCATTCTACGGCATAATACAGCTTTATGCCCTGCATGACTACATACCCTACGACTCTGTTATCTTCTATGCGTATTTCGCTTTCGTCGGAATACGAAAATACGCCTTCATCAAAAGGCTGCATTAAACCGTTGTTGGATATATCCACCGCGATTTTGAAGGGCGAATTTCCCGTATATCTATGCAACGCAACGCCTTTATTTACGGTTACTTCGCACGCAATATCTTCTTGCTTAAATCGGCAAGCATAATACCCCGCCGTCGCTTTTTCCCCGTCAATTTCTTTGAAGGTGTGGATAGCCCCCAAATCCCCGCGATAAGGAATGGTTAAAAGATAGTTATAATAAAAGCCGAACGCGCCGCTGCCGCTATGCGTAAAATGTGAGAAACCGATTAGCTTATCCCCTTCAAAAAAGCGTTCGGGGACTTGCCCGTAGTTGCACATGAACGCGCCGTAGCCCGACGAATAACCGCCGCTATACGGAGAGCAAGCTACGTTTCCAAAGGGCAAGCAAGCGGACGGAGAAAGGTTACCCGCCTTGCCTTTTAATAAGTTCCATTTGGAAAACAGCGTATTTTCTTTGGGCGTTGTGCTTTTGCCCGTGCCTTGAAACACGTTTACATGTTGAATAATACTCATAAAACTCCTTTACGCTTATCAAATTCCCGTTTTGCCGATAAAAAGTAATCCGTCAAGATATACTCCACGCCCATATCGTAATATTCGTGCATTTTTTGGAGTATTTCTTCTTCCGTACCCCTATATACACGCCGACCTTGACGCCGTGGCGGTGCGCTTTTTCCACCACTTCTTGATTGACGTAGCCTTCGTATTGTTGCATTTTCTCCGCGCCCGCTTCCAAAGCGCGTTCTACCGTTTCCCACATACGTTTTCTATCGTGTCCAACGGCACAGAAAATTTCGGGATATTTACTCTTTAATTTTTTCAGCTTTTGCAACCCGCATTCGTTACAGCTTAAAAAGTAAACAATCTCCTTTTTTTATTCGTATACAAATTATATCATATTGCGTAAGCCTATACAATATTTAAAAATCCCCAAAAAGAGTAAAATAATCTACTTGACAATTATCATGCTTTTATTGTATAATTTTTATATGAAAAAATATTTTAAACATAAATTAGAAAATTTGATAAACGTCAGCAAAATCGTTACCATTCACGATTTTGAGTTTGATAAAAACTTCAAATCGGCAGGCGAATCGCACGATTTTTGGGAGCTTGTCTACGCGGAAAAGGAAAGCCTTTTATGCACTGCAGACGGGGTAGATATTCCGTTAGAGCAAGGCGAAGTGTTGTTCCATAAACCAAATGAATTTCATACGCTTTCGGCAAACGGGAAAAGCGCGCCCAACGTTTTTATTTTATCCTTTGTTTGCAAGTCAGACGCCATTCGGTTTTTTGAAAATAAAAAATTCCGTTTGGATAGTAATCTAGCGCGTTTTATCTATTTTATTTTAGAAGAAGGGAAAAAGACGTTTGATATCCCCTATTCCGATCCGAACTTGAAGAAAATGAAACTGCTTTCTCCCTCAACGCTTGGCGGTGAACAGCTAATCAAAAATTATTTAGAGCTGTTTCTTATCAACCTTTTGCGCGCGCAAACGGAAACGAAGGACGGCAATACAACCTTTTTGCCGCGCAAAGAGCTATCCAGCAAGCCTGTAAACGACGTCATTCACGTACTGGAAAACGAGCTGTATTCCACCTTAACCATTGAAGATATTTGCACCAAAACGGCTTACGGTCGGGCGTATTTATTCCGCGTGTTCCAAGAAAAAACGGGCAAAACGATTATGGATTATTACCTTCGGTTAAAGATTGAACGGGCAAAACAGCTATTACGCGAAAACGAGCTGTCCGTGAAAGAGATTGCCGAAACGCTTGCTTTTAACGAACCCAACTATTTCACAAAAACTTTCAAACGCGTTACGGGGCTTACCCCGACGGCATACAAAAAACGCTGCTTGGGCTTAAATTTATAATTTGTTATCGGCATATTTCCCCCTACGCTTTTTGCGATTTCATGGGGGCATGTATGTATTCACCGTAAAAAACAACCACCTACAAGGGTGGTTGTTTTTTTCTTTATCGTAATAAAATAATTCTATATTATCGTTATTTACGGTCTTTCAAATCAAACAAATAGACGCCGCCGGGGGCAAGGTGAATATTGTATTTTGAGAACTTTTCATACGGCGTTTTGAAGGTTACGTGTACGCTTGCCATATCCGTTTGGCTGGCGTTGCAAACGGCAACGAGCGGCATTCCGTTAGCTTGTTCAAAACGGGATACGATAATCGGGAGGTTAAAATCGTCGTAAACGTTTTTCACCACTTCGTCTTTATCTTCCACGAACATATCCGTTCCGCCCATCGGCAGCCAAAACTGCCAATGCTGATACACGGCTTTGAGCGTAGCTTTTTCCAAATAAGGCGCGACAAACGTGCGGAACTTCAAATCTTCTTCCCTTTGCCACCAAAATGTTTGGGTTTTATCCCCAAAGCAATTCACCGCATAGTTCATAGGTCCTAAATCGGGTTCATATTTGTATTCGTAAGGGAAGAACCAAACAAAACCTTTAATTCCATATAATGCCGCAACGTTGAGCTGCCAACGCATGTCGGCTTGCGACGGCGCGCGATAATACCAATGTCCTAAGCCCAAAATGGACATCCATACGCTTACGCCAGTTGCCTTTTGAATATCGCGGAACATATTCAAAAATTCAAAATAACTTTGTATGCCCTGTTGACGTTGTTCCACATTTGCCATACATTGCGAATAGCAATTATAGACGATAAAATCCAGTTCCCCGTCCTTAATCAGCTTAATCAGCATTTCTTTGAGCGCCGTTCTATCCATAGAAATAGGCGTCATTACGGACAAGAACGGCTTAATCCCCTTGCCTTCTTCTTTTACGATTTTACAAGCCCTTGCGACGACGGGCATATCCGCCTCCGTAGGTTCGTCTCCGATAAAGAACGAATGCACGCATTTATAGCCGCCGAACAGCGCTTGCAAATCGCGAATATCCTTACGGAATTGTTCTTCTCCAACCGCCTGCAAATGCTCCCACGAACAACGGCAAGTTTTGATAACCACCTGCATATCCCGTGTTTCGCAATCGTCTAAAATCCCGAAAAACTTTTTCGGGTCTTCGTCTTCGAAATAATACGGGGTCATGGCGTAATTGTAGCCAAGCTCTTCCCATTCACCAACCATTTTGCTTTGGTGTTTTTCCAAATCCATATAATTCCAAAAGCCTATTTTATATTCCGACATTTCTTAAAAACCATCCTTTTTCCTTTCTCTACGCGTTAAACGTTCGGTGCGTATACGTCTTCTTCGCTGCTTTCTTCCTGCGAAGTTCCGTCTTCTACCGAAGAGCTTTCTTCCACCGAATTTTCTTCCTTTGAAGTGCTTTCTTCGCTTTGATCTTCTACGCTTTCGGACACGCTGGACACGCTGCTTGACGCGCCGCCAGGTATCGACGTTTCCGCGCCGTTACAGGCGCAAACAAACGCCGTACAGCAAAGCAAAAGCATCAGTAAAACGTATTTACATATTTTCATTTTCTCTCTCCCGTAGCTTTATTTTCTAAGCAAAAATCCGTCAAGGTATTTACCGTTTGTCAGCGACGACGTACTATATTGCGCCACCACGTCTACGCCGTAGGTACGGCAAACAAGCGTATCTTGCGTGACTTCCACGTAGCTATACATACTATACCCAACGCCATCTTCAATCGCGCCCTTGCCGCCGCTTAACAGCATTCTATAATCAGGATTCTTTGCAAGATTTGTTTCTAAATCGGAAAGCTTAAACGTCGTATTCCATTGATCGCCTACGCAAGCCGTTTGGTGCATAACCGTACCCTTGTTGGTAACGCCGTTTGAATAGACGAACTCGTCCACTTCTACGCCGTCGTGCAACGTTTTTTTCGTGGTCGTCGTCGCCGTAGCCACTTTGTAATAATCCACGTAATCGTTGATATATTCGTAGCTTTCAAACACCGTTTTCTCTATTTCGTTTGTCCAAACGATAGGATAGGTAGAATCCAAATAATGGTTATGCCCGTAAAGCACCAGCTCTACGTCGTATTCGTCCAAAATGGGCATAATTTGCGCGTACGTAATGGGGTTAAACGCTCCCGAAGCAACTTTGCTAAACGTAGGCGTTACAATGCCGTGGTGCGTCATCATGACAATCCACTTGATTTGCGGATTTTCGCGCGCGGCAGCCATATCTTTCCGCAACCAATCTAGTTGCGCTTTGGTGTATTTCCCGTCGTAATGATAGAAAATATCATTGGAAAGACTGGACACAAAATGCATAGGGCCGTAATCAAAGGAATAGTAATACCCCATTTCCGTATCCGTCGGCGTATCGATATTAAACAGCTTTCCGATACACGAATGCCCTGCCGAATACCACCCGTCGCCTTCGTGATTGCCCGGTGTATTCATTAAAGGATATTCAAATAAATATTCTTCCACGCTATCCAGCATACGTTTCCAATAAGCCGGCTCTGCCGCGTAGTCAATCATATCCCCGCCGTGCGCAATAAAATCGGCGTTTGGAAAACGCGTTACCGCGTCGCCCATAGTAATATCCCAATAGGTCGTTTCTTGAATTTTACTGGTGTTTGCGTCACCCTTGGACGCGTTTTGCTGCGAATCGGCAACGTAGAAAAAGTTTACCTTATCGATTTTCTCTTTTCGCGTTGTAAACGTGTACGTCTTACTCCACGTATCGGCGGAATAATCCCCGAATTTCACCGAATATTTGGTGTCGAATTTCAAGTTTTCCACCACGCCGTTACAAACGTATTCATTGAAAAACGGTTCGTAATCGCACGTGATTGACGTGGCGTTTTCAAAGTTTCCTTCGCCGTTTTCCGCAATTAGAATACGGGGCGCGGACGGCTTGCCCTTGGTGTGGAATACCACGCCGTATTTGGTTGCCGCCATATCGTAATATGCCGTCGTCGCGCTGTACGGAACAAGCTGCTGTTTTTCCGTATCGGTCAACTCCGCCCAAGTAGCGGTAAGCGTAATGCTTTCCGCAACGTCAACGATATCTTTCTCGGAAATGATATTGCCGTCTTTGTCTTGCCAACCGACAAAACGCTGTCCTTTTTTAACGCCTTCGGGCAATTCGCCGTACACTTTGCCGTATTTCACCGTTTGCGTAGGAATAGCAATTTCCACGTCTTCAAAATACAGCGTAACGTCTTTTTTGACAAAATACGCCTTTGCCGTAAGGTCGGACAAAATACCCGTATAGTAAAATACGTCGCCGACAACTTCCACTTCGCCGCCGTTGATTTCTAATTTTTCTAAAACGTATTCTTCTTCGGGCGTGATTGTAAAGGCAATCTCTTCACCCTGCAACGCCTTCGTCACGTCGGCGGTAAGGCTACCGCCGACGGTGGCTGACGTCGAAACGTTATATTGTGGCACACCGTCCGTTTGACAACCGCAAAACGTAATCGTTTGCGTGCAAACGGCGGCTACCAGCATTAAGCTAATCGCTTTTTTTATGTTTCTCATTTCCTATCTCCGAAAAAATCGAAAATTTTATGCTGCTACTTCTATAAGACGAATATTACCAACATAAAAATAAGTTCTGGGATTTTGATTCGTCGTTGTCGTACAACCCACCAAAAGCGGTCCATAAGTATCATTCCAATTATTAACAAGCGTGGAAAGATCGTAGGTATAGGTATGCCACGTATTTAACGCCACCGCCGTGCCGCTCGCAAAAGAAGTTGCAGATTTCCAAATTTTCGGCGTAATCGTTCCCGACGTAACCAAATTATCCATAATATATTCACTTGTATTTCCATCGCCATCAATATCGTTCGTATCTTTTTTGATTTTGTAGAAATACACATCAAATGCAACTTGGAATTTTCTACTTGTATCTTTCAAAAGCAGTTCATAATAACTCTTGGCATAAGCGGTTTTCAATCTTATTCTCGTTTCTTCAATACCTTGGGATTGCCCCACTTTTATAAATTTACCCGTTTTTCCTTCCGGGTCAGTAGCAACGGAAATACTTGCATTTTTAGCAGTTGAATACGAATAATTTTTCGCCAAGCTTGCGTCATTACTATACGCATACACTTTCGGTTTTTCTTCAATGCGGATATTCCCAAGATAGAAGTTTACTTTTTGATTATTGTCCGCGTAACTTTGCAATTCCAAACCGAATACGCGATAATTACCCCAGTTGTTGACAAGGTAGCTCAAATCAAACGAAACGGTTTTCCATTGTCCTATCGTTACCGTATTCCCTGCGCTTGAATTAAAGGAAGCCGTACCGTTCCAAAGCTTTAATTTCGTAGAAGTGGTCGTATAGGAAGCATTGGTGTTTTCCACGTATACGTCATATTTCACCACGAAAGGCAAGCCCGTATTTAAGAGCGCTTGATAATATCCCTTGGAATACATGGGATCTAACTGTATTTGAATATCCGCACGCGCTTTATCCGCCGCGCCCGAATAATATAAGTACGCACCTGCAACGCCACCTTCGGGAATTGCCGTCGTTACCGAATAAGGCTCTTCCGTTGTATTAGTACCCCATTCGGTAGCCACCAACATATTTTCATAGTTGCTTTCGGTAAATTCCGCGCTCCAACGCATATCGTTCAAATCGACGTCTACTTCTTTATAGCTAACTTCTAACGTCGTTTTGCCGTTGGCGTATACTTTGGAAGTAGGCATTTCGCTGTCCGTGCAATAGTACATAGAATACAAAGCAGGGTCGTTATAATACGTGGCGGAAACTTCGCTGTTCAATGCAGCGTACTTCAATTCTTCGCTAAGCGTTTCCGTGCTGCCGTCTAATTTAGTAAGTACGTGCTTTTCGGTATAACCGAACGTATAGCCAAAGTCGGCAATATACGTATCGTAAGCCGTGATATAGTTGGCTTCTACCGCGTCCTTATCGCCGTCCCAATCGGTTAATTCCAACGTACGCTGCGCCGTATAGTACATAGAACGGGTATTGTTTGCCATATCCCCTTCGAAATATTGTGCAAACTTATATTCGTAAGCCGTAGGCTCGCCCGTGGTTTGGTCAAACGCCGTGGGCACTTGTACGTACGCTACGCCGACAAATTCACGGTAAATATTCGCCGTACCGATATCCGTCATCGCGCCGTAGATTTCCACCTTATTATCCCCGTCTTTGTCAATCAATTTTTCCGCGGTAAGGTTAATCATACCACGTCTGCCGTCGTTGGGGTTTTCTTCTTCAAAATAGAATTTATTGTTGATAAAAACGTTAGCTTCCGTAAGCTCGTAGCCTTCCGTCAAGTAGTTTTCGGGTACGATAAGCATACCGTAAGACGCGCCTTTTGCTTCTAAATCTTCGTACGTCGTTTTATCCATTTCCGCGCTAAAACGAAGTCCGTCGCCCGATACGCGCACGCCTGCGCCCTTTTCCATTACGAAAGATGAAATATCCACGTTTTGAATGGTGGGAGCCGTTTCCGCCGCTACTTGCTTAGACGTAAGCACGCCTGTTGCGCTAACGCCAAGCATACCTGCCGACAACATTGATAATGCAATCCATTTGATTTTTCTTTTCATCGTCTTTTCCTCCTTTTTAGTTTGTAATTTGAACAAAATCATCTGTTCCCGGTGTCCAGCTGTCGTCGAATTTATCACGGGCTGTCAACGAAGTTCGCACCACGTCGGTATTTGATAATAAACAAATACACAGTTCCAAAGTTACATAAGTTTTTTTGTCCATATCTATACTCCTTATAATATATTTTTATTTTGTTTCTTCCGTCAAGCGGAAATTGCCCACGTATACGTTTGTTTTGGGGTTTTGGCTGCTTGCCGTCGTCCAACCGATTAGCATAACCCCGTTGTCGTCCCAGTTATTCATTAGCGTAGCCAAATCATACGAGCGCGTAAGCCACGTATTCCTTGCAACGCTTGTGCTTACCCGTCCAAACGACGTAGCCGATTTCCATTCGTCTAAGTACTGCGTACCCGAAGCCCTTTGCACGTAGATATCAAAGGCTACCGTGTACTTTTTCGTCGTATCGGCAAGCAACGTTTCATAGTACGCTTTATCGTAGGCAGGTTTTACGCGAATTCTATATTCTTCCACCCCGTCTTTTTGCGTAATCAAGAAGTACGAACCCGCCGTGCCGCCTTCGGGAATATCCGTCGTAGTGGATACGCGGTTGTTATTCTTTTCCGTAGAATACGAATACAGCTTCACCGTCGACGCGTCATCGGCATATGACCAAACCATTTCTTTATCCGCTTCTTCCAAACGGATATTGCCCAAATAGAAGTTTACCCGTTGGTTATTATCGTAATAGCCGTTATTCAAGAAGTTCAGCCCGAACGTTCTAAAATCGCCCCATTTTTTCAAGTAGTATTGCAAATCTACCTTGATCGTTTGCCATTGACCTACCTTCACCGAGCCTGAGCTGGAGAAAGAACCGCTCCCGTTCCAAACCTTTGTTTGCAGACTTGTTTTCGTCCAAGTCGGGTCTTGGTTTTCAAGATATACGTCAAACGCAACGTAATAACTCTTTAACACGTTATCTATCAACGATTGATAGTGGGCTTGATTATACGCAGGCTTGATTGCCAAAACGATATCTTCCGATTTTACGTTTTGCGCGTATTTGACGTACGTGCCTTCTACGCCGCCCTGCGGTATGCTTTCCGTTAAGGATATCGCGCTGGAAAGGGAAGAATTTGCCGTGGAATAGTGGTATCTTTGCAATACCGTTTTATAGTTTGCCGCCGTCAAGTCTTTCGACCAAGTCAACGCGCCTTCTTCCTTGAAATAGTCTAAGGCAAACGTGTAATAGAGAATACGGCTAAGCGTGCCTTCGCCGTTGACGGCGTACACGTTGACGGTGTACGAACCGTTTTCTAAACTTTCGCCTTTAATGCGGTTGCCGTCCGTTTCCACGCCGATCACCTTCGTCTTATAGCCGCCGTTTGTGTATACTTCAAAATCGAACGTATATTCCGCGTCGGTAAGCGTATTGAAATTGAAATCGTCATTCCCTATCAAGGTATACGTTTGTTCGTCGCTTGTATACAGGAAATCGTCTTCCCCTACCCGCAACTCCGTTTCAAATACCTTATACAACCCGTCGCACATAGCGTTGATACGGAAGAGATATTTATTTTCCCATACAGGCGTAAATAAGCCGTTACTAAGACGTACCCACGCGCCGTTGAACTGCACTTCCGCGTTAAGGATTTTCGCAGGCTTTTCATTCAGTCGGATATCCAGCATTTCGGACAGCTTATTGTCCTGTCCCAACGCAAACGCCGCGCCGCCTTTTAGCGTTGCCGTTGCCGACGCCGCTTCTTCGGATACGCCGATTTGCATATACACGTCTCTTGCGTAGGACTTCTCCCCGAAGATCAGCATCAACGCGCCCGTGGCATTAGAGCTTTGCGCAGGTCTTACACCCTTGTTTTGCAACGCCTTATATTTTTCATACGTCGTCGACACCGTATCGTATTCGTCAATGCATTTTTGCAAACCGATTGTATAACGCTGCCAAGCGTTGTTTTTCACCGTCGTCGAAGTCTTATATGCGGTAAACAAACCGCGAACGTATTCAGACGAGCCGCCGCTTGCCTTTATGTAGATATCCATTACCAGTTCGGCGTTGGGTTTTTCTTTCAAAAGCTCTTGATAGTAATGCTTGGAATACAACGGCTTACCGTACACCGAATTCGACTGTCCTTTGCCGTTAGAACGCACCATTGTTTCCGTTCTGCCGTCCACGGTATACGTTTGATATCCACCCGTAGGGTCAGGATCCCAGTCGGTATAAATACTTGTGTACAGCAAATTTGCGCCGTCGATAAAGGCGTATTTATTTTTCGCCGACCAAACGTCTACCGTCGTCGTTTGATAGGTGACGTATGCGCTTTTGCCCACGGTATATTCGCCCTTGGCTTCCACCACGTAGCAGCCGTCCTTTTGCGCCGTAAACGTGTTTTTCGACGTGACTACTTCTTTACCGTTATAATATACCTTGCTATCGGTGAGCTGCGGCGTAACGCCGTCCACTTCGGCAAATTGCATTTTCAAATCGCTTAAAGAAACCTGTATTTGTTCTTCGGTGCGCTCTTTGATTTGCGGCGTAGTATTCAACACGCACGTATCCGTTACGTTAAAGGTAATACTGCTGTTGCCGCGAAGATTACGCAATTTGGGAACTGCCGTTACGGTATAGTCCCCGTTCCCCGTGAACGTATACGCAGGCGTTTGAACTCCCAGTCTTTCACCGCGGTAGGTTACCGAATATTCTAATTCGCAATCCGCGCTGAAAAGCGGCGCAAGCTCTATTTGCTCGGCAACCGCTTTTTGCGTTTCCGCGTCGGCGCTTGCCGTTATCGTTTGCGGCTTCGTCGCATACACGTCGGTGATATAAAAGGTCATTTCATCACCGCCGCCCGCTGCGTTCCAGTCCCAAGAATTATCCACCAAAAGATAACGGAAATTTTCGTTTTGATAATAATCGTAGCAGCTGACGAACGAACGGTTATACGCCGCCGCGCTGTCCACTAAATTCATAGTGTGCTGTTTCCATTGTCCGGGGACAAGCGTAGGTCCGTTCTTGCGGTAAAACGAACCGCCAAGCGGATCTCTATCGGAAACCGTTTTATGGTTTTTTTGCCCGTCCATATAAATCCACATGCTGACGGTAGTGTACCCTTCCTTGGCAAGCTGCTCATAATATTCCTTGCTTTGGCGCATCAACAAATACATAGATACGTACGTTTGGTTGGTGGTAAACGTCGCGTAGCTTGCACTTTGCCCGTACGGGTCTAAAATACCGCATTCTTCCGTGGTTATTACCTTCCAAGTACGGCGTTTGCTACCCGTCAGTTTTTGCCGTTCTTCCCAAGCCTTATCGAAGATTTCCACTTCGCCTTCCTTGGCGGGATTTTGCGCAAACAACGTATATTCGTACTCCGCCCGTCCGTCGCTGTCGGCAATAGACACGCTGTACGCGCCTGCCTGCGTTAAGCAGAAAGCGTTTCCGTCCATCTTTACAGACGAACCGTCCGATTTCTTCGTGACGGTGTATTGCAGTTCCGCCGTTTCGTCCGAACAGGTTGCGTTGATTTGCAGGTTTTGCCCCGTTTCTACGTTTTGCGTATATTCGGCGTCTATCGTAACGATATCGTCGATAGAGCCGTTTACAATGACCTGCGTCTTTTTCTCAAAGACGTTTTCGTTTTTATCTTGAACGACGTACGTAATAACGTATCCGTCCGAATCGTTGGCGCAAAAACGCCCGTTTTCGGTGTAGACGTAATTACCTTCGTCGTCCGTTACCATTGCCCAGTTTTCCAGCACCCAACCGTTGCTGTCGGTAACGAACGGCGTTTCTATCACAACGGTTTCGCCGTAGTCTACCGTAAGCGTTTTTCGTACGTCAAACCCGTTGATTTCCGCCGTATCGCCGCCGCACGCCGCGCCAAGGATAAGACAGGCTACGAAAGAAACGGTTAATGCTATTAAGCGTTTGGATTTTCTACGCATACGTATCTCTCCTTTACTTAGCGTTCCATACGCACGTTATCAAAATATACAACGCGCGAAGGGGTTGTGTATTCCGTCCAACGGAACACAAGCGACGTAGTGTTTGCAAAATTATAATCTTTATGTTTAAGCTGTTCGTTCATTTCCTTTACGGAAACGGAAAACGTTTGCCATTTTCCGGGGATTAAATGAATCTCGTCCGATACGTAATAACGCATAGTATCCGTATAGCCCGAAAGCCATACGGTATCTACGCCGTTGATTTCAGGGGTATACACGTCGAAAGACAAAACGGCGTCGTCGGCGTAGCTCTTAAAGTCTACCGTTTGCAAAACTTCTTGGCGCAATTCTACCCCGGGATAGGTATCCCCTTGGAATTCACTTGCCGAAGTTTCCATACGCAAGGACGCGCCCGTGCCCGTGGAAGTGATTTCATACGACGGCATAAACGCAGGCAACAGCGTTCCTTTCTCCGCCGACGGCGTTACCATAGCCGTTTGCCATTCTCTATCAAACGAACAAATTTCGTCTTCTTTTAAACCCCGTCTAATCGGCGTTTCCGCCTTTTGCGCTTTATGAATACGCACGTTATCCATATACACGACGCAGTCCTGCTCCATACGCTCAAAAGCGATACGTAAATTTTCTACCCAAGGCGCAGTTACACCGTCCGTATTCGTCGTCTTGGGAATATATTCGCGCTTTGCCATAAAGCTAACCGTCGTCCAACCGTGCGAAAGCTGATAGCTTTGCTTCATTCCGTTGCTTTCGTCGTAGGTGAGCTGTAAGCCGATAGAAAGCGTTTCTTGCGACGTGTTATATACGTCAAAGGAAATGGCGGCTACGTCAGTAAAATTGCGGTAATCTTCCCCCTTTTTCACTAGTTCAAACGCCTGCTCCATGTACGGCGCTTGTTGCTTGTACGGGTTGGAAACAATGGTGAGCTTTGCGCTTGCCTTACCGCTGGTGATATATTCCGCCCGCGTGTTTTTCTCCACCTTTCCAAGCACGCCGAACAAACGCAACAAATCGAATTCGTCGTTACTTTCAAAATCGTTGAGCATGGCGTAGCCTTTTTCCTGCGTTTCCCCCTGCTGATTACAACCGCCGTAAACGACGCCGGAAAACAACGTACACGCAGATATTAAAATTGCGAATAACTTTTTCATCTTTCCACTCCCCTGTTACGCGATTTCGATATTGCCCAAAGCAATTTCCGCAGGCTTTTCCTGCATTAAGTTAAAGCGCAAGCTTGTCAGGTTGCCGTTGGTGGCGCAGTTGAATTGCAACGCCTGTATTTCTATTTTGTTCCAGCCTTTATTCAGCTTGATAGACGCCGATTCTACAAACGACTGTCCGCGCTCGCACTTGGACAAAATGCGCAAATCAATCACGTTTTCGCTAAACGAATACACGTTAAACGTTACGGTATTCACCGAATCGTCTATCTTCAAGGAAGAAACGTTGATTTCGGCAATCATGCGTTCGTCAGGGCGATAAGAAAGCTTCAAAACGTCCACGCCGTCCACAACGTCCGTGGCAAGCTCGCCCTTGGTGATCATGGTCGTATTCGCAAGCAGCGTCGAACCGATAACCGTCATATTTTTACCGCCAAGGTTAAACGTAAGCGAATACGTTTTACCGTCCTTCTTTGCGCTGATATCCAAATAATTAACCTTTTCCGTCATGGGAATACGCACTTGATAAGCGTTATATTCCCCTGTTTGTATCGGGGTGAGCTTTTCGCCCTTATGGTACGTTTCCACGCCCGAAAGCGCAACGAAATCGACAACGGCAACACCGTTTTCTATCGCGATATTTTTAACGGCTACGCCTGCATTGTCCGCCAATTCCAACAGCGAACCAAGGATTTTTCTGCTTTGCGCAAAATCCGAAACCAAGCTATCGCGGATACGCACCATCGTGCCTGAATAGAGATTTCTCGTCAAATAATTCGTCAACGTTTTGAGCTGTTCAGAAGAAACGCCGCATTTTGCGTACAGTTCTTCTAACGCATACATGAAATCGTAATCTTCATTCCCGTCCCGAAGCGACGCAAGACGCATACTTGCCACAGGTCCGTAAATACCGTACGGACGGCCGGGATACAGCAAAAATCCGTCGCCGTTTGCCGAAGGGAAACGCAACGCTTTATCGTAATAGTCTTCCAAGCGCAAATCGCCCCAAGAATCTTCACGCCACGTATATAAATTGACCATCCAGTACAAGTTGCCGACGATATTATAATCGTACATCATCCAGCCCATCAAGCGCGAAGAAATTAAGACGTCTTCGATATGATAGGTAGGATAAGGCGTTTTGGGGTTCATACAGGTATACGTCCAAAGCTCCGCGTTCTCGCCGTAGCATTCCTTGGCGTAATTTTCGTATACCGTACGTCCGCTTTCCGTGTTATAGCGGTTAATCAGCGGAACAAGCGTGGCTTCGTCTACCGTTAAATCTTCCGAATAACTACCGACGACTTTATGCTTGATATTTTTCAGCCCGTCTACGATTTCCTGTAATAATTCCGCGTCGTCGCAAACAAGCGTTTCGCGCATTTCTTCCGCAAGCTTTTGGCAAACTTCGGTGGCTTTGCTCAAATTATAATTGGCTTCGTCTTCCATGCCGTTCAAATCGTATTCGTCAAAGAAAATGAAATACGTACCCGCTTTTTTGAACAAATTGACCTTCTTTTCCGCGCTGTATCTTGCCATAGCGCGCAAGGTAGCGGAAAAGCCTTCGAAGTCTACGCTGGTAAGCGGTTTTGGTTTGCCGTTTTTGACAATCGTCATTTTGAATACGTTGAAAGGAATGTTATACGACGAGCATCTATCGTCCAACGTATATTTTTCCGCATAGGTTAAAAAGCGTTCTAAATTTTCCCCTTCCATTACGACGTAGTCGATATCGTTCCCGGGTAAGTGCTGTGCGCTTAATCGATAGTCCAATAGCGTTTCGTAGTACGCTTCGTACATTTCCACCGAAGTGTCTAATTCCCCAAAGCCCAGCATTTCATTATCGATAGAAAAGGAAGATTTCGAGTGCACGACGTCGGAGAGCGTATAATCAAACACGGTAACGTTGACGGGAACGGAAAACGTTTTTCCCGCTACGGTTACCTTAAACGTACCCGTATAGACGCCTGCTTTTTGTTCTTTATCGGGCTTTACCGTTACCCATACCCCTTGGTTTTTACCCGTCAGCTTATTTTCGCCGTATTCCACCGCCTTTTCCATGGGCAACAGCGCGTCGGGATAATACCCTACGGAATATGGCGTGTTATGGTCTTTTATTTCCGTAACGTTGAGATACTTTTCGTGATAAATCGTAAACGCGGACTTAGGTAAAATCGTACCGTCCGAGCTTTCCAAATCCTTCATTTCCACGGCGTACGTCCCCTTTCCAAGCGACGAGCTTATGATAATTTGCGCGGATTCGTACTCATTCCTAAACGCGGAAATCGACAACGTATCGTTGTCGTGGCGCACGGAATAATCGGTATCCCGCAACAGCTTTTCCGTACCCGTTGCCGTCCACACGTCTATTTCATTGACTTCGGGCGTTTCGCCGTTACACCCTACGGACGTAAGAACGGACGCCGTCAATAAAAGGATTAATAGTTTTTTACTCTTCATCTTCGCTCTCCTTAGACGCAAAGGTTAATTGATTATCCCCGAAAGCTTTAACAAGTTGCTCCAGTTTTCTTGATTGTTTTTGTTGTAGTAGGTGATATCTTCTTCAAAAATTTGCTTTGCCGTTTTACGGTCGGTAGCGTTTTGCGCCATGAACGCAATTTCCAACATTTCCGTTGTGGCAAACGTGCTCAAACCGCCCCAATACGCCAACTTGGAATGATAGCTTGCCGTAGACGTAACGCCCTTTAACGCCATTTCCGCCCTTTCCTTTTGCAAGTTGGAAAAGCTGTTATACAAATCGGGATTTTTCGTTTTTACGTCGTAGTTAAACGCCGTCGACGCACCGTTGGTTGCGCGCATAAAGCTTTCGCAGGCAGTATCGGTTGCAAGGAAACGCAAGAAGTCTTTCGCTACGCCCTTCGCCGTTGCGTAAGAAGGAATCATCGCGTCGTGAGAGCTAATACCGATAATCGCCTTTCTTGCCCCTTCTACCTTTTGTACGTCCGCCGCGGAAACGCCTTCCAGCGCAGCCGTCGTGCCGTTATCCACCGCCGTGATAATCGCCTGTAATTTTTCGTCGTAAGCGTTGCGCTCGCTTTCGGCTAAATCGGTATATTTGTTGTCCCCGTGCGTATACAAATCCATCGTTTCTACGATGGCGCTGATAACGGGCGTTTTCATAAATTTAATATCGTAATGGTTTTTATCTTCGCTGTAATTGCTGCGCATTTCCGTTTCAAACCAGTCGCCGTTGGGCATCATAACCGCTTCACCCAGAATCATTTTCGACTGTGCCGCAGTAAATTCTTGCGTGGTTGCGTCGCTATGGTTATAGCCGTTAGAACGGCTGATAAGGCTTTCTAATACCTTTAAGGCTTCTAATCTTCCCTGCTGCGCATAAATATCGGTGGTGTATTCTCCGTATTTATTAACGCCGTTCCAGTAGTTTTCATACTCGGTAACGCCTTCGTATTGCATCCACCACGTTTGGAACACGTACAGCCAGTAATCGACCTTTGCCGCGGAAATAAACGGCACTTTATTCTCACCCTTGATATCCTTTGCCATTTGCACAAGCTCGTTCGTCGTACGGGGAATGGCGTAATCGTCGCCCAAATACTCTTTCATCAGCGTTTCGTTGTACAAAAGCCCCATATAGCCGTTTACCCAAGGCACGGCGTAGTATTTGCTTTCCCCTGCTTTGGTAACGTACTGTTTGCCTGCAAGAATGGACGGCAGCATTTTTTCTTGCACCTTCCATTCTTCGTTTGGAACGTTGGACGTATACACGTCGGTAATGTCTTCAAAATAGCACGCGCCCGAAGCGTCCGCCTTTTCATAGCTTGCCGCCGCCGTCATCGTAGAGAAAAACAAATCAATCGTCGTCGTACCGCTGGTAATCGAATCGGCAGGATAGCTTTTTTCGGAATTCTTTTTAATGGCGGGAATGCTCAAATTCGGATATTTTTGCTTTACCCAGTCTTGCGTTTTGAATTTCGCCACAACGTCGCTGAGCCACGCCGTACCGTACCCAAAATCGCTGATAAAAATTTCCAACGTGTTTTCGTCGTTAGCAACGGCTCCGCCGCCGCAGCCTGCAAGCGACAAACCGCTTGCCGCCAACATACCGATAGCCAAAGCGCTTGCCATAATTTTTTGAGACGTCTTTTTCATTTTTTTACTCTCCCAAAGTGATTTTTTTTATTTTAGCCGTTGCCGCCAAACACGGTGAATTTCTCCCTTACGCGCAGAGAAAACGCAACAGCCTTGTATTGCTTTTTTTAACGCATTTTAGGCAGGATACCCTTTATCCTACGGTGCGTAATCTTAACCCTTTAATCCGCCTATGGATACGCTAGTCATAATTCTATCGCTAAAGATACTAAATATCAAAAGCGTTGGAATAATGGAAATAATTAACCCTGCAAAGTAAATAGGATAATTTGCCAAGCGAATGGCGTTGGATTGATATTCGAATAACCCTGACGCTAAGGTCGGGTAGCTATGTAAAAACAAAATAATCGTTTCGTATTCGTTCCAAAATTCTATCGAGCCCGTAATGGCGTACGTAAGCAAAATGGGCGCGGCTTGCGGCAACATAATTTTTAAGAAAATGACGAAATGTCCGCCGCCGTCTATCATTACCGCTTCCGCATAAGACCAGCTAAGCGCCTTGAAAAATCCGTAAAAGACAAGGAACGTTCCGCCAAATCCGCCAAGGGAATCGACAACCACGAATAGCGGCGTATCCATTAATTGCAGCGTAGAGATAATTTGCATTTTCGACGCCGTATTCCCGACGATGGGAATAATCATGGAGATGATGGCTACGCTGAAAATCACGTTCCAACCGGGGAAACGGTATTTGCTCATTACGTACCCCGTCGCCGCAGGAATAAACACGCCGCATACGGTACGAATTGCCGTGTACCATATACTGTTAAAGGTCATTCCCAAGAAATTCGTTTCGCCGACGTTTAACACCCTAAACGCTTCGGCGTAATTTCCAAACCGCCACGTTTCGGGCAAACGGAACACTTCGCCGCCCATATACTCTAACGGACCCTTAAACGAAGACATAATCATCCAAAGCACGGGGAATATCAACGTAAATGAATGTATGGCGAATATGCAAAATACAATGGCAAAAAGAATTTTTTCGCCCGTGGATTTTTTGTCTAAAATTCCACCGTCTTTGCGTATTAATTTTTTTATTTCTTTTCTTCTCGTCGTGTCCATTATGCCACCATCAATATTCCACAACGGGGATTTTTTCAATGAGCCATTTGATAAACAAGATAATCGGCGCGCCGACTGCCGTAAATATCAAACCTGCCGCCGCTACGCTGTTATACGCCCCCGCACCCTGATAAGCAACCTTGGAGAATATCCAAAACCCGATGGTCGTCGTTTGATACGCGCCGCCTGTAAAGAGCAATATCGGTCCGCTTGCCGTAAAGAGCTTGGTCATTTGTAAAATAAACAGGGTGGACAGCGTCGACCAAATCAACGGTAAAATCATAAACACCAGTTCTTTTAACGGGTTAATCCCGTCCAGCCTTGCCGATTCAAGGATTTCCAACGGAATGCGGGCAAGCGCGCCGCAAAGCAATAACATATTGCCGCCCCAACCCATCCATATCGTATAAAACATAATCGTATTCGTCGCATACGTAGAGTTGGCTAAAAATTCAGGGACTTCCGTCATACCAAACTGCTTAAGCAAAACTGCCAAAGGCCCCGACGGGGCAATGAAGTTGGAAAATACGTTGGCAAAGGCTACGCCGCTGACAATCCCGGGTAAATAGAAAATAATTTGAAACGCCTTATACCCTGCAATCTTTTTATAGAGAAAATACGCCACGCAAAGCTGAAAGGGAATCATGCAAAAATCCTTTGCAAAATACAGCAGCGTATTACGCAAAGCAAGACCCAAGCTTGCATCGCCGCTTGCGTCCAAAATATCCGTTATGACGGTTTTTAACATTAAAAAAGAAAATTCACCGCTGGGTAATTGAAACGCCAACAAAATGGAATTGATATTCACCCCAAGCCAAAATACCAACCAATGCGCGACGGGTATGATCAATATCGCAAGGACGAATATAAGCGCGCCTTTGCTTCCCAACCGTTTGTTTTTATCAATGATAATCATAAGCTTCCCCGTTTATTTTTGAAATTCTTTTTTTCGGAATTAAACGTAGAACGTTTTTTCTCTCCCCACTACGCAAACGCGCCTATGGAGCGTTTTTTAGCGTTGATTTATTATAAAAATTCTTTTATAATGGCGTTTTAACCGTTTTCTTTTTTTATTGTATCATACATTTTTTCACTTTTCAAGAGAAAAAAAATACCAATTATTCCAAAAAACGAACCTGCAAATTATTGCTTTTATTTTGCGTTATATGCTATAATAACAAAAAAAGGAGACACGTTTTATGGATAAAAATCTCAATAATATTTTCAACCGTTACTTCTTTAATACGTCGCGTTCGTTTGTCGGCGCGCACTTAATCGGTGCGTATCATACCGCCATTCGCGCCCCGTATTGCAATCCCCTTATCCACGATACGTTATGGGAAAAGGTCAATTTTGTCTTTATCGTCACGAAAGGCTCTATTCGGTTTTTGAATAAGCAAGACGAAATTAAGGTCAAAGAAAATCAAATTCTTTTCGGGGAAACGGGCGACGATATTTATCTCATCGACGACGGAACGGACGCGGAATTTTTCTCCTTTTATTTCCAAACCTTTCACTGTCCGTTGCCCGTTTGGCTGCCGTCTACCCTGCCTGAACATAAAATGGATTCCGCTACCTTTTATAAATTAATTAAGTATATGCGTATGAAATCCAACATCGGGCTTGGCGCGGCAAACGCAAAATTTATGGAACTTTTATTTGAATGGCTACAAAATATACATTTTCGCAACGCCGATAGGCTTTTCCACGGAAACGTTATTTTGGAATCGCAACTATATATTAACGAACACGTAGAAGATAAACTGACGGTAAGTGAACTTGCGCAAAAATATCATTTCAGCGAAAAACACTTTCGATATCTTTTTACCAAGGTTATCGGCATTCCACCCAAAAAGTATATTGAAAACGTCAAGCTGGAATACGCTTACGGGCTTTTGAAAACAACGACGCTTACCGTTTACGAGATTTCCGAAAAGCTTGGATTTTCCAGCGTTCGGCACTTCGTTACGTATTTCAAAAAGAACTATCAAATCACCCCTGCAAAATGCCGAAAGAAAACCGTTTAAGGTAGACGTTCCTATCCTATCTACGCTATCATTATAACAATAGATACGCGCGTTTTCTTGTCGTTATATGTAAAATAATTCCCATTATTTGTCCTTTCTTATGTATTTTATTTGACATACGCGTATATAATTTGTATAATAGAAATTATGAAACACGTTTATTATGAAAGCTCTACGGATAAATTTTTGCATACGCAAATACGCGAAAACGTCATTGAATGGGAAACGCCTTCGCACTTTCATAACAGTATTGAGTTGCAATACATAACGGAAGGCGAATACGATTTCGTTATCAACGGCACGGCGTATAAAGCCACCGTCGACGATATCGTTTTCGTACCCCATTATCATATCCATTCGGATAAGAGAAACCCCAACGCGCATACGATTTTCGTATTGTCGTGTCAAAACGCGTTGGTGCATTACAGCGACCTGTTCGGGAAAAAGACGCTCCCCTTTTTAATGCAAAATAAAAAATTCAATAGGGATACGATTTATCCGCTACTTACGTATTTTTTATCCCGTCCAAGCCAGCACTCTAACGATATCGTTATGCGCGGTATGTTTGACGTTTTGTTCGCAAATTTAATCGGGGAATATAAGCTGGAAAACAATTTACAAACGTCTAATTCCTATCTTGTTGAAGTACTGCGCTATATCGATACGCATTATAAAGAAGACTTAACCCTGGAAGATATTTCCTACCGTTTTGGATACAGCACCTTTTATTTTAGTAAGCTGTTTAAGCGGCTTACGAGTATGACTTTTTCCGAATATCGAACGCTGATCCGCGTACAAAAAGTCATCAAAGCGTTAAACGAAAGCAAAGAAAACAACCTTACTGCCGTTGCCTTATCTTGCGGATTTAATTCCTTATCGGCATTTTACCGCGCTTTTCACCGCGTACACAATATTCCCCCCGGACAGTACAAAAATTTACACGAATGGATTTACTGGCAATAAAAAAGATACGACTATCGACGCCATATCCCTTAATCAAACGTTTGAATAAATATCCACTGGCATAGCCAGTGGTTTTTACTTTTCGGGCATAGCCCTAATACTACCAGCAGGGCACAAGTGCCCTTTCGGGATGCCTGGCAGCGTGCTTTAATTACTTGCCACCCTTAAAAGGGTCATGTGGGTCA
>JAGAIW010000105.1 GCA_017626305.1 Clostridia bacterium
GACGCGAATAAATATTTTAACGAAGTGAAGGAAAGATACGGAAATAAATTCCAAGTTCACTCGCAAGGTGCGTATCACTTATCGAATGACATCGCGAATAATAACCTCGAAAACGTGGCGAGTATGATTTATATCGACAAAGACGGATATATCAACGCTACGAAAACGGGTGTCTATCAGTTGGAGTACACGTTCTCCGTAGGTGAAACGCTGGAGGGGGAAAAAGCGGGTACAAAAGTGGAAGATAAGGATGCGTGTACCTTTACTGCGCTTGTTTGCGTATATGAAGGGGACGAAGATAAATTTGAGCCTTTGCCTGACGATCCTTGGAGTTTGAGTACAAAAAATGAAAGCAATCCTGGTAACTATATCTTGACAAAGGACGTTACTTGGAAAGCGGACGTTATGTGGACGGTAAGCAATTTTTACGGAACGCTTCTCAATCCCAACGGATATACTTTGACTTGGGATATTGGTACGGAATCCACCGTGGGAAGAAAACTTCAGGTGGAGGCGTTATTTGGGCATAATTACGGCTATATCGACGGTTTAAAGGTACAGGTGGTCGGTGGTGAAAATGCGCCGATAGAAATAGGGGATTTCCACGGTTTAGTAGAACGCAATTACGGAGTCTTGCAAAATTGTAAAATCGAAGGCACAGTAAAAATGGGGCAGCTGATAACAAACTACGACCCTGGTTATTTCTACGCTTTGCCCAAACATGGGTTTTCATTTAATAACGAAGCGCGGATGACAGTATATACGAACAACTACATTTACGCCTACAAAACGGAAGGGTTCAATACGACTGATTTTGTCGAACGATTATGGCAATCCAAAGGCAATAAGGTGTATTTGGACGCGTGGTATTATAACGATGAAATCAAGGCGCAAAGACGAGAAGTGAAAACGATACTTGCCACCGAGCGCGATGATAACACCTGCGAACACTTAGTTTTAGGCAAAGCAACGGAAGAAGAAAAAACGGTGACGTTGCAAATCCCTCAAATGATGTTATCCGTTGATGATCAACCTTATAAGGAGTATAGTTGGACAGCAAACGTCAATACGCCGCTTTCCGTTAAAGACGAGTGGTGGCATTACGTTCGTTATAGCAGAAACAGCTCTACTTATGAAGACGTAGAAGTAAAATATTGGCTTGTCAACGGCAAAAAGGTGGATAATCTCAACGAAGTTGTCGTTACGGAAGATTTGACGATTGAACCGTTTGTGCAATACAAGGAAACGAAGTTTGCATTGCAGGACGAATATGTGAATGGCGTAGCAGTCGGACAAAGCCTTTACGACGTTTACAATACCAAAACGGTATTAGACCTTTCGAACGTAGGGGCGGAAGAGGATACTTTGATTACAACGACGTTGAATTGTTTGAGTAGGATTTTTGCCGACCCCCGTAGCGTAAAGCCGACGACGATTATTGTCGGGAAAGATATAAAACTGCAAACACGGGTTGACAGTTATATCGAAGGGACATTATTCTTCTTGTTGGAATTCTTGCAAAACGGCGGACAGCTGATTGTCAATGGGGAAAATCCTTACGTTTCCTTTATTGACGGCAAGTATTTTTGCGATGTGGAAGGCACGAGTTTGTATTATTATTTCCCCGAAAAGGATGAAAAGGAATTAACGTTGCATCCGCAAATTGTGGAAGTTGTCAACGAAAATACCTTCTTTGGGTTGGGAGAACTTGAAAAGTTGCATTTAAGCAACGTAGCAATTCTTAATCAGGAAACAGGCGATGATTTAACAAGTTTAACGGAAGTCAATCTTGGTAAAAAACTTGATACGATTACGGGCGGTTATTCTTCTGATACCGTATACAAATTCTTATCGCGAATCCCTACCTTGGAAAAGGTAGAAGTGGACGAAGGGCATTTGAAATTGAAGGCGGTGGATAATTTTGTTTGGGATAATTATTCCGAGCAAAAGGAATTGCTGTTTGCGCCTGCTACTTTGAAAGGGGAAGTGAAAGTTCCCGAGGGTATTCAGTCGTTAGGTTGGCGTTGTTTTATGAAGAGTAATATTACGCATTTGATATTCCCTGATTCCTTAACGGTTTTCAACGAAAATGCAATCGACGGTATGCAAAAGCTTGAAAAAATCACGTTTGGCGCATCCCCTTCGATTAAGGGAAGCGGAGCGTCGTCTTCGGAATATCCTGCGTTGAAAACGATTATATTCAACGACGCGACGGAAAGCATTAGCTTTAGTAGAAACAGTTTTTCGGGCGCAAATTTAGAGATGATTGTCTTGCCAAAGAATACAAACAACGTAAGCATAACTAGCCTTACAAAGGCTTACCAAATCTCAGAAGACAGTCCTTATTGGGAAACGGTGGACGGTGTTTTATATGGAAAAACAAACAAAGCCCTAATCTTCTATCCAAGATATAAAGAAGGGGACCGCTACACGGTAAAAGACGGAACGGAAAGTATCGGTTCATATGCGTTCTACGAACATACAATCAAAGAAGTAGTTCTCCCTGAAAGTTGCAAGGAAGTAGGTACGTATGCATTCCAAGGCAGCCAAATTGAAAGGGTGGAATTTAAGGCGGACTACGTGGAATTGTTGTATCAAGCCTTTTATGGCTGTGAACAGCTTTCCAGTGTAACAGTAAAAGAAAATTCCGAATTAAAAGTAAACCCGAATACGTTTATGGGATGTGGCAGTTTACAATCTTTCCCTTACGAAAACGTAATCTATATCGGCGCAGGGGCGTTTGACGGCGCAGGTATTGAATATTTTGAAATAGGGGGAAAGGTAACCTATTTGGGGCATGACGCGTTTGATGATTCGGCATTGAAAAACGTTGTTGTTAAAACGACGCAAATCTATGCGATAAGCGATAATGCGTTTAGAAATACGCCGTTGGAAAGTGTGACGTTGAGCGATTCTATTACCATGATAGGTGCGAGTGTGTTCGACGGCTGTAAAAATTTAACGGCTATCGATTTGAAAAACGTGACGGAAATTGGTAACAGTGCGTTTAGCGAAAGTGGACTTACAAGCGTACAAAGCGAGCTTGTAGAAAGAATTTTCGGAACAGCTTTTTCAGGCTGTGAAAACTTGACGACGGTCAATTTCCCCAACGTGTTAACTGTTGCAGCTGGAGTATTTATGGGAAGCGGTGTTGTGGCGGTTTCTATGCCAAAGGCATATTTGATTGAAACAAGTGCTTTTTCGGAGTGTGGAAATTTGACGCACGTAAACTTTGCCGACGAAGTTTCCGTGGAGTCGTGTGCGTTCCTAAATTGTTATAGCTTAACGGAATTGCCCTTTACCATTACGGGCGTTGATATTCAATCTTTCGAGGGTTGTAGTTCTTTGAAAAAGGCGACTATCGAAGCGAACATTGAAGAACGCTGCGTGCGTGTTTTTGCCGATTGTACGTCATTAGAAGAAGTGACGATTACGGGTGAAAATCTTGCAATCGGCGCGGAGTTTTTCGCAGGCTGTACTTCACTGAAAAAAGTGTTCATCACGGACACGGGTATGGGGAATGGCGCGCTTTTAGGTTCTGCGTTCGGTACGCCTTCACAAAAAATCGAGGTGTATTTGGACGTTCCCGAAACCTTCCTTTGGAAAGGAAAAGTCCCTGCCAACGTAACCGTGTACGTACCTGAAGAATATGCGGCAAAATTCGTGAGCGAATGGCTTGCGGAAGAAGGGCAAATCTTAGGGTTTAATTTTAAAGAAACGGTATAAACGAAAGGGCTTTATCCCTGCGGTAAAGCCCTGCCGAAAAATCGTGAGGTGATTATATGAAAGCAAAAGTATGGATAAAATGGTTGGTTGGCATATTCGCTTTAATGCTTATGCTCTCTTTTGGCGTGGCTTGTAAGGGGCAACAAGGTGAAATTGAACAACCGCCCCATCAATTTTCTATTCAATTTTACGCAACGTCAAAACGGGGCAGCGAAGAGATGAAGTCGTTTAAGGTTTTACATCATAACGGCTGTGAGCCGAGAATGTACGTGTATACCCAACAAGATTCGTTTGGCGAGCCGATCTACGTTAAACTTGATAAGTTGGAAGATATATTCGGTCAAGAAATTGATCAAAAGTTTTATCAAGTCAACCAAGAGCCGAAATGGGCGTACGTAGAAGTTTCTCAAACGCTTATTTGGGAATATACGATGTATCGCTATGATGAAGATAACGAGCTGTATCCTGCGTATGCGATTCGTATTCAATGGGAAATTTTGATTGGCGAATGTGACGATAAGCCCATTCAAGGGATTCACGGGGAATGGATTACGCAAAGCCGTGTTGCGCCCACTTGTACGGAGAGCGGACATACCATTTACGTTTGCGCCTGCGGTTGCGGCAGTACGCGGACGGAATATGAAGATCCGAAAGGACATGATTGGGGAAATTGGCAGGCGACCAATAACGGAAAACACCAACGTTTTTGTAACAACGATTTCAGTCACCATGAAATAGAAGCTTGTTACGGCGGCGTTGCTACTTGTAAA
>JAGAIW010000106.1 GCA_017626305.1 Clostridia bacterium
ATCCGTATGATGCTGTTGCCGTCTTGGTTTGTTATCAACGAGGATAATACCGAAGAGGGGATTTATAAGTGGGATACTGCGGAAATGCAATCGGTTTACCGCGTTTTGGATATGGCGAAAGAGAATGGTATTACGGTCAACGTTACCATGTGGGGTATTGATACGGGTACGGCTGGGTTTATGCGTATTCCAAACGACCCGCAGTGGGTTACCTATCCTGACTCCAAACACGAACAGCTTTTTGTCGATTGCTTTGCGGATAGTATCAAGTATCTTATTGAGGAGAAAAAATACGATAACATCAAAGAAGTTACTCTTTTTAACGAGCCGAATGCCGTAGATGGATTCCCTGCTTATACGAAGGGGAATGAGGAATACTGCGATTTGTGTATAAAAATGCACGATGCGTTTGAGGTAAAAGGGGTACGTGACGACGTGCTGTTTGTGCTTTCGGACGACGCGCGTGATTATACGTGGATGGCAAGAACGCTGATGAATTTGCAAGGCGTTATTGATATTGCAAGCTCGCATACGTACGATTTTGGCGATTCTTACAATGAAGAAACGGGCGAATCCAATCGCGATATGTCTAACAAAGATATTTGTTATAACAATGCGAATTATAATCTTGAAAGTTGGAGAATGTGGCTTGCCGATTACGATATACCGCACATTTGGGGAGAGTTTGGTACGCAAAACGGCGTAGATTCGCATACCACGCTTGACAAATACAGCGCTTCGCGCGGTTTGGATATCCCTCGTATTTCGTTAAACTTCTTCAATATGGGCAGCGTAGGTATGTCCTACTGGGTATTGTTTAGTCAATATTATAATCGCGGTGAAATTAACCAAGGCAAGATTATGGATATGGGGCTTTGGGGCTTTGCGGACGAAGGTTATGCTTGTAGACCCGTCTATTATTCCTATTCTATGATTACTCGTTTTATCGAGGCGGGCGACGTGATTTTCCCGATTGAAAGCGACGATGACAACGTCGTGGCGGTTGCATTCCGTCAGGGGGACAAGTGGAGCTACGCCATTGTCAACAACAGCGACGTTGATAAAAAAGTGGCGTTTGTGAATTACGACGTGTATCCCGCGTCTTTAAACCGTTACGTTTACGACGAAGCAAACGTACCTACGGATAATCAGGTAATTGCAACGGACAAAACGGTTTCTGCGGACGGCAGAGTAATTTCCGATACGGTAAAAGCGAGAAGCTTTGTGATTTATACCAACAAATAAGAGGAATACGATGAATAAAAAATGGATAGCTTTGTTATCATCTGCGTTTATCGTGTTTTCTACGGCGTGCGGTGGCGGTGAAGCCTCGTCTTCATCCTCTCTAACGGATAGTGAACAGACTGCGCCTACGGAATACACGTTGGTTACCCCCGACGAGCTTGCGGGGGTGAACAGCTTTGGGGTTAGTGTGGAATTTGACCCGCATTTCTTGTCGCAAAACGTGGCGAAAGGGGTGACGGACCCTCAGGATTGGGCAATCGTGGAAGAGCGTGTGGCGAAGATGGAAATAGACCGTTTCCGCGTTATGCTATTGCCCTCTTGGTTAGAGCCTTTCAACGACAATGAGGACGTTGCGAACATCGACTGGGAAGCCTTGACGGTAAATAGTGCGGAA
>JAGAIW010000107.1 GCA_017626305.1 Clostridia bacterium
AATTTGTATGCGTTGAGTGTTTCCGGAAATACCCAATATACGTTGAACGGTGGGGATTTAACGGTTTCGGTACAAACGGATATGTTCTCTTTAAGCGATGCAACCGTTGCCGATACCAAGAAAGCTTTGACGGCAAACGTTGATTATGTTGTAAACGGCAATCAGCTTACGTTAAAGGAAAGCTACTTGAAGGGTTTGGTTGTTTCGGAACGTTTGACGATTGCTTTTGCTGAAGACGCAACGTTGGATTTCGTGGTGCTCACGAACAAACTTTTGGATTTTGACTTTGAAAGCGGTAGCACACCGTCGAGTTTTGCTGTTAATATGACGCAGGAAACGACGGATGGTAAGACGGGTAATGGTATTCGCTTAACGAACACGACAACTGCGACTATGCTTGCGCTTGGCGATGGCGTCAACTTTGAAGCAGGCAAAATGTACACATTCTCGTTTGATCTCAAAATCGAAGAAATTGCGACGGAGAATAACCTCGTGCTTCCAGGCAATAGCTGTTGGATACCGATCACGTTTGGTAGCGGAAAAGACGTAACCTATTTGCGTATCACGAAAACGAGTGATGGGTATAAAGTTTCCAACGAAACGCAACAGGTGGGTATTTCGGCTTCGGTAGGAGAAATGGATGCGAATGGGTTTGTTAATATTTCGTTCACGTTCGTTCCGCAGGCAGGCTGTACGAATCTTACGTTTGACGTATGGATGCCTTCGACGATTGTTATCGATAATCTGTTGTTGATTAAAAATTAAAATATATCTGAAAACATAAATTACATACACGATTGACCATTGTTTTTCTTTGGTAAGTGTTGTAAAATATCCCTGTGGGGTGGAATGACACCCCATAAGGGTGAAAATAAAAATTTATAAACACGGATAGTGTTAAAAGAAGGAGGAAATTCATGAAAAAAATTGGCATTGCTTTGTTAAGCGCGTTGTTGGTATCATCGACGCTTGGCGGAATTGCAACATTTAATGCATCTGCCGCGGTAGAAGATGTACCCGAAGCGTTGACACTCTCTAACGTAGCATCTGGTAAAGAGATTGCGTTTAAAAGTTTAACGGATATGAGTGTGGAAGTGGACTGGGGCGCATATTATCCCGATGCGCAGGGCTTCTACGGAAAGGGTCACGGTGATATGACAAGACTTACCGATGGAAACGCTGAGTGGGGCGTAGCGCAAAACCGCTCTCCTCAAACAAGCGGGACGCACGCTTGGGCATATCTTGATCTCGGTTCGGCTGTTTCCATTGAAGAAATTAAAGTCGGTTATTTGGCTGCGTGGTGCTTTAAGAACGTAGTTATTCAGGTTTCTAACGACGCTACGTTTGCAACGGATGTTACGACGGTGTTTGCTTGTAGTAAAGACGCGGTGCTTGCTGATGACGGCGTAACGGTTGTTTACAATGGCGGTCAGGTGGGCTGTTCAGAAGAAACAAGAGCTCAAACGGGTTGGAACGGCTTTACGGGCGTAGACAGTGTGAATGGGGGCTTGTGTACTTATGATGCAAACGGCGTTTCCGCAAGATACGTTCGTTTGACTAATAGCGATGGCGATAACGGCGGTTCTTTCAACGTAACGACAATCAGCGAATTAGAAGTTTGGTCGAAAGGTGGCGCAATGATCGACAATCCCGAAATTAAAGATACGGTGAAATCGGTTACGGCGGTAGAAAGCGAACTTAAAGTTATCCCTGGTACGAGCTTGGATGCTGTAAAAGCGGCGTTGCCTGCGTCGGTAAGCTATACGACGATGAAGGGTGCAACGGGTGAAATCGCGCTTTCCTGGGAAAGTGCAGATTGGGCTGAAATGACGGCTGGCACGTATACCTTTACGGCAGCTACTTCGGTTGCGCTGGACGACGTGTTTGACGTAATTCCCGAAAGATACTCGGTAAGCGTAATCGTTGAAAAGGCAGATACGACCGAGTTGGATGCATTGATTGCGGAAGTGGAAGCGTTGAACAGCGAAACCTATACCGTGAAGACTTGGTCGCCTTTGGCAACGCTGGTAGCGGAAGCAAAGGAAGCGATTGCCGTGATTACGGTAACGGAAGAAACGGTTGCGGGTTATGTAGAAAGTATTACGGCGGCGAAAGCAGCGTTGCAGGAACTTGCAACGGATAAGTCGGCGCTTGCGGCGGCAGTTGCAACGGCAGGTGCAATCGACAACGCAAATTATATGTCGGCAACGGTTGAAGGCTTAGACGAAGCTTTGGCGGCGGCTACGGCTGTAAACAGCGACATGG
>JAGAIW010000108.1 GCA_017626305.1 Clostridia bacterium
AGAATATCGCCCACGCAAGAAACCGAACACGGGCTCGTTATTCACTTCGTACGTGTCTTCCGTATAAATCATCAAAGCATTGTAACCAAGCATTGCCACGTTCCGCATGAGCTTTTTCATGGTTTCCACAGTCAAAACGCCGTTACGCGAACAGTCGATAAAAAAACACATATCGTCAAAATGTCTACGCTCTTCCACACAATACTCTTGCAAATCGGCGTTCGCTTTTGCAATTAACGCCGCTTGCATGAGTTCTCTCTTTTCCGAATAATATATCGTAAAGCTATTTTTGTCTTTTACAAGCTTTAATACGTCAGAATGTTCAAAGATTGTATTTTCAGGGAAAGAAAAACCGATTTCCTTTTTTATTTCTTCAAAAATTCTTGTCATAACTACCCTCGTTTATTTTTTTAAACTTGCAAGCCAGTCAGCCATAGAAGTAGCTTCCGCAACGCGGCGAACATCAAGCGCAATTACGTCTCTTTCAAATTCCGCCAAAAGTGCGTCAAATTCACTCATATCATAACCATAATCTTCATAAGCGGCTAATTTTACCCAACGTATACAAATACTTTCCGCTAAAATACGATTACGCAGTTTTTGTGCGGTTTCTTCATCTTCCACCTTATCGCAAACCGCCATAGCCTGATCGAGTATATCCAACGCCTGTTCAATCAGATTTCTCGAAAAACGGTCGCTTAAAACGTAGGTAGCCTTCCAATGGAGTTTATTGTCACTATCCACGTTCATTGCAGCAAAATACGTTCTATAAAGATTAAACAGCTCGCGCATGTACGGTTCAGCTTCTTTATAATAATTGATAAAGAAATTATCAATCAGCTCGGACACGTTCAGCTCAGTATCCCAAGAAAGCTTTCCGTACAAATAACAACGCAAATAACCAAACGACGTTAAGTTATTACCGCTGTTTTCTTCTATGAATAGATTCGTCGTCCCCATATCTTTAAAATCACGCAGATTACTCTGAATCGTATCGAAGTTATTAAAGAAAGGCAAATATAAACCATAACATGCGGTATACGTCCAAACCATAACATTATTCGTCAATGCAAGCCACGTTTTCATTGAACGGGAAGTCGATACGTTTATCGTACAGTTCACGTCGTAAAGATCGTGTCCGTAGCACATACCCGAAGGGGCAAGACGAATATACAGCTTTTCGTGCATCTTACAGCTTTCATCAATAACCGAGAAACTACCGTCTTCATTTTCAATAACGGGAGCATTTGTAGTCAATGAATATGCGAACATGGAATAAATCCATTCTCTTTCCGGACAGTTTTCTTCACGCCAAGCTTCAATGATTTGAATAATCTTATTACAAAAACGTACGTAATAACCCGATTTATATGTGCCTGCTTCCTGCTGGCAAGGTGCACATTTACACCAAGCCAAATGGCTATCTTCATGCCCAAGACCGACGATATAGGCGTCAGGCTTCGCTTTCAGCTGCGTAATCAACCAATCGGCAAACGCTTGTTGCAAATCGGTATTCGTCAAGCAGGGCTGCTCGTTGGTGCTGAACCACCCAACAGGTTCTTTGGGTAAAGATTGTCGGAAGTGCGTCAAAGAGTGACCGCTGTTCCCTACCCAAGTTTTCGTCCCAAGATTCGTATAATAGTCGTACGTACCGTATTCATCAACGAAACGGTGTCTCCATGCGGTATCCGATTCGCCTACGCGCATCATACCGTCCATATACCGTTCGGCAAAGTCAGGTGTATCCACGTATGTACCAAAATCTTTTAATTTAAGCGTTTCATAGGTATCATAATCAATTTCGTCATAGGTATAGCATTGATACCCTATTTGATGTTCTAAAAACTCATATACGCCGAAAGCCGAACCCGTTTCCTTACCGCCACAAATATAAACGGTATTATCCCTACGGACAATTTTATAACCGTCGCGGCCAAGTTCGGAAAATTCAAAAGTAACGTCGCAGTTTTGTAAAAGATCCGTTCGGTCAATGGAAATATAGTAGTCCGCCGAAGTAGCCGATTGAATGGTGCTATCCTTGACAATTTCCATTTTTGCGCCCGTGGAATATTCGATATATCTTTGCATTTCGTTTGCGGCATAAACCATTGCCGTGGACGCCTCGCCTGAAATGACTATCTTATACGCAGTCGTTCTGTTTTCCGCCAAAGATACGTTTGTATCGGCAAACGTCGATTCTTCTTGTTCGACGCTTTCCGAAGATGAATTATCTTGCGAAGACGACGCTTCCCCACCGCAAGCGACAAAAGAAAAAGCGGTTAAAGCGGAAAGCGCAAGGGCAAATAATTTTTTTATAGCATTATTTTTCATTTTGCACCTCATTTCACATATACCGTAATCTCAACGATATCAAAGTTATCGTTGGCATCTTCGGCATAATATCTCACCTTATACGTTCCTTTTGCCGTAAAGGTATATTGCAGGGTATCCGTGATGGCTATCATTTTTGCATTTAATTCCAAAACGAATACGTACAATGCAGGCTCTTCGTCCGTGGAATCGTATACTTTCGCGCTATCAAACGTGACGGTTTCCCCTACTTTACAGGTATATTCCGTCTTACCCGTATAATCAATCAACGGAGCAAATTCGTCGAATACGTAAATTTGATAGTTCGCCGTTCTACGCTGCTTGGAAGCGTCCTTGGCTTCATACATCAATTCATAGCAACCGAATTCGTCAGCAATAAAAAACTCATTATCACCAGCCGTTCCCGTATATTCTACGCCTGACGGCGTCAACAGCGTATACGTAACTTCGATATACGGCGTATACAAATCGAATGCGGTGGCATTAGGGATTTTCACCTGCGAACCGAATTTTGCCGAGCCGACGACGCTCCCGTTTACTTCGATAGACGGAAGTAATTGATCGCGGAACGTACGAATCTCCCCTTTGCTGCTGTAATTTGCAAGCAAGCCTTGTTGACCGATTTTTTTCAACTTAATCGTCGAAACGTCCGTTACACCGTTTAAAGTGATATCCACCCAAACTTTACTTGTAGAAAAATTTGTAACGTCACGCATATCAAATAAACGGTTATCCTTATAATCGACCAAATAGCCCGATTTTAAAGCAAGGAGCAAAGGCGAACTGCTGTAATAACCGCCTGACATAAATGCCGTTTGACCGTTGTACGTTACAAGGCTGTTGTTTTCGTCGTATTTGGAAATAGAGAAAGATACGCTTTGCGTGGTATCATACATATCCGTAAGCGTCACGGTAAACGATTCAAGATTGTCCTTTCCTTCGTCAAAAGCAAACTGAAATTCAAAACCGTCCGCCCAAAAAGCATTTGCAAACGAAATCGTGCCACCTACATTTTCTTTCGTCGTAAAGCTAACGAATTGATCGGTATCGTCTTTGGCATTATATCCAAGAATCAAAGCAGTTTCGTCATACAAGAAATAATCCCAAGTGTACTGCGGCTTAAAAATCTCTACTTCAAACGAAGATATAAGCTTATTATCGGGATATTGCTTACACCACATTTTATATTCAATAACGATATCCGTACCCAGTTCTTCTACGGAAGGTGTAAATATAAGTCCGTCAAGCTTTTTGCTAACCTTCGCTTTATCTCCCGTACCTTTTACGGTAACTTCAAGTATAGGCGCAAGCTTTTGCCCAGGCAACGTATAGAAATCGTATACGTTGGGTTTTGGCAATTCCACGGGAATATCCGCCGCCAACTTTTCATACATTCTAAGCGGCGTTTGAAATACGGGCTTATATTCCGATATAATCTTATAAAAGACTGTTTGCGTTTGCTGTCTACCTAAATAATCAACAGTAGAATATACAAGGGCATAATCCCCCGCAAAATACGGAATAAACGCAGGTTCGTTTTCGCTGATTACTTCTCCGTCTGACAAGCGAACCACCTTCCAAGTCGTCTGTAAAATACCGCTACCGCCCGTAACAATAGTTTTCGGCAAGGTAATAGGTTCACCAACGTTATACGTACGTTTACCGTCTTCCACGGCAATATTTATAGGCGAAAGCGCATATGCGGAATGTATGGTATAATCGACGATACGTTCATTCCCCGAACTATCCTTAGAAACGTAACGTAATGTATAATCCCCTTCCTTTAACGGTGTAAACGTTCCGTCTTGGCTTATAGGAAGAAAACTATTTCCATCAGGCGCTTTATAGAAAATTTCAGAAGATACCGCCCCGTCGTAAAAATCATAAAATTCGATATCATACGCTTTATAAGGAATCCCAACGTTTGCCTGCGGCACTAAACGCGCGACGTCGCTTTCTAAATAATACGGCTTTTCTTCGTCTTTAAGCTCTGCGCCATTAAAAGAGTGATCGGCAAGATTAAGTACGTAATATTTCGCAGGCGGATTGGCAATCTTTGCAGCCTGTATAGAAACCTTAACCCGATTGTTGGTGAACCCCGGCCATTCGTTTCCGCGACCTGTGATATTCGTATCGTCCAAGTCCAACACGCAACGGTATTCCTGTTTTTCGTCCAAAACCCAAACGGATTTATCCGCTTCGTCATAACGCACGGAATACGGCATAATCAACATATCCGCAACCTGTATGCCGTTTTCGTCCACCGCACGAGGGTGCACGGAGTTTTGTAACCCGTCGACGCCAAATTCCATGAACATATCCATGTGCAAGTTAGAAACGTCGCCACGTTTGCCATAACGATATGCCATTCTCCCGCCCGTACTTGTCGTAACGGACGCAAAACCGCGAACGGAGTAATACATATTCGGGCGCAATTCCGTATGCGTTTTCGATTCAAACGTTACGGTAAACCAAATATCTTCGTTATCTGCATCGGTGAACGTGATATTCAATTCACTAAAATCGTAAGATTTAATCGGGTTGGAAGAAACAGGCAAAATATCAATAAGATGATTGTCTATCGTATAACCGTCTACATTGATGACGTTATTAAATTCAAGCCTGTCAAATTCGCTATTTACCGTAGCCAAGATTCCGTTCTTTTCCCAGTCGGAAAGCTCAGATTGTGCTTTATAACGATAAATACCACTTTCGCTGATATACCCTTCTTTTGCGCCGTCCATAACGTCGACGTTCGTTTGCAAGGTCGTATTTGCTCCCGTCGTCCACAAAGACGCAGGCGTGCGTTTTTCTGCATTATCCGCAACCGCCGTAGTGGGTAAGTAAGCAAATGCAGAAATCAACGCTAAACAGCCGATAGTGCCCAAGGCTGTAAGTCCTTTCTTTTTATTTTTCATAATAGCTCCTTTTTAATACTGTTAGCCTTTTAAGCCGCCAAGCGTCAACGTGCCCATCATCTTTTCACGGAACACCATAAACAAGGCAAACATGGGGACTGCCACGGTAATTAACGCCGCTACCTTTACGGGAACGGACGAAGCCGCCCCTGCTTCGTAGCTTTGTTGGAAATTAAACACGCCGACAGCCAAAGTCGGATAACTTCTCAAATAAATCATGGGCGTTGTATAGTTTGCCCAAAGCCCAACGATCTCCGTAACGTACAAGACAATGAAAACCGTTTTCGTCATCGGGAACATAACGCGTAAAAATACCGTCCAAGGTCCTGCGCCGTCCATAATTGCCGCTTCGGCATAGTCCCAACTAAGCCCTTTCCAAATCGCATAATAGATAAGGAAACTACCGCCAAAGCCGCTTAAATGCACGAATGTGAATAAATACAAATTATCATAATAGCCCATTTGCATAGCTAAACGTATAGACGCGCCAAGCGACGCGGAAAGCGGTACGTACGTATTGATCATAAAGATAATCCAAACGATTCTTACCCAAGGTTCTTTTTTGGCATATTTGGAATATACATAGCTTGTAATCATGGGTCCGATTAAGATAATCAACCCGTAAACAAGACAGTAAAACAATGTGTTGTAGAGCATTTCAGGTAAATATACCCATCTACCTGCTGGTATGTTTTGGCGTACGTACTGGAACACAAGAAGATAGTTATCAAATCTCCATCCGCCAAATTCTTCCATAGGCAAGCCCACAGGGTCCATCCAAAAGCTGGTTTGCGTTTTTAGACTTGTCAATATTCCCCAAAAGAACATCACAAAAAAGATTGCACACCAAACAAACATTAAAACCCATATAGCGATGGGGAAAAACGCACGATTTCTATTGTTAAATAAACCTTTTCCTTTCATAGCGTTTCTCCTTAAAACTCCGCACCTGGATCAATTTTATCAAACAACCATTTCGTACCGTGTATAATGGGTACGCTGATAATACCGATACAAAGATTTGCCGCAGAAACAAAACCGTAGTTGACTGCGTTATTTGCGTTCGCCTTTGACTCGGAATTGTAAACCTTTATAAACATGTAATAACCAAACGTTTGCAATTCGTCGGGTGCACTTTCACGATACAACGCAAATAACGGACCTTGATTCAGGAAAAATCCCGTGAAAAGTCCCAAGCATTGTACCTGCAAAACGGGAAATACCATAGGCACGGTAATCATAATAAATTCCTTAAACAGGGAAAGTCCTTCCAACTCGCCATATTCAATAAGATCGTTAGGCACACGACTCATAGACCCAAGATTGATCAAAAGACTTCCAGGCAAGCCATAAAAGATAGCGTAAATACTTACTGTTAAACGATTATAACGTACATCAGTAAATACATACGGAAACGAATCTTCCATATACATATCCCATAAGCCGCTGATACCCGATTCAACCACGTGCATATACAAAAGCGAAGTGACCATACTACCAAGGATTACAGGCAAATACAACATTGTCTTGTAAATACCATGTCCGGGCAATTTTTTATAAATGATAAACGCAATCATATAACTGAACGGCAAGCACAGTAACGAACTAATAATATGGAAGTACGCACCGTTCAAAAGATAAGTAACGTTTGAACCCGTAATCTTATTGAAAAATTCCACAAAGTTATCGAATATTTTATCTTGCGGCAATACAACGTGTTCGCCAAGCAATAAGTCGTAATGGGTAAACGCCATCTGGATAGACGACATATTCGCATACACCCAAAAGATTAGCCAATGCACCAAAAATATAGCTAGCGCGCTAATACAAAATATCCGATCTTGCCGTTTTCTTGTCATCATATTCACGGCATTTTTTTTGTTCATTCTTTTATTGACCATTTTATAGCACCAACACGCTCTTTTTATTGCAAGCTTTCCCAAGCATTATACGCTTGTTCCCAGTTTGCTTTGGTATAGTAATCGGTGATACCGTTTACAATCGTATCGATCCCGATATATTCGCCCTGTCCTTCTACGCCTGCATGTTCTACCATCCATTGAATCGGGCTATACGGACTACTACCGCCCCATTCATAATACGCCGTAGTGCCGATATAAGCGCTGAAACCGCCCATAGGTGTATCGCGATAGAAATCGTTAGGGTCAATCCATGCACGGGACGCAAACACAGTAACGCCCGTTTCGTTGGTCATTTTGATTTTATACGTATTTCTACCAAAAGGCGTCAAAGTCTTTAATTGCTCTTCATCCAAATCGTAATCGTAAAATCTTGTAACGCCCGTTTCCATCGTAAACGTTTCCAAGGCGCTTTCACTATGCGCATATTGCAACCAAAGTTTGCAAAGATCAAGCTTTTTGGTTTTTGCGTTGACGAAAAGGTCTACGCCGCGGCTGTAATCGCATACGGAACGTACGTCTTCGTCCTTTTGTCCTTCAATATACGGGAGCGGGAAAAAACGGAATTCTCTCTTTCCATAGCCTCCCGTGTAGTTAAAGTTGGCGCGCGTTTCATTTTCCCACCATTCGCCTTCATACATCATAGCGATACGTTTTTGTTTATTCTTTCCAAGCTTACTTAAAACGAATTGATCTTGCGCAGCCGTATAATTATGCGTTTCTTTATAAATATCGGGGTCGAAATATTTCGGATCGGCAAGCTTACGCAAAAACTTCATAAGCTCGCTCTTAGAAGGTTGATAAGCAAGCAGCCAAGCATTTTGGCTGTCAATTTCTACCGTATACGTGCCGTCTGCATTTACCGTAAGATATTCTTCGTTTTCAACGTCGGGATAATCGGCTTTCATTTGCGCCGACGTTGTTGCGTCAAAAGTATATTCCCCGTCATACGTAAAGTTGAGTTCGGCGGCATCCAAGCCTTCGTATTGCGCAATAAACGCGTCGTAGAGCCCCGGCCAGTAGTTGGAAACGCCTTTTGAGAAAGTATACGGTATCATATCCGCTGCTACAATACGATCAAGCAAGTCGAAAAAGTCGTCCATGGTATCAGGCAAACCGTCGATACCGTCGTAATCCAGCCAGCCCATTTCACTAAATAAATCATAATCGTAAATAAAACCGGAAAGAGAATTTTCAAATGGCAAGGAATAGTACCCGGGATTATAATCCGCCGTACCGTCTTTATTAAAGTCAAGTTCGTTTTCGGAATAGTAATAGCCCACACGGTTGGTATCCACCATTTTGTCGGCAATACTCTTTGTGGGCGCAGTCGCGCCTGCTTTTGCCACCAGCTTACCTTGCTCTGCGTCCCATTCCATATCGGCAAGCTCGCCGTTGTCCAAATATACCTTATCTACGACTGCGGAAGTTATATCTGCGGCGTAACCTTTGTAAATATATTCGGGACCTGTATAAATCGCCAAATAATAAATATCGTCGGCGTTGACGTTTTGTTCGATTGCTGATTGCACCAAGTCGGCACGGAAACTGACTTTATCGGGATGGGGAACGATACGCACACCCATTTTGCCGTTTTCAAAGCTAACGTTGGCAAAGTCTTTTTCAAATTCTCTACCCACTTTTTCCAACCAAGAATACCCCAAGCCGCCATTAAAAATACCAATTTTTAAAGTTGTTTCGTTACCCGTATACTTAAATCCCTCGTCGTTACTGCTGGTATCACCTCCCCCGCAACCAACAAAGCTTGACGCTGCAAGCACAGGAATTAACGCCGTACAAATGATATTTTTCAAATTCTTTTTCATAACTTTCCTTCCTTTTATTGATTATTTCTTTTTCTCTTGCTTACGCAGGTAATCGTCACAATAACAATCGCCGCCAAAAGAACGGGAATCGTCATATTGTTGACTACGCCGCCACAACCGCCACAACCGTTGTTTGCCGCCGCCTTACCTACGAGAATTTCAAACGTTTCGTTTGTTAAATTACCCGTAGAATCTTGCGCAACGTATTCAACGGTATATACACCAACGGTATCCACCGTAGTAGGCACAGAAGTCAAGAGCTCCCCGTTTTTTCGGACGGTTATGCTAACTGTAAGTTCGCCGTCTACTTCGTCCGTAGCCGTCGCCGTAGGCAGACGCAACGCATCTCCAACCGAAAGCTTTGTAATATTGAAATCAACCGTGATTACGGGAGCGACTTCGTCTTTGATAACGACAATTTCAAAACTCTTAGATACGGTGCGTTCGTATTCGTCCACAGCAAGATATACAATGCTGTACGTTCCTGCCTTTTTGGGCGTAAAGGTATTATCGGTAAGCTCAACAAGTTCTCCGTCTACAACCACCGAAACCAAAACGTCAAGCGCAGTTGTTCCGCAAGTTGCCGTTGCCTTAGGTAGCGTAATCATTTTACCGATATAGCCTTTCTCCTGCATTTCCGTTTCCACTTCCATAACGGCAAGCGTGGGAATATATTGAATATTTCTTATCAGCTCCGTTTGGTTATTTGAACCGTCTTTTGCCACGTATTTTACTTGATAAATACCATAGAGTTCCGCGTTATGCGTAAATGCGTCAAACGTCACGAATTCGGTTGCGTTAGGAGCTTTTACGTATATAGCGATAGCCGTTTCGGCAAGCTCACCCCATGCTGCGTCTTCTGCTTTTACGTTTGCTTTGGATACGTTGAGCGACGAACCTTTTTCTACCGTTACAAACGATTCCAACCCGTCTTGCAGAGTAATCACAGGGGCAACGTCGTCAAGCCATTTTGCTTTCAAGATAGCATTACCCATACTAAGCGTGATGCTTTCCACTTTGTTGTCTGCGCTATCAAACCAACCGACGAATTTCCAACCAAGCCCCGTCGTTCTGACAGGCTCGGGAAGATATACGTACGGCGCATTATCCGAATAATACAAATCGTCCATCGGCACACCGCCGTTTTCATCAAGCGTAATCTTATAACCGTCTTCTACGCGAATGGTTACTGTCTTTTTATACACGTTTCCGTCCAAAGGATCAGATATAAACGTAATGGATTGATCGCCCGTTTTCGTTACGTCAAGCGTTCCTTGTATGCTCCCTTGGGTTTCAGCAACGATACTTCTCGTCCAACCCGTTGCATATTTAAGCTCGTAAGCCAACGAATATTCAAATTTACCGTTTTTCGCCATATAATAAACGTTGTCCATTTCGTTATAGCCGTTTTTGGAGCTTATCACAAGCGAGCAATCTTGAATACTCATTCTTTCTTTCGCAAAGGACGCGCCGTTGATGGAAAGCAGCATGACAAGCGGAACAGTTTGCGTTCTATTCGTGCTATCTTTACATATAGAAACGGTATATCCTTGCGTCGTGAACGCCGCTTTAACGTCTGCGTTTTGCCCGTTACTGCAATCGATTTCACCGATAGGTAGCATTACGGTTTTATATCCTATTACATTTCCTTCGGAATCGATTATTTTATTGGGTTCTTGCATATATGTCACTTTAACGTAAAGCTTTTGCACGGTTTCGTCGTAGTCGAATACAAGATGTCCCGAAGTTTGTATGAAATTAGAACCGCTCCTAACAAGCCCATGCGGCAAAACGCCTGCATACTTGCTGGGGAAGTTAGTAACCACGTTGGATTTGTTGGGAAGATTAGTATCGGGTATGTCGGGCGTGGAGTCGTCTATCCACGTGAAATATCCGTCGTCCACTCTTTCGTCGGCAAGGTCTACGCCGTCGATTTTACCGCTCCAACCGTCACCCGTTGCTTTATAAGACTGCCTTGTCGTATATACGCCGTCGTGATAAAAGTATGCGATACCGCCCGTCAAATCGTTGGCTTGGTACGCCCCGCGACCAACGTGGAACAGTTCGTTTCCGGCTAAATCACGAACGGAAAATTGAATAAAACCTTGCACAGCATACGTGCCAAGAAGGTATTCAACGTCAAAATCGCCTTGGAATACGCCGCCAAGCGTAACGTCGTACGTTTTTTCATTACCAGGGTAAATCATAATGCCTTGATTTTCGGTGGCGTAATCGGGATTTTCAAAATATTTTGTTTTGTACGTTTTGATTTTGGTAAATTCGTAGGAAGTATCCGCTTTATCAATAACAGATAACGTTTCCACCGTAGGCGAAATGCGGATTACATACTCTTTTGTCAAACCGCCCACGCTTACCGTATATTCGTATTCGCCTGCTGCTTTATCGGCAAACGTCTCAGCCGCAGTAAAGCTTTCGCCTTGGATATTTACCAAAGTAACGCTATTATTTACTTTTTGTTCAGTTAAATAATGAAATGCACCCAAGCTATCGCCTTGACAAACGTCAATAACGTTCTTCCCGTTTTCTGTCTTTTCACCTGTATAATAAATACCCGTGCTTTTTGTAGAAATGGTAGGAATATTACCTTCCGAAAGCGAAACGCCGTTGACGTCTAAAAGAACAACCGCAGGCACTTCGTCATTTGCCCCCTTTCTTAGCGTTTGGTCTTTACGGATACTTACCGTATAACCGCCCGTCGTAAACGCCGTTTTAACGTCTGCGTTTTCTGCAAGGGAACAATCGATAACGCCGATAACCTTGTCTTCTTTCGTATAGCCCGTGACTATGCCTTTATCCGAATAGCTACTTGGTGTGCCTGCATAAGTAACCTTGGCGTACATTTTATCCGACGTTTCGTCGTAATCAAAAACGAGATTCCCCGATTCTTGCACGTAATACAATCCCGCGTTACCGATACGGACTAAGCCACGCGGCAATACGTGCTGATATTTATAACCGTCGCTATATACCGTTGCACCTTCCCCTTCGTAGGTGTTGGGGTTGGGATAGGTGACGTTGTCCCAAGTATACAAATCGTCGCCTTTAACTGCGTCGCCTTTGTCGCCGTCTCCTGTCGCATTAAAGGACTTTCTCGTGGAATATACGCCGTTGCGCGAAAAATATGCAATACCGTTGGACATATCCATGGCTTGATAAGCCGTTCTTCCTACGTGAAATAATTCCTTTCCATGCAAATCCTTTACGGAAAAGATGGCGCTACCTTGCGCAAAGAAGGTATTGAGTATGTATTCCAGCTTAAAATCCCCCTTAAAAGTTGCGTTTAAGGGAACTTCCGCTATATCATTTTCCGTTTGCATAAGGTCGATTTGTAACCCCGTGTAAACGCGCTTATTTTCTTCAATATAAAAATCATCTGGATTCTTCCACTCTGACGTATCCACGCCGCTTTTTACTGCGTTTGAAATATACGCAGTTCTCGTTGTCATGGAAGGCGTAACGCCGTCTACGGGATTCGCTAGCTGTTGTACGTTTACGTTTCCAACAACCGTTTCTCCTTCGGCGCTCGCGAAGAGTATGCTTGTCGCACCAAGCGAAAGCGTAAAAGCCAAAGCTGTTGCCGCAAACATGCGACATTTATAGATGGTTCTTCTTTTCATTTTCTAATTCCTTATAAAAGTTTGTTCCCACGGAAAAGGAGATTACTCCCCCTTTCCGTGAAAACACAGATTTACCTTAGCTTACGAAAACGTTCCAAGGATTCTCTTGGGAGAAAACGTACATATCTTCTCCCGTAACGGAAGCCGTAATCACGTCTTGCAAAGTCATTACGAGCGTCATAATAGGTTGTTCATAATACTTTTTCATTTCTGTTTCCCCCTTCCGTTAGGCGTTTGCTACAAAGTAGTATTCAAGCACCGTGCCGCTTTGTGCAAGCGTTGCGCTGAGTACGCTACCTGCATAGGTTGCGTTAAAAGTATAGCCGTCAATCGTTTTAAGCGGTGCATATACCGTGCAACCGATCGTGCCATATACCGTTACCGTTTCGGTGGTAACCGTTAAGTCGGCTGCAACCTTGTGATATTTTACGGTGTATGCGGCTACTTTATCAATATAGTTAGTTTGGAACCATGCTTTTGCGTCCGCACCAACCTTTTCGTCTGCAACAGCTTTGGTTGCCACTTCGTATACCGAACGGGTGTTGTTGTCCTTATCCCCGTTTGCATAGTTCAAAAGCTTATACGTTTCTACACCATTGACAACGTAACGGATATAACCGCGAGCTACGAAATCCCGCGCAATGTTTTCTTCCTTAATGTTTACGATAGAGCCTTGGAAGAAATACGTACCGTCTTCAAATTGACCCAATTCATTTGCGGTAAGGTTGAGAACTTGGGTCTTGCCCGTTTCATTATTCCAACCGTATACGGCGTTAGCGCCGAACAGGTTACCCTGCGTAAGCTCGCCGTAAAGCATTTCATAATCCGCAGGAACGATAAACATACCGTAGGAAACTTCCGAATAGTACTTGTTTTCGCCCACGTTTGCCATCATAGTTTCATACGTTTCTTTCTTCGCCGTCATTTCAAAACGCAAACCGTTGCTAGCCGCGTCGCCGCCGTAACGAATATATGCACCGCTGGTCATATTCAAACCGAATCTATCTTCTAAAACAAGACTTTCCGCAGCGGAAAGCTTACCGTCGCTAAGATCCGCGCCGTTGATATTCAACAAAATAACGCTGGATACCCATTTATCGCGTTTTGTAGTATCTCTTGCAAGAGTAACGGTATAGCCACCCTTTTCAAAAGCCGCCTTTACGTCCGCGTTTTGTCCGTTACTACAATCTACTTCACCGATAGGCATATCGGTAAGCGTACCGAAATCTTTATCGGCGGAATTCGTTGTCTGCGTAGCAAAAGTAACTTTTATGTACAGCTTTTGCGCTGCTTCGTCCCAGTCAAAGATAAGGTTGCCCGATTGATTTACGTTTTGTGCATTCGAACGGGGCAATACACCTTGATATTTGTTGGGGAAATTACCCGTAGCGGCACTTTCGTTAGGGAAATCAACCGCCGTCGTATACGTATGGTTTTTATCCCACGTAAAGTAGCCGTCGCCGATTACAGCGTCTTCAATCGCTACACCATCAATATTCTTCGCTACGCCGTCGCCCGTCGTCCAATAGTTATATCTCGTCGTAGCCACGTCACCGCGTTGGAAATAAGCCATACCGTTGGACATATTATTATATTGATAGGTTACGCGGCCAACGCGGAACAGCTCGTTCCCGTTGGTGTCGTTTACAACGAAGAAGAACACACCCAAGCAGGTATCTCCAGAAAAGATATATTCCATTTTATAATCGCCGACAAAGGTGGATTTGATTGCAACGCTGTCCACCGAATCGCCTTGCATGTTGACAAGTACGCCGGAATAGGTCTTTTGCTCGGTTTTCGAATAAGAAGTATATTGCGTAGTCGAAGAGAAGGACGCCGTCATACGCGCAGAAGGATCGATAATGGCGGTTGCGTCAACGTAAGGGCTGACGATAACCTTATACGTCTTGGAAAGACCGTTCTTTTCCACCGTCAATGAATACGTGCCTTTTGCTTTGTCTGCGAAGGTTTGCGAAGGCGTAACCGTTTCTTCCACAACGGTAGGCATTCCAAGCTGCGAATTATCTGCAAGCTTTTTCGTCGTAATCGTACGGTAAGCAAAGTTATTCAATTCGCTGCCTAAGGGAAGCTTGATCACGTTTTCTCCGTTGATTTTTTCTTCCCCGACGTATTGAATATCGTTGGTAACGCTTTCTGTATATGATACGTTCGTGCTCAGGCTTACGTCGTTTAAGGAAAGCAACAACAAATTTTCTACATTTGAAGAACGGTAGGTTTGGTCTTTACCGATACTTACGGTGTAGCCGTTTTCAAATGCTGCTTTAACGTCTGCGTTTTTACCGTTACTGCAATCGATTTCCCCGATAGGCAGGTCAACCTTTGCGTAATCGACAATTACGCCGCCGTCATTTACAACCGTATCTTCGTGACTATTCGCGCAACGGAAGGTGACCTTTGCGTACAGTTTATCCACGCTTTCGTCGTATTCAAAAATCAAATTACCTGCTTCCTGGAAATAGTATTTCGTCCCCGAAATCGTTTTATCGTAATAACCAAGCGGAAGAACACCCGAATATTTGCTAGAAAAGTTACCGGTAGAACTGCCCATATTCGGGAACTGACTAACCGTACCCGTATAATCTGCCCCTATCTTCCACGTGAAATAACCGTCGCCTATTATGGCATCTTTAAGAGTCTGACCGTCGTCATTTTTCGTATCGCCGTCACCTGTCGAGCTCACATTTTCACGGGCGGTAGCGATATCGCCACGTTGGAAATACGCAATACCGTTACGGGGATTGATTCCTTGGTAATGACCGCGGCCGACGCGGAACAGTTCGTTCCCGTCCAAATCGCGGACAATGAAAAACGTAAAGCCATTGTTATACGAGTTAAGGGTTACGTAGGACAGCTTGAAATCGCCCGTAAACGTTGCGTTCATTGGCGTTTCCACCGTTGCCATGCTATAAGCGTTTAAATCGACCTTTAAGCCCGTATAGGTAACCTTTGACGCCTCGTCAGGAACAGCGTTGGAGTTGTTGTTATCCTTATCCGTGGCGTATTGGTGAGACTTATACACGGTGAGCGACTGGTTCTCCGTTACGGTAAAGGGAGAATTGACAAATAACCCAGACGGAGTTATCGTGCCTGCAACGTCTGCCGTGGCGACAGACGACGTGTTCGGCAATATGTAACCGACGCCCAGCGCCGCGCTGAGCACACACGCCGCTACGCAACCGATTATACTGCCTTTTTTTGTTACAGTTTTCATAGTTGTTATAAAACCTCCTATAAATATTTTTTTATCATTTTCCACGCCTACGTTTCATAGACGTAAATGCCTTATTCTTCCACCCCGAGTTTTAAACCCGAAAGTGATACACCGTTGATAGAAAGCAGCAATACCGAATGTGCGCTACCCCTATATACGCCCTTACCCGTCGCGTCGTCCCGTTCAGGATATACGTGACGAATACGGATTTTATAGCCGTCTTTGATGCTACGTCCGTCTATTTCTCCGATACGCACCATACTGACGTTATTTAAAAGAACGCTTACCCAAACTTCTAATTTCGTGCCTGTTTCATTCCATTTGAAGACAAGTTTACCTGGGGTTTCAGCCCTAACGTTGGGCAAAATACGCAAATTGGAAATGGTTTGCTGCGACTTGAAAAACGGATGTCTACCGTTTTCCATCGTCAACGTTTTGGTAACGTCAATCAATCGGTTATACATATCGTTGCTTGTTTTATATTTATTGGTTTTTACGTCGTACGTATAGCCCGTGCCCTTGATATCCCCTGCAAACTGACCTTGCCCGTCGTAGTGCATTCTGCCAACGTACCCGACTTCTTCGCCGTCCGTCGTACAAACGGCAAACGCCGTTATTCCCCAAGAAGTTTCTTCCGCCGTAAGCGCGGGCAATAAGTATTCAAGCTCCGTCACTCCTTGGAAAGTAGGCGCAAGGTCCATTGACCACCAACAGTTCCCCAAAGCTGTATTTTGGTTGGAATTCGCAAGGAGTAGCCCCTTACGTTCTTTTTCGCCGCCTTGGTCATAAACGTAGCGTTCCTGTACAGACAAGGTATTTTCGTAACCCACGGTAGGAACGACAAGCTCCTCCGTCCATTCGTAATCGTCTTTAAACGCCGTATCATAGGACGACGAGCTATCGCCGCTTTCGGGTTGAGAAGTCGGCATACTGCAACCAGCTCCGCTAAATAGAAACTGCGAAGTAAGCAACGCCGACACTATCCACGCTATTTTTTTAGAATACTTTATCATGAAAGCGTCTCCCTCTTGCCCGAACGGATTTTTCCTGCGTTTACGCCGTAATATTTTTTATACTGTTTTAAGAAATACTCATATCTAGCATAACCGCAAAGCCCTGCAATTTCCTTCAAAGAACGGCTAGTTTTCAAAATAAACTCGTTTGCCTTTTCCATGCGGTATTTGATAATATAATCAATCAAAGAATACCCCGTTTTTTCCTTGAAAATACGGCTTGTATACGAACGGCTAAGATACAGCATTTTGCAAAGCGTTTCTACGTTGAACGATTCGTCTTGATAGCAATCTTCTATAATGCGTTTCATTCTACTCACTAGCAATTCTTTATTATCTTCTTCCGCAGGATTTTCTTTTGATACGATATAATCAAGCGCTTTATACACCTTAGACAAAATACTAAAATAACCCAAAGAACTTGATTGCAGTTCATTATCCAGTTCGGATAATTTATTTTGGAATTTTACATATTCGGGACAATCAATAACGGGATTATCAACGCTAATCCCCGAGCTTGCAAGTAGATCCATAGCACGATTGCCTTCAAAGTCAAACCAAAAATAGGCAAACGGGTCTTCGGGATCGGGATAATATTTACATAAAACGCCTGACGGGATATAGAAGAGCTGGTGCGGGCCTAAGGCGTATTGCTTTTCACCGATATACAGCGTACCCTTTCCCGAATAAATGTAATGCAACGCTTTGAAAGGCAAAATGCGCCATTTTAAAAAAGGCTCTATAAAATTATAATCGTTGAACCCTATACGTATTATCGAAAAATCACCACTCGACTCGCTAGAAAGCAAGTAATCACGTCTACTTTTAAAATCGTTTTCTCTCATAATTTTTCACCATTTCTTTATAATTATGAAAATAATGCCCCTACCCTGAACGTTATTTTCATTTTATCACAGCCATTTTTTATTTGCAATACCCTTTTTTAGTTAGGGTTAAAAAGTACCATTTTACGCTTAGTTATTGCCATTATAATTTTGTCATTTTTCCTAAAAAATACCATTTAAAATGAAAAAATACAACAAAAAAAAGCGACTTGCCTAAACAAGCCGCTTTTTTACAACGAAAAATTTTATATATCTACGTCTAAAACGCCGAAAGCCGAAGCGGAATAATTCCCTTCCCGAAAGGCTACAAGTATCTCGATCTCGTTTGCATTTTTTAACTTTTCTTGGAAACTATTTTGATACGGCAGCGCGCCCGTATCTTCCGAAATAACAATACGCGTATCTTCACATTTGACGCTAATTTTAATATCTTCCACGTGCGTAAATTCGCTTAACGTCGTCGCTAAACATATGATATCCGCCGGGTCGATAAGCCCTTTCGCCAAAGAATGACGTATCGCTATGCTGGAAACAATTTGTTTGGAAAGCGTCCTTGCAAGCTGTTTAGAGCGTATCCCCGAAACGGTGCAAGAAAAGGTCTTTTTGCCGCTATCGGCAACCAAAATTTTGCATATCCTTTTTACCGTTTCGCTTAGCGCATAACTGAATTTTCTATATTCTGAATCCACGCAATCCACAATATAATTTCCCGCTTTACCGCTTGCCATAATGCAAGCGGTATCGTTCGGCGAAGAAACGCCGTCAATACATATTTGATTAAAGCCGTCAGCTACGGCAAAATTGAAGGCGCGTTGCAACATCTTTGGCGAAACGTTGACGTCCGTTGTTATAAAACAAAGCGTCGTAGCCATATTCGGGCAAACGTGCGCACCTCCTTTGAAAATTGCGCCTATTTTACAAGTATACGCGCCTAACGCAAAGGAATACGATACCTGTTTAACGTGGCGGTCCGTCGTCATCATGGCTCTTGCCGCCGCAAGGCTATGTTCGTGCGATCTACCAAGATTTTTCACTAAGCCTGCAATACCGTTCATTACCATTTCATACGGGTAATTTTGCGCAAAAGAACCCGTCGACGTAATCACGACTTCGTCGCGAGATATCTTCCCTTTTTCTTCCAAAGCAAAGCATATGGCTTTCGCCATATCTTCCCCTTGTTCTTGCAAAACGTTGGCGATACCGCTGTTACAAAACATAGCGCTTGCATAGCCGTGACGGATATTGTATTTGGACACGATTACGGGCGCGCCGCAAACGCCTGCCGTCGTAAACGCACAAGCCGTGGGATATTTTCTATCCGCTTTAATAAGTGCCAAATCTTCTCGGATATCGCGCGAATTCCCCCCGTTTAGCGTTACGCTACCGTAGGCGGAAATCCCACAATGATATCCGCCCGCAAGAAAGCCTTCGGGCGCGCATACACCACCTTCTATCAGCGTTAGCGTTTTATCCACTCCATTCTTTCTCATACGTTTTCAAATTCGATACGCGATTGTACCACTACTTCTCCCTGTTCGTTAAATCCGTGTGCAAGATACGCCCCGTCTTTTTCTACTTTACGGTAAAAGCGTAGCGTTTGCCCTTCCTTGCATTGTTTTACATACGAAATCGCAAACCGTTTTACTTTGCGATTAGACAATTCGGCAATCGAAAAACAATTCAAACAGTAATCGGCGTAACGCGTATTATTGACGTGCATATTATGGTCGTACTCTGAGTTGGCAATCTTAATCGTAAATTTTAATTCCCCTTCTTCTATGGGAAACTGCGCAATTTTCCAACTGTCCACCTGTAATGCTTTATCGGTGTTATACATAGAATAATCTTGATTATCAATATACTTTGATTTCAAAATTTTTCCCGACGTCATATCGATTAAACACCAACGAGAGCTGGCATTCATCAGCACTTTCTCGTTTTTATCCAGCATTTGATATTCTCTGCCGAAGATCACAAACGTAGGCGGGGTCGGCCACGTTTTTACCGTTACGATATCCCCTAATAAAATGGGCTGAACAAATTCGCAACAAATACCCGATACCATAAACGCGTAACCTTTCGATTTTACAAAGGCGTAACCAAACCCCAGCTCATCCGCGCTAGAACAAGCTACTTCTTCCATATATGAAAGAGCAACGGAAAGTTTTAATTCGTCCTTAAAATCCGCTTCACAGTACTTTACCTGAAATTGTTTTGTGTGTTGATACTTTTCCATACGAACATTATACAATTTTCTCGTATAAAAGTCAATGCAACAAAAAGAAAAAATGTAAAAATCCGCCAAATTTTCTTAGAAAATCCGCTTTTTTCGGCATAGTATATTGACAAGCGTATATATTTGTGTTATAATGTATATAATTCAATTATTTTTGTCTGGCATAGTAATACTTCGTCTGACAAAGTACTATAAAATTGTAGGAGAATACTATGGATGAGTTGGAATTGAACGCACGCGAAGAGAACGTACTCACGGGCGGACAAGAACAAAGCTTTGAAATCAGCGCCGACCTTATTCGCGGTCATATCAATACCATTATTTTACGCAGTTTGTTTGACGGCGATAAATACGGTTTGGAAATCATCAATGAAATCACGCACAAAAGCGGCGGTTTGTATACCTTGCGTGAACCTACCCTTTACAGCGCCTTAAAGCGTTTGGAGAGCTTAGAATACGTAAAAGGTACGTACGGCGACTACTCTAACGGCGGAAGAAGAAAGTACTTCTCCCTTACCGACGCCGGCAGACAGTTCACGCAAAAAAATCTTTCTGAATGGGAATTTTCCCGTACGATTATCGACAGTTTAATCTCCGACGGTGAAGCGCATTACGATTTTTCCTTTATCACCGAAAAGCAAAAGGAATTGACGGAATTAAAAACTTCCCTTGCCGCAAGAGAACGCGCTTTGGAAGACGAGAAAAAAGCCTTAAATTCCTTGCGCAACGAGCTCCAACGGGAACGCGCCTTGCTTTCCACGCAAAGCTCTACCCTTTCTTCTCAAAAATCGGACGTAACGCAGCTTCGCGAAAAGAACGACAGACAAGCCAAAGAGTTGGAAGAAACGGAGCGCGCGTTATCCGAAAAGCAAGCTTTGCTTGAAGCAAAGGAATACGAGCTTGCGCAAAAAGAAACGGAAATAAACGACGCAAAAGCAAAACTAGAAGACCAAAGCGCGGAAATTGTGCGTTTAAAAAATTTATTGGAAGAACAAAAAGCCGCCTTTGACGCTCGCGTCCGTGAAACGGAAGAATTGCGCGCAGCAAACCTTGCTTTGCAACAAGAAAACGCGGCTTTATCGGCGCGCGAAGATAACAGCCAAGAATTACAAGACGTTAAGGACGAGCTTTCTTCCGTGAAAGCGGAATTAGACGACAAAAAATCCGTAATTACCGCTTTGAATGCCGCCGTTGCCGCAAATGAGAACACCATTCAACTTCTCAAAAATGATTTTGACGCAAAATCGGCTGAATTCTATAAAAAGGATATCGAACTTCGCGCGCAACAAGCGCAAGTAGAGCGTCAGCGCGAAGAACTTGAAACTAGTAAAACCGAGCTTGAAGAAAGCAAGAAAAAGATAGAACAGCTAGCGCAAAATGCGCAAGATATGCAAGCTTTTGTTGCCGCAAAAGAAGAAGAGCTTGCCCGCAGAGAACAAGCTTTATCTTCCCTTTCCGATTTACAAGCGGATAAATCCATCTTAGACGAACAGCGTTCTGCTTTGGAATCGGAAAAATACGCGTTAGACGCTGAACGCATGGCGCTTTCGGACGAGCGTGATGAATTAAAGAATAAATTAGAAACGTTAGAAGTCGAACGCGATTCCCTTCGTAACGAATATTTAGCTTTTGAAGAAAGTAAAGCACAGCTTGACAAAGAGAAAAACGATTTGAATGCTCTGCGCGAAAGCTTGCAAGCCGAACGTGAATCCATTGACAAGAAAACGTATGAAATTACGCAACGTGAGTATTCTTTGGAAGAACAGCAAAAATACGTTGACGACAAACATTCCGAAACGACGGCGTCCACCGAAGACGTCGAACGTAAGCTTGCCGACTTACAACAGCGTGAAACGGAATGGATGCGTAACAACCAAAAATTACAAGAAGATATTTTGGTTTTGCAGACACAACAAAAAGAATTGTCCGCCCGTCAAGCGGTATATAATCAACAACAACTTGATTTAATTAAGCGGAAAAATGCGCTTGCTGCGGAAAAATTTGATTATGCCGATAAGCTGAGCTCGTATAACGTGCAAGTAAAACTCTTTAACGAGAACTTACAAAAGCTTGAAAATGAACGCAGCACGCTGCAAGCCGACAAATTGTATTACGACGAGCAGTTGCGCACTTTTGAGCGCGAAAAAGCCGATTTAAACGACAGGCAAGCACAGCTTAGCAAAGACAAGGCGGAAGTGGAAAAACTGCGCAACGACACGGAACAAGCCGCTAAAAACAATCAAGAAGAATTGCAAAGAAAGTATGCGGAATTGCAAGAAAAGGAAATGGAGCTGAATCAACGTGAAAATTCGTTGAATAATGCGTATAGAGATTTTCAATCACAGCAATACGCCGCAGCTACCTACGGCGGAAACGGTAGATACGATTATCGCTATTCAAATCCTACGCCGTATAGCTCCCCTGCTCCGCAGCCGTCACAACAGCCCACGCAACCGTTTGCCATGAATTATTCGGATTTAGAACAACGCGCGCAGGCAGAAGGCATTAAATTACAAGCAGCAGGAAATATGCGTTTTGCTGCTACGCCTACACAAGAACGCACGGAAGGCAACACAGCCACGTTACGCGGAACGTATAATATGGGGCAAGTCCTTTTCCGTTCGGCGTTTATCGTATTTTGCATTATCGCTTTTGAAAGCTTGTTGGCTTTCTTCTTAAAGGATTATCTTGGCGTTTCATATGCCTATCCTATTATCGGTTTTGCCGGTGGTTTCGGCGTATTTATCGTTTGCGCTATATTATACGCTATGGGTTATAAACCGCGTGTGCGCCTTAAAAAACACGCTACGTATATTTTAACCACGGCGGTACTTTTTGCCATCGGCGTAATCCTTGTAACTATGATTGCCGTATTCTTGAAAGCAGAGCTCAACGACCCCGCACAGTTGCTTTCTTACGTTTTATTCCCCGTACTTTATTTATTGAATATGTTGATTTTCGTAGGTTTCTATTATATGCTTTCTAAAAAAGACGCATCAAACAATCGATAAAGACAACGAAAAAAGACCGCTCAATCGAGTGGTCTTTTTTATTTTGGTGGACGCGAGAGGGCTCGAACCTCCGACCTCTACCATGTCAAGGTAGCGCTCTAACCAACTGAGCTACGCCTCCAAAGCACTATAATATTATAACAAACAAAAGCACGTTCGTCAACCGTTTTTTCCTTGAATACTGCAATATTTTCAAAAAAAATGAACTCGGGATTATTCCCGAGTTTTTTCTACGTATTCCATTGTGCCCTTCTCCACGTTGATAACGCCGTCGGCTATATCCAACGCCGCAGGACGATGCGTGACAATTAGACAGGTTTTATTGCGCAACGCTTTAATATTTTCCAGCAGTCTTCGCTCCGTATCCCCGTCCAACGCCGACGTGGCTTCGTCCAAGAGCAAAATCGGACGATCGGATAAAACGGCGCGCGCTACGGCAAGACGTTGCAACTGTCCTTCGGAAAGTCCTTCGCCGCCTTCATACAATGGCGTTTGCAGTCCTTGCGGCAAATCCCAAACAAATTCCGCACAGGCAACCTGCAAGGCGTTTTTGACTTTTTCCATTAAGCTTGCTTTATCCGTGCAATCACTAAAAAAGGTCAAATTCTCATAAATCGTACCTGAAAACAGAAAATTTCCTTGCGGGACGTAAGCAAACAATCCACGATATTGCGAAGTAAGCGGCGTCTTACGCTCCTTACCAACGATTGCCATTTGCCCATTTGACGGCTTATAAACGTTAAGCAGCAGCTTAAATACCGTACTCTTTCCTGCTCCCGACGCGCCCGTCAAGCAAAGGATACTCCCCTTTTCAAACACAGCTGATGCTTTGTCAAAAACAAGCTCTTCGCCGTACCCAAAAGTAATATCGTTCATGGACACGTTTTGCATATCCGAATAAATAGCAGGAATATCTATTTGCTCGTTATCGGCGGACAATTCATGCGGTAACGCGTCAATTTCCTGCAAACGTTCCCCACTTGCTAAGCGCGCGTAATACGCAGGAATAACGGACGAAAATGCCGAAAACGGGTGTTGCAGCTGCATTAAGAGCAAAATAACCGATACGATAGAGCCGTAATCAGTATTTCCACCGTATAAAACGCTAATGCTACACCATACGACGGCAAAAATCAAACCAAAGTTACTCAAAAGGGAAAATACGGCGCTCATAGAAGAACGAAGTACGTTGCGTTTCATACGTTTTTCATAATAAACGTCGCCGTTTTTATCCGCTTTTTCTACCGTTTTTTGTTCCGCGCTATACGATTTTACCGTCATTGTCGAAGTAATGCTTTCTTGCATAAACGAACGGACAACGCCCTCCGCCTGCATGACTTCTTTATGGCTTTTCTTGATATATTTTCTAAATAAAGCGGTAATCCCGCCGAACATTGTACCGCAAACGACGTAAATAGCCGTAAATAACGGATTTATCGTCAATAGCGCCGCAATCGCGCCAAGGCATTGTACTGCCATTCCCACCAGAGCAGGCGCTAAGCCCACCGTATCCGCTGCCACTTCTTGCACGTCGGCTGTCAATCGATTTAATAAATCGCCGCTATGATAGGATTGCAGACGCGCATAGTCGGAACGAAGTATCTTAGAAAAAATTCTGGAACGGAGCTCTACGACGATTCTTGCGCGTAATTTTTCCGCCTGATAATTCGCCACCGTTTGCAAGGCGATACGCAATAAAAGCAACCCAAGAATAACCGCGGAAAACAACCATAAAAGCTGTTCCGCCCCCTGTGTTGCGCTATTCAAAAGATATCTTACAATATATGCAAAAGCGAGCGAAAGTAACGTTGTTACCACGCTGAAAACGGTCAAAAAGACAATGTAACCGCGATAAGGACGCATTTCCCTTTTGAGCCATGCTTTTCCGTCTTTTGTGAGTATCTTTTCCGTTTGCATACTTACTTTTTCCTAAAAGGCTTTACTACTTTTTTAATTGCAGCCACGCACTTTGCTTTAAAAAGGACGAAAAAACGTCTTCTTTTATACGTTTTTAAGCGTTTTTCTGCGTAGCGGATATATTTTTCGTCGGTGCAATAATAGTGCTTATCCTTGCGAAAAAACTCCGTTAACACCCCGAAAACAGCGTTTTCAGGAACTTTTTCGTCGCTATAACAATTATCGCCGCGAATAATATATCCCCCGTCAATGGGTTGCAAAACACGGTGTAATACGTAGGCGTCGCCACGCTTATATAAGGCCACGTCCAAACGTTTTAAGCGTTCGGTTTTCGGTTTTACGACGATAGTATCCCGTCTATTTTTTAACATGGGCAGCATACTAATCCCTACCGTCGGCCCAACGTATACGCCTTTTTGCGCAAGAACGTCTTCAATTTTCAATTTTTGTTCCGAACGCGTTTCCATGCGATATTATTCCGCAAACCCTTGCGAGATTGCTTCGACGAATTTCGCCACGTCTTTTTGCGCGATTTCTTCGCTTACGTCGTATTCCGCGAGCAAAGCCGCAACCGCTTCTTCTTGCGTATGATCTTCCGCAAAGAATTTCCAAAGGAACGCGCCCGTTTCATTTAACGTAATCATGCCATGGAATTTTTTGCTCATTTCACCTACGGGCACAACGACGTTTTCGCCGCCTACACTACGTAAAATCAATCCACTTTTTATCTTCATAATTTCTCCCTCTCCGATTATAACGGATATTTTTTTCCTGTTAAGGCTTCAAACGATAATTTTACCGCTTCTTCCGATATCGTGCATTTCAAAAGATAAGACGGCACAATCGTTACCAGCTTATCCAAAAGCTCCAAAGTTTTTTCGGCATTTTCCATATCTTGCGGCATCAATACCTGCGTAAAAATGCGATTTGCCGCTTGTGCGGGAGTTAAACGAACAATTTCATTTATCGGGGATTGTTCTAAAAAGCATAAGCCTTTTAAAGGCGCTACCGTATTACTCCCCAAGCCTTCCTTTCCCATCCACGGCGTACCGTATGCCAAAAATTCATTGTCTTTCCATTGTAAAATGGGTTTATCGCCATTGACGATACGCACTCCGTCAAGATGTTTGCACCAAAGCCCCGTATGGGTGGATTTTCCCGTACCGCTTTTACCCAAGAAGGCAAACGCTTCATTTTCATACTGCAAAATAGCCGAATGTAGTAAAAAACGGTCTAAATTAGGAAGTTGCTTGCAAATATTGCGATATAAGCAAATATTTTCAATATACCCGTCCGAAAAGTTTCCAGGATTACTCTTTTCCGCATAAAATTCTTCGTTGGTTACAAAAACGGATAAATCCGCCGCGGAAATTTGATTGTCGGACAAATAGCCTTCGCAAAATTTTTCGGTGAATTTGCATCTATTTTGAATGTCAATTCTAAGACCTGCAATATCGTAAATCATCATTTACCCCACTTAATTATGCGCTTACACGCGAACGTCACCCTTTTCCCCAAGCAAATCGGCGTGCTTTTCCAAAATCGGGTCAATTTCGTTTTGAATAAATTCCACCGTTTGAGAAGGCGCTCTGCCGATAAATTTCTTCGCGTCTAAAATTTCGTCTAATTTATCCCAAACAGGTGTGAACATTTCATCTTTTTTGATCAGTTCGATAAGATTATTTTCTAAACCTTCCACTTTAACGTTTTTACCTGCTTCCATGGAAAGAACGCGGATACGTTCGTGCAATTCTTGACGGTTTCCGCCCTTCTTAACACATTCCATCATGATATTTTCCGTCGCCATAAACGGCAGTTCCGCGCGAATGTGCTTAGCGATAACCTTTTCGTATACGACTAAATTTTCCGCAACGTTCATATAAATATTCAAAATGGCGTCGACAGACAAAAATGCCTGCGCGTTGACGATACGACGATTCGCCGAGTCGTCCAACGTACGCTCGAACCATTGCGTAGACGCGGTGATTGCGCTGTTCGTCGGCAACGAAAGAACGTATCTCGCCAACGAACCGATACGCTCGGAGCGCATGGGATTACGTTTATACGCCATGGCCGACGAACCGATTTGATTTTTCTCAAACGGTTCTTCAATTTCCTTCATATTTTGCAAAATACGGATATCGTTAGAGAATTTATAAGCGCTTTGCGCGATTTGCGAAAGAACGGATATGATATTATAATCGAGCTTACGGGGATACGTTTGCCCCGTAACGCCGTAAACTTTATCGTAACCAAGCTTGGCAACAACGCGTTTTTCCAGCTCTTTGACTTTATCTTCGTCGCCGTTAAAAAGCTCCATAAAGCTTGCTTGCGTACCCGTCGTGCCTTTTACCCCGCGAAGTTTAATACAAGCTTTTGCGTGCATTAAATTTTCGTAATCCATTTCCAAATCCTGCAACCAAAGGGTGGCGCGTTTACCAACCGTCGTCAGCTGCGCGGGTTGTAAATGGGTAAAACCAAGAGTCGGCACGTCTTTATATTGCAAAGCGAATTTTTTCAGCTTATCCATGACGTTGACAAGCTTTTTCAAAACGATATCCAAAGCTTCGTCAAGCATAATCGCTTCGGCGTTACAGTTGACAAAACAACTCGTCGCGCCAAGGTGTATAATAGGCATGGCTTTCTTTGCATAAGCCCCGTACGCCTTTACGTGCGCCATAACGTCGTGGCGGACTTCTCTTTCAAATTTTGCCGCAAGCTCGTAATCGATATCGTCGGCAAACGCTTTGAGTTCGTCTACCTGCTCGGAAGTGACGTTGAGTCCAAGCTCCATTTCCGATTCCGCCAAAGCAATCCAAAGCTTTCTCCAAAGCTTGAAACGCTTTTCATCAGAAAACGCGTGCTGCATCTCCTTGCTTGCATATCTTGTAATTAACGGGTTGGTATAAATGCTATTATCCGTCATGATAAACTCCTTACGCTTTCACAGGTTCGGCGTATTGTACACCGAACGTTTCCGCCGTTACCTTTTTCATTCTTTGGTCTTCATACGGTCTGTCGCCCCAGTCGGTTTTCGTTTCTGCGATAGCGTCTACCGTTTCCATACCTTCAATGACTTTACCGAAAGCCGCATACTGTCCGTCAAGATAGTCAGCGTCTTCGTGCATAACGAAAAATTGCGAGCCTGCGGAGTTTGGATGTTGCGCGCGTGCCATGGAAAGTACGCCGCGAACGTGCGCGATATCGTTTTGTATAAAGCCGTTTCCGCTAAATTCGCCGTGAATATGATAGCCGGGACCACCCGTGCCCGTACCCGTAGGATCGCCGCCTTGAATCATAAAGCCTGCAATAACGCGGTGAAAAATAATGCCGTCGTAATACCCTTTTTGTACCAAGGACAAAAAGTTATTTACGGTGTTGGGTGCTTTTTCGGGAAAAAGCTCCGCCTTGAAGGTTTTTCCGTTTTCCATTTCAAAAGTTACGATAGGATTCATACTTGCTCTCCCTATAAATTAAATTTCATATTTTTCCACGGCGACCTGCGCTTCATTGAAAAGCTGCAAGGAAAATTCGTCGGGATAGCCGTTTTTATATACTACGCGTTTGATACCTGCGTTGATAATCATCTTCGCGCAAATCACGCACGGTTGATGCGTACAATATAACGTTGCACCGTCGATATTGATGCCGTATTTCGCCGCTTGAATGATTGCGTTTTGTTCCGCGTGAACGGCAAAACAAAGCTCGTGCTGTGTTCCGCTGGGAATATTGAGTTTTCTACGCAAACATTCCCCTTTTTCTTCACAGCTTTGAATTCCTGCGGGCGCGCCGTTATAACCCGTCGTCATAACGCGTTTATCCTTTACGATAACCGCGCCGACGTGTCTGTTTTCTTGAAAACAGCTTGACCACGTTGCTACCGTTTCAGTAAGTTGCATAAAACGACGATCCCATTTATTAAAAACAGCCATAAATTACTCCTTATTTACGTTCAGTTACAGTTTATTATAACATAATTTTCAAGGAAAATCAATACTTTCAAATATTATTTTCACGGAAAACATTTTTTTTGCTTGTTTTTTCCAAATTTTTGTTTGACTATGCTTAAAATGCGTTTATAATATAACCGTATAAAAAATAAACGCACCTTTTGGCGCAAAATTATCGGAGGATTATTTTATGAACATCAAACCCTTATTCGACAAAGTCGTTGTAGAAAACTTAACCGTCGAAGAAAAGACGAAAAGCGGATTTTTCCTGCCTTCTTCCGCGCAAGAAAAGCCCCAAACTTGTCAAGTCGTTGCAGTCGGCCCCGGCGGCGTTATCGACGGCAAAGAAATTGTCATGCAGGTTAAAGTAGGCGATAAAGTGCTTTGCGCTAAATATGCAGGCTCTGATTTTAAAGTAGACGGTAAGGAATTTACCATTATCAAGCAAAGCGATATTCTCGCTATCGTAGAAGACTAATTTTGGATTTTTCAAGGAGATATAGATTATGGCTAAACAAATTAAATATGGCGAAGACGCAAGAAAAGCATTAGAAGCAGGTGTAAACGTACTTGCAGATACCGTAAAAATTACGCTCGGCCCTAAGGGTAGAAACGTCGTTCTCGATAAGAAATTCGGCGCTCCCCTTATCACCAACGACGGCGTTACAATTGCAAAAGAAATTGAACTTAGCGACCCGTTTGAAAATATGGGTGCGCAGCTCGTTAAAGAAGTTTCCACCAAAACCAACGACGTAGCGGGCGACGGTACGACGACTGCCGTTGTTTTGGCGCAAGCAATCGTTCGTGAAGGCTTAAAAAATCTTGCCGCTGGCGCAAATCCCATTATCTTAAAAGAAGGTATTAAAAAGGCGGTAGACGCTACCGTAGAACACTTAAAGAGCATTTCCAAAGCCGTAGAAAGCAACAAAGCTATCGAACAAACGGCGTCTATTTCCGCAGGCAACCCCGAAGTCGGCGCGTTGATTGCAAAAGCCATGGAAATTGTGGGCAAAGACGGCGTTATTACCGTTGAAGAAGGTAAATCTATGAACACCGAGCTTTCCACCGTAGAAGGTATGCAGTTCGACCGCGGTTATGCGTCGGCGTACATGGTAACGAACACGGATAAAATGGAAGCGGTTATGGAAAACCCCTATATCCTTATTACGGATAAAAAGATTTCCAGTTTGCAAGAAATTCTCCCTGTTATCGAGCCCCTTGCTCAGCAAGGCGCAAAGCTTTTGATTATCGCGGAAGACGTAGAAGGCGACGCTTTGGCGGCGTTGATTGTCAATAAGCTGAAAGGCGTGTTCAATTCCGTAGCTGTAAAAGCCCCCGGGTTTGGCGACAGAAGAAAAGAAATGCTTCGCGATATCGCCGTATTGACGGGCGGGCAGGTGATTTCGTCCGACCTTGGCATTGAATTTAAGGACGTTACGCCCGATATGCTTGGTCGAGCAAGCGCGGTTAGAGTTGATAAGGAAAACACGACGATTGTCGGCGGCGCAGGTAACGTGGAAGATATCAAAGCGCGTATCGCTTCTATCAAATCGCAAATCCTTGAAACGAAGTCCGATTACGACAGAGAAAAATTACAAGAACGTCTTGCCAAGCTTGCAGGCGGCGTAGCCGTTATCAGCGTAGGTGCGGCTACCGAAGTAGAAATGAAAGAAAAGAAATTACGTATTGACGACGCTTTGGCGGCGACGCGCGCAGCGGTTGAAGAAGGCTACGTTCCCGGTGGCGGCAGCGCACTCCTTTCCGCCGTTCCCGCTGTGAAAAAGTTAGTAGCAAGCCTTTCGGGCGACGAAAAGACGGGCGCGACTATCGTTTTGAAAGCTTTGGAAGAACCCATTCGTCAAATTGCGAAAAACGCAGGCTTGGACGGTTCGGTTATCGTCGATAAGGTACTCAATTCCAAGAAGAACAACTACGGGTTCGACGCTTTGAACAACAAATACTGCGACATGGTAGAATGTGGTATTATCGATCCCACGAAGGTAACCCGTTCGGTACTCCAAAACGCAGCGTCCGTTGCGTCCACCTTGCTTACGACGGAAAGTATCGTAACCGATATCCCTACTCCCCCCGTAGCGGCAGCTCCTGCCGGCGGTGATATGGGCGGTATGTACTAATTCCCCATAAAAAATAAAACTAGCGCGGAAAAGTTTCCGCGCTATTCTTTTTACCAAAGTATCGTTATGCTGCTTGTAGCTTTATCGTAGAGAACTTCGTATTTGAACGTCCTGCCTATTTCTTTCCATAATAAAATATCAAACCATTGGTAACTTTGAAAATAGATTTTTCCGTTTTCTTCGACGATATTGAACTTTGCGGCAAGCGCCCTACTTTCGTAATATTTACCCTTATTCCCTTCTATCTCCCAGTAAAATTCTACCGAGTTGCTTTCCGTTAAAACGAACGTTCCTTCCTCTGCCGTCATAGCGTATTTTCCATTAGGGATAGCCCCTGCATTTGCACAGCCAAATAGGAAATACAGGCAAAAAACAGTCATAATTAACAAGCTTTTTAGTCGTTTCATATCTTTACCATACGAAAAGAAACCGCCTAAAATCGGCGGTTTCTCGTTTTTTATTTTGCGTATTCTACGCCGCGGAATTCGCGGATAACGTTGACTTTGATTTGCCCAGGATATTCCAACTCGGTTTCGATTTTCTTTGCAATATCCTTAGCAAGGAACAATGCCTGTGCGTCGTCGACCTGTTCGGGTTTTACGATAACGCGCACTTCACGGCCCGCTTGAATCGCATAGCTCTTTTCTACACCGCGGAAACTAGACGCAATTTCTTCCAGCTTTTCAAGGCGTTTCACGTAATTCGTACCCATTTCTCTTCTCGCGCCGGGACGAGCACCCGAGATCGCGTCAGCAGCTTGAATGAGTACGGCTTCAATCGTCTTAGGCTCGACGTCACCGTGGTGCGCCATAATCGCATTGACGATATTTGCGTTTTCTTTGTACTTCTTGGCAAGGTCTGCACCGATTTGGATATGCGTGCCTTCCTGTTCTTGGTCAACCGCTTTACCGATATCGTGGAGCAAACCTGCGCGTTTTGCAAAGTTGATGTCCAAACCCAACTCTGCCGCCATTTGCCCTGCCAACATAGATACTTCCATGGAATGTTTGTACACGTTTTGACCGTAACTCGTTCTAAACTTCAAACGACCGATAAGCTTGATAAGTTCGGGGTGTAAACCAAAGATACCTGCTTCAAAGACCGCCGCTTCGCCTGCTTCTTTGATTTGAAGATCCATTTCACGGCTGACTTTTTCTACCGTTTCTTCGATACGCGCGGGATGAATTCTGCCGTCGTTAATGAGTTTTTCCAAAGAAAGACGGGCAATTTCTCTACGTACGGGGTCAAAGCCCGATAAAATAACCACTTCGGGAGTATCGTCAATAATCAATTCAATACCCGTTGCATTTTCCAAAGCGCGGATATTACGCCCTTCACGACCGATAATACGCGCTTTCATGTCGTCGCTAGGGAGCGGAACGACCGAAACGGTGATTTCAGACGCTTGATCAGCAGCGCATTTTTGAATGGCGAGCGAAATTATTTTCTTCGCATTCATATCCGCTTCTTCTTTGGCTTGCTGTTCGAGATTTCTCACCTGCAACGCTACGTCGTGACGAGCGGTATCGAGAATTTCTTCGGTGAGTAAGCGTTTGGCTTCGTCACGCGTTAATTGCGCGACCTTTTCCAGTTCTTGAACCATCAATTCGTGTTGAGAATTGAGTTTTTCTTGCAAAAGCTTGACTTCTTCTTCTTGCTTATACAAGTTATCCTTTTGCTGTTCTAACGCCTCAGACTTTTTATCAAGCGCATCTTCTTTTTGAGCAACGCGTTGCTCCATACGCTGGATTTCCGCCTTCTTTTCTTTGCTTTCGCGTTCAAATTCGTTTCTTAATTTTAAATCCTGTTCCTTTGCTTCCAAAAGAGCTTCTTTTAACGCCCTTTTGCTTTCCTCTTTACCTTGGGCCCTGATTTGCTCCGCTTCCGCTTCCGCGTCAATGATGATTTTGCGAACTCTTTCTTCAGTTGAACCAACTTTCTTTTCGCTGATTTGTTTAAATACAAACCAACCAAGCGCAATTCCACCGGCAAGTGCAAGCACGGCAGCGACTACGGCGATAACAATCGCCACAGGCAACGTAATGTTAAGAAACAGGACGCCAAAATTAAAATTGTGCATTTTGTGCCTCCTGTATTAAAATATATTTGATAAAATCTATTATGTCAACGGATTAACGGTTAATCCGACTTATAATTTTTTCTATCGATACTATTTTACAATATATTTTAAGAAATGTCAATGATTTGACGGAAAATACTTTTTCAAATACGAAATATTTTTCTCAATCGCTCTTTTATTCCATGGAAATTTTTTTAGCAAGCCGCAACGGCGAAATACCGTAATTTTTTTTGATAATACGCGAAAAATATTTCCCGTCGCTAAATCCACATTCTTGCGCCGCTTGCTCCACGGTAAAAGTCTTGTCGGACAGTAATCGTAAACCATACCCGATACGTAGCCTTGTTAAATACTCAATGGGCGACACGCCGTACACTCTTCCAAATTTCAACCGAAAATTTGCCGTACTGATACCACATTCCCGACAAATTTTCGCAATACTCAAATCTTGCTCGTTAAAACGCGTTTCTAAATATTCTACCGCTTGGAAAAAAGGCTCTTGCAGACAATTTTCCTTTCCCGCTTTTCGAAGTTCGTGTAGTATTTGATAAAACAATGCATTGATAGCGTAAATACACTCTTGTTTTTGCCATTGTTTGAATATTTCTTCAAATAAATATATTAAACGGGCGGACGGTTGAAAGTCATAATTTTCAGCCGTCGTTTTATAGTCTTGGGATAAAAAATGCACGACTAGCGTTTCTCCGTCCGTATACTCTACTTCATACGGCATATCCGCCGACATAAAAAATATATTTTTCTCCCCTGAATACAATCGCTGACCGTTTGGAAGTAAAAAACGACCGTTCCCGCTACAACGAAACGCCAAAGCATGAAAGGGTCGCCCACCCACGCAAATGCGCCCTTTTTTGTTTTTAATACGGTTGACGGATATAATTTTAAAGGTTAAATGATCACAATGATACAGCATATTTTTTCTCCTTGGATATATTATAGCATTTATAAAGCGAAAAATCCACTTTTTTAATTGATTATGGGGTTGAAAAGATATATTTTTTTTGCTAAACTATATTTACTAAAACACATTAGGAGTTGTATTATGTTTATCCAACCTGTTTCTTTTCAGGCAGTTAAAAACGAACAGTTTATTTTCGGCGCGGACGTGGCGGCTATTGCCGACCGTGCGCTTTGCAACAATATTTTTGCGGAATTTTGGCATGGATTTTGCGCAAATGCAAGTAAAATTAACTTTCAACCGACAAACGAGCATATTTTAATAATCGGTCAAGCGGAAGTTTTACCCATACCAAAAAACGGTTATATTTTACAAATTACGAAAACGGGCGTTTCCATTTCCGCCGTCGACAGCCAAAATTTGATATACGGCTTTTTTGCGCTTTTAGACAATATCACCACTCTGGAAACGGAAAGCGGAAAAGAGAATTTTTCAATTCCTTGTTGTACCATTCAAGACGAAGGCGCGATTAAAACACGCATGATACACCTTTGTATTTTTCCTGAAACCACCTTATATTTCGCGCAAAAGTTTATTCGCACCGCTGCTTTTCTTCGCTACACGCATATCATTATTGAATTTTGGGGTATGTTGCAATTTGATTGTTTAAAGGCTTTATCGTGGAAAAACGCTTTCACAAAAGATGACTTCCGTCCCTTATTGCAAGAAGCAAAAGCTTTGGGCTTGCAGCCTATTCCCATGTTCAATCATTGGGGGCACGCCACGGCGTCGCGCGTTCGGCATGGAAAACACGTCGTATTAGATCAAGCACCCGAGCTTGCGCCCCTATTTGATATCACGGGATGGAACTGGAATTTGGAAAACGCAAAGACCAAAGCTTTGCATAAACAAATACGGTGTGAATTGATAGAATTATTCGGCGGTGCATATTTCCATATCGGTTGCGACGAAGCTTACGGCAGTTTGAGTGAGCACGATTTTAACGTCGTTGTCGATTATATCAACGACGTCGCTGCGGAATTATCAAATATGGGCGTTAAAACCATTATGTGGGGCGATATGCTGTTATACGACGCAAAAAGCTATGCAAAAGAAACGGATAACCGCTATTACGCACTTGCTCCAAGCGAAGAAATTCAAAAGCTTTTAATGAAAAAGTTATCACGCTCTATTCTCATTGCCGACTGGCAATATGAAGCCAAAAAGTTTCCTATTGAAACGGCGTTATTTTTCCAAAATAACGGGTTTGAAGTTTTTTGCTGTCCGTTTGATTTTTCCTTGGACTGCTTATCTGCGTCAGCTAAAACAGTCAAAGAATATAATCTTAACGGCATTATCCATACCACTTGGCATACCCTTTCCGCTGGCATGCCCATGGTTGGACAAATGGCTGTCATGGCTTGGGAACAGGCAAATGCACCGCACACCCATAGTTATCTTACCGCTTATTTGGCGAGCATCATACGCAAAGTTTGCCCCGTGCAAGGCGAATACGAGCACGCAGGTTGGTCCAAAGTACAAATACAGGATATTACGTAGTAGATATGTTTATCATCAGTTTATATCTATCCATTATTCTTCTTTCCGGAGCGCAATCGCTTTCCGTTAAGCTGTACAATCGCCAACATGAGCATGATTTATTATTTAACGTCGTTCGTGCAGCTGCCGCATTATTTATGTTTATCCTGATAGGCATAAACGGATTTTCCTTTCATTTGCCTACCCTAGCTTACGGTGTAGCCTTTGGCGCATTACTTTGCATAGCTACTTATTGCGGTCATAAAGCTCTCTCCTGCGGTCCACTCTCCATGACAAGTCCGCTCGTCGCATATTCCTTGATCATTCCCACGATTTACGGTATCGCTTTCAAAAACGAGCCATTCACGACAAATATAATTATCGGACTAATTTGTTTACTTGTCAGTATCGTTCTTTTTGCAATCCCTGTTACCAAAAATGCAGATAAAAACGAAAAAAACACTACTTCTTTCCGTTGGATCGTATACGTCGCAATTACTTTTTTATGCAACGGATTTAATTCCGTTTTGCAAAAAGAATATCAATCATATTATTCAAATGCATATAACGACGAATTTATGATTTACGCCATGGCGCTTTCCCTTTTTGTTTTTGGCGGAATGTTTTTCTCAAAAAAAGATAGCTTGACTGTTTGGAAACAAGAAAAAGGAAAAGGCTATGCAGTTTTTGCAGGCGTAGCGAACGGCGGTGCAAACTTTCTCACTCTATATCTTGCCAAGATCGAAAATGCTTCCGTTATGTACCCGATTATCTCCGCGGGGTCGCTATTGATGGCAATGCTATGCGGCGTTATTATATTTCGTGAAAAGCAAACTATTTCCCGTATTTTTGCCTTTGTATTAGGTGTAACCGCAGCTGTGTTTCTAAAAATATAAAAAATCGGACGAAAATTTCGTCCGATTTTTTACGTTATTCTTCGCTTTCTTCTTCGGGTTCTGTTTTACCCTTTGCCGCGTCGCGGATTTTTTGTTCAATTTCCGCGCAAATTTCGGGGTTTTCTTTCAAATACAAACGTAATTTTTCTCTACCCTGCGCAATTTTGTTGCCGTTATAGCTGAAAAACGAACCGCTCTTGCCCAAAATATCAAACTGTACGCCCATATCCATGATACAGCCTTCTTGCGATATACCTTCGCCGAAGAGAATGTCAAATTCCGCTTGACGGAAAGGGGGCGCTAATTTGTTTTTAACGACTTTTGCCTTGGTTCTATTTCCCATCACGCCGTCCGTATCTTTTAAGGTATCCCCTTTTCTTACGTCCAAACGAACGCTTGCATAGAATTTAAGCGCTTTACCGCCCGGCGTCGTTTCGGGGTTACCGAACATAATACCGACCTTTTCACGGAGTTGGTTAATAAAAATGACGCACGTTTTGGATTTATTGACGATAGCCGTCAATTTACGAAGTGCTTGCGACATTAAACGTGCCTGCAACCCGACGTGAGAATCGCCCATATCCCCTTCGATTTCCGCCTTCGGCGTAAGTGCCGCAACGGAGTCTACAACAATAATATCTACCGCCGAGCTTCTTACCAAAGCGTCCGCAATATCCAACGCCTGTTCGCCCGTATCTGGTTGGGAAACGTACAATTCGTCAAGATTTACACCTAATTTTTTCGCATAAACGGGGTCTAATGCGTGCTCCGCGTCGATAAATGCGGCTACGCCGCCCATTTTTTGGGCTTCGGCAATCGCATGCAAGGCAACCGTCGTTTTACCAGAGGATTCAGGACCGTAGATTTCGATAATACGCCCGCGGGGAAAACCGCCGATCCCCAAAGCAAGATCCAACGTTAAACAACCCGTAGGGATAACGTCAATCTCCGTATTACCTGCTTCTTCGCCAAGACGCATAATCGAGCCTTTGCCGTACTGCTTTTCAATTTGCAAAAGCACGGCGTCCAAAGCTTTCATTTTTTCTGTGTTTTTTTCTCCCATGTTCTTTCTCCTATAATTTTTCTTTCTATAAATATTTTACATATTTTTCAATTGTTTATACGCCAAAAACAACGCGTAATGAATGGCTTTTTGTGTAATTTCTTCCCTTTCGCCGTCAAATTTATACCGATAAACAAATACGCGTTCTTTCGTCCCAACGGCAATATAGCAAAGCCCGACGGGCAGTTGCGACCTATCCGATTTCGGGCCAGCAAGCCCTGTCGTTGCAATAGAAATATCGCAAGTCCCTTCCCCGATTAAACCTGCCGCCATCTCATACGCCGTTTGATCGGAAACAGCGCCGTACGTGTGCAAAGTATACTCTGAAACGCCAAGGCGACGGATTTTCGAAAGCTCGTTATACGTATTCAAGCCTTCAAAATAAACCGCGCTTGCGCCTGAAATCTCCACGATTTTTTTAGCAATTCCACCGCCCGTAAACGATTCCGCAACGCTTAATTTTTTGCCGCGGATTTTCAAAAGCTCGACAAGCTGTTTGGCTAGCGGCGTATCGTCCAAGGCATACACGGTATCCGCTAAGCCTTCGGCAAATAACCGCAAAACGTCGTCAATCAACATTTTCGGCGCGTCTTCCCCATAGAAGATTTCAATAACGTCTTCGTCGTATTCCCGTCTATGCCGATAACGCATACGTCCACCGTCGCGGCGTTTGGATTCAGCAATTAAGCTTTCCACGCGCGCAAGGCTTGCGCCTAGGCTACGAACAACAAGCTTTCCCGTACGCGTGGACGTTTTTTGTTGCAAATATGCCGCAACGTCCGTTTGAATCACGTCTACGTTTGTTGCCGAGCATAAACAAAGCGTTTTAGACTGCTCCGTAAATACGATAAACTCTTCCGTTTTATAGCTTTCAGTTTTATAAATGGATTGAATAAGCGGTTTAACTGCGTCAAAGCAGCGTTTACCCGTCAGTAAAAAGACAACGTCGCTTTTGCCCTTTTCTTCTTTAAGCACGTTTCCCAAAACGTCCGAATAGACAATGCGCAGTTCGTTTGTTTCATAGCCGCACGATTCGATTGTCTGCGCCGCCTTAAATGCTTTTTGCATAGAAAACGTACAAGATTCTGTTTTATATACGACGCAAGAAACTTTCATACTTATTTCAAAACCTGCTTATTTTTTACCACGTAAGAAATACCCGATACGACGGTAAGCACGGTAGCCAAAGCAAACAAGCCAAGCCCTACCCAAGCCACGATAAGCCCTGCCGTCGCAGGAATATCCGCTGCTAAAATAAGCACAAAAATAGCCACGTCTTGACAAGCCGTCTTATACTTTCCAAGCTTTTCAGCAGCCATAATAACGCCGTTTGCCGCCGCAATTTGACGGAATGCGCTGATGATAAGCTCACGCGCCATAATAATACAAATACAAATGCTCATAGCAACGTAAATGGGGAAAGCGAGCGCGCCAAGCATAGCAAACAGCGAGCCGCCCATCGTCAAAATCAAAATCATAGCCGTAGACACTAAAACCTTATCGGCAATAGGGTCAAGAAATTTCCCAAGGTTGGTAACCAACCCGCGAGAGCGGGCGATATGTCCGTCCAAGAAATCGGTGCACGCCGCTACGGCGAAGATAATTGCCGCAATCATAAAATGCAAAGGAATGATATCCAAAAAGAATACCGCAATGAAAATGGGAATCATACAAATTCTTGATAAGGTGATTTTGTTAGGTAAGTTCATGATAGTCCTCCGTTTCTCCGTATAAATCATAACTGTCCGCATTCGTTATCAAAACGTTGTACCGCTCGCCTTGCATGGCATACGCGGCGTGAAAATATATCTTTCCGTCGATATCGGGCGCATTAAAATACGCTCTTCCGATAAAGCAGTTGCGTTCGTAGTCAATCCCGTCGCAAACGACTTCAAGATTTTTGCCAACGTATTTGGAAAGCAACGTTGCGGATATTTGTTCCTGTGTTTGATAAAGCGCCTTTACTCTACGCTGTTTGGTGGAGTGATGGATTTGCCCTTTCATTCTATAAGCCGCCGTATCCGGTTCGCGCGAGTAGGCAAAAAATCCGCAATTTAAAAGCTTTGCCTGTCGTAAAAAGGCTTGCATACTTTCAAATTCTTCTTCCGTTTCCGACGGAAAACCGCTGATAAACGTAGAACGAATAACGATATCGGGAATACGCTTACGCAATTTTTCAAACAGTTGCAAATACCCTTCTCTCGTCCCCTTTCGGTTCATGAGTTTCAACACTCTATCTTCCGAATGTTGCAACGGAATATCGAGATATTTCAAAATTTTTGGATTTATCGCGATTTCTTCAATAAGTTCGTCGGTTATGACGTCGGGATAACAATACAGCAAACGAATAGTGTGGATATTTTCCAAATTGGAAAGCTTTTGCAATAACTCCACAAACGTATTTTTCCCGTATAAATCTTCACCGTAGCGCGTTGTGTCTTGCGCAACAAGAATAAGTTCTGCCGTATCGCCAAGTTCCTGAGCTTCTTTTAAAAGGTCTTCTATCGGATAGGAACGATATTTCCCACGGATTTTAGGAATCAGACAATACGTACAATGGTTATAGCAGCCGTCCGCAATTTTCAAATATGCATAATGGTCGGGAGTCGTAACGCTGCGCGCATACGAATAAATATCACCGCCCGTCGCAACGTAATTTTGACGTTTGTCTTCGTCATACGAACGCTGTAAAGTTTCAAATATCTTTTGGTATTCGTTAATCCCCAAAAAGACGTCGACTTCTATCAAGGGTTGATACAATTCGTCTATATATTTTTGTGGCAAACAGCCCGTTACAACGATTTTTTCCAAACGTTCCTTTTTATATTCAGCACATTCAAGAATGGTATCAATGGCTTCTTCTCGCGCAACACGCAAAAACGCGCACGTATTGATAATGAGAATTTGCGCTTTGGATAAATCGTCCGTAAGCTTGCAGCCTTTTTGTTTTAATAAACCGATAAGTTTTTCGCTGTCTACGCGATTTTTATCGCAACCAAGCGAAATCACTCCAAACAGCTTGTCCGTAATCATAGCTTGTACATTCCTTAAATTGCCCCGTACTTACTTTCAAATTCTTCTTTACTAATAAGCACCTTTCTTGCCTTAGCGCCTTCAAAGCTGGAAATATAACCCATATCTTCCATCCATTCAACGATTTTACCCGCTTTATTATAACCTATCGAGCATTTACGCTGAATCAGGGAAATAGACGCGCTATTGCTTAAAATAACGTAACGCAACGCTTCGATATAAACAGGTTCGATTTCGTCGCCGCTACCCATTCCGCCCGAGCCACCGTCACTACCGCCGCGGGCGTTATTGATAAACGCCGTTGCGTTTTCGTCGTAGTAGGCTTCGTTATTCGCTTTAATATAATTGACGACGCGCTGAGAATCTTCCGAAGAGATAAACGCGCTTTGTACGCGCACGGGAGTATTGATACCTTGCATGGTGTACAAAAAGTCCCCTTTACCAAGCAGCTTTTGCGCGCCCGTTTGATCGAGAATAACACGAGAGTCAACGTCGGTTGCCACGGCAAACGCGATACGCGTAGGAAGATTACTCTTGATAACGCCTGTAATAACGTCCGTCGACGGACGTTGCGTAGCAACGACAAGGTGAATACCTGCCGCACGCGCTTTTTGCGTAAGGTTTTGGATACGGTCTTCAATGTCCTTCTTTGCCGCAAGCATCAAATCGGCAAGCTCGTCAATAATAATGACGATTTTCGGCAACCGCTCGTTCTTTTCTATATGTTGATTATACTGGTCAAGATTGACGACGTACGTACCTGCGCGGCTCATTTGTTCAAATAAGCCGTAACGGCGGTTCATTTCGCCGATTGCCCAGTTCAAGCTTTGTATCGCTTTATTTGCGTCGGTAATGATTTCGTTAATCATTAAGTGGGGTAAATTATTATACAAAACAAATTCCGTCTTCTTCGGGTCAATCAAAATCAGACGCAATTCTTCGGGCGAATACTTATGAATTAAACTGATAATCAGCGAGCCCAAGAATACGCTTTTACCCGAACCGGAAGACCCTGCCACAAGCAGGTGAATCATTTTGGATATATCCCCGTAAACCTTGCGATTCCCCGCGTCTTTACCCATAGTAAACATAATCGACGAAGGTTTTGCATTGACGTAAGAATCGCCTGAAAGCATACAGCCCAGCTGTACAAACTGACGTTCTTTATTCGGCACTTCGATACTGACAACGCCGTCTTCATAGTTGGGATAAATGTTGACCCCTGCCGTAAATAAGCTGATAGCCATAGGCTGATCAAGCGCAACTACCTTTTTCGGCGGAATATTACGGGGGATGGTTACGTTATAACGAGTAACCGTCGGGCCGAACGTTACCGACGCAATCGACGCGCCCGTTACCTTATAATCTTCCAACGTCGCCAAAATCGTCGCTTTGGTTTCTTCCACTTCTTCGGGATTTTGTTGCGGCTCTACGTCACGACAATCGAAATCGTCCAAGGGCATACGCACGTAGGGACGAATGATACGCGGTTTCGGCGGTTCGGGCTTAGGCTCGGGTTTAGGTTCGCTCTTAGGCTCAACCACTTGTCTAACGGGCGGCAGCTCTGGCTCTGCCACACGTTCTTCTTCGATAAAGCGATCGCCGCGGTCTTCGTCCATAAAACGGCTTTCATCTTCTTCAACGAAGCGAGTTCCACGCTCTTCTCCCATGAAACGCGAAGTTTCTCTTTCATCATTTTCAAAGCGATTATCCACGGGTTCGTCTTCTAGACGCAAGATATACGGCGAATCTTCGGGTTCTTCGTCAAAGATATCCAAGCCGTTTCTTTCACCGCGCGCATCACCGTCCAAGGACGATTCTACGGATAACACGGAATCTTCTCTATCCCTTCCAAATACGTCGTCCGCAAGCGCGCGATTATTGTCGTCCCTGCCAAACACGTTGGGGTTGTTTGCTGAGAAAAGCTCCATATAATCATGGCGTTGATAGCCCCTATCGTTTTCTCTATCCGCGCGTTCTTCTTCGATTTCACGGGTAAAGGTCGGTTCGTCTTCTATCGGTTTTTCAACGATAGATTGTATAATCGTTGCAGGAGATTCATCAATGGGTTTCAACGGCTCGATATTCTCTTGGACGGGCTCGGCGTACGTAGGCGTTTCTTGCACACGGTCGGCAAATATCTTTTGCGGTTGAACGGGTGTTTCGTTTAAAGAACTTGCATACGCTTCGGTATACGAAGGCACTTTCGGCGTAGCCGTTTCAACGCTTGAACGTTTATTCACGTTAGCGTTCGGGTCGAAAATTAAATTTTTCTTATAGTTTTCCGCAGGCGTCCCGCCAAACAAAAAGGCGCGCGGGTCTTCAAAGGCGGGTGCTTTGCTAGCCTGTCCTGCATTCGGGACAGCAAACGGCGAAAACGCGCTGCTTTGCGGCGTTTTGGGTTGTCCGTCCGCAGCCGCCGTTTCTTCCGAAATAGTAAACGCAGGACGCTGCGAAAGCATATCGCTATCGGTAAAAAGCTTATTTTCGACAGGCTGCACGTTTGCAATCGGCGTTGCCGTTTGAACGGTAGGTTGAGTCGCTTGCGATTGTTGCGCCGTAGAAAGCGGTATCTCTACGGGTTGTACGGTTGCAACGGGAGAATTTTGTTGTTTTTCCGTCGTTTTTTCCGTCAAGCCTTTCTTCACGCAAACGTAGAAAAGATATCCCGAAAAGAGCGTCAACGCAGCGAAGATAATAATAGCGCCAACCCCCGTCGTCATGGACGAAACGGCAAATACAATCAATCCCCCAAGCCAACCAAATACGGTTACGGCGGGGAAATTTTCGCCAAGGGTAAAGCATTGAGAGAGATACTCGTCCGCGTTCCACGTAAGCGTGGTTGCCGTATGCACTAAAAGCGCGACAAAAATCAACGTTGCCGCCAAACAAGCAAACGCTTTCCTATTTTTCACAAATCGCTTGCCGATCAGCGACATAACGCTAAGATATCCTACTCCCACAAGAATGGGATACGCCATATACCCAAATATACCCGTCAACAGGGCGCAAACGGCAAAACCGATTTCTCCAAATATAAAATCGCCCGTGCATAATATCAACAGCGCAAGCACGGAAAACAGCGCGCAAACAGCCCCGAACGTTTCTTTGGTGATCAATTCGGATTGCCGTTTATCGTTTTTAGTTGTTTCTTGACGTTCTTCTTTATTACTCAAAAGGAATACCCCCTTATAATACCATTTTATTATACCATTTTTTTTTACATTTATCAATAGTTTGCGACGAAAAAAACGGGGGAAAAACGAAGTTTTTTTATTTCCTTCGGTTTTTTCACCCGTTTTGATAGATAAATTGTCAGCTTAGTTCTTTTAAAAGATATTGCGCGGCGTAATAGATATCCCCCGCGCCAAGAAATAATACGGTATCCCCGTCTTTTAGCGTCGTTTTTAACCACGTCCTTAACACGAAAACGCTTTCTGCATACAGACAGTTTCCAAGCAGTTGCGACAAGCGCAATGCGCTGCCTTCTTCGTCGTATTTTTCTCGCGCAGGAAAAGTCTTATAAATCATAAGATTTTTTATAGGACGCAACGTTTGAATAAATTCTTTCATAAGAAGTTTCGTCCTAGAATAGGTATGCGGTTGAAAAACCACGTAAAGCTTTCCACGACTAATCCCTTGCGCCGTCGCTAAGGTTGAAGCAATCTCCCTTGGGTGATGCGCGTAATCGCAAATAAACGTCGCGCCATGGTACGCGCCTATCCTTTCAAAACGCCGTTTGACCGCTTGGAAAGATTGAATTCCCAAGGCAATATCCTTTTCATCAAATCCGAAAGACCGCATAGCGGCAAAAGCTGCTAAGGCGTTATACACGTTACACCTGCCTATGGCTTGTAAGCGGATACGGCAAATCGCCTTCCCGTACTCTTCTACCGTAAAAGCGTACCGTTCGCCTATCGCTCGCAACTGCGTAGCGCGATAATCCGCCAAAGCGTTACGTATGCCAAACGTAGCGTATTCGCCAAGCGTTTCTATCGCGGGATCGTCAGCGCAAACAAACGCCGTTTTCGCACGGTCGCAATATTGCTTAAAACTCAAACGCAAATCGTTTTCGTCGGCGTAACATTCCATATGGTCTTTATCGATATTCAAAAGAATGGCAACGTCGGGGGCTAAACGCAAAAAATTTTTTTTATATTCACAGGCTTCGGTAACGAAAAACTCCTTGCCTGTCGTATGAAAATTTCCCAAAAGAGTATCTTCACCGCCGATATGCGCCGTAAACGGAACGCTTAACCCTTTCAAAACGTGCGCACAAATAGACGTGCACGTCGTTTTTCCATGACTGCCCGCCACGGCAATCACGTTGGAAAAACTGCGGCTAATTATTTCCAACAATTCCGCACGGCTGAATATCCGTTTGCCTAATAATTCCGCGCGCTTACGCTCAACATTATCACTTGAAATGGCGTCGGTGTATACTACGGCGTCGGCGTCAAAAAGTTCTTTACGGTTTTCGTCTACCCCTATAAAAATCTTTACGCCGTAAAACGCCAAGTTTTCCGTTTCCTCCCCCCTAACGGCGTCGCTACCGCTTACCAAGTACCCGTATACGGAAAGGAGCTTTGCAAGGGCGCTCATACTAATGCCGCCGATACCGATAAAGTAAAAACTACGTATATTTTCTAAACCATTTAAACGCATACGATATTCTACGTTCTATAATGTAAATTTATGTATACTATAACTATTTTTTATACCTAAATATGCGTGATTTGTTTGCATATTTTGATTGAACATGGTATAATTATTAAAAATATCGATTTAACGATAAACTTTAATTCTTTTTATTGATAGACCACCCTCATATCTGATTTATTCTTCCTCGAAAGGACGTTCGTTTATACGGACGTTCTTTCCCTGTATAGACATAACGGCGGCGTTATAAAACGCCGCCGTTATGTCTATTATTCGTTTTATTTATCGTTGGAATTTTTTCTCATAAAGAAATCAACGAATCTCGGACGGTGCTTTCTATCCGTTTTTTCCGTTTCCGTCTGTATTTCGGGCATAGGCGCAGGAATGGGGTCATCCGGTTCAAAAGCAGGCGCTTGTTCCGTGGGCTGCGCTTGTAAAGGCTGCGCGTACTGCGGATAACCTTGCGTAGGCATGGGTTGCGCATACGAAGGCGCGTACGGTTGCATGGGCATAGGCTGCGCCGTCATGGGCTGCGCATAAGGCTGTTGCGTAAAATATCCCGCATTTTCGGGCTTTGCATTATTGTTATAAGCGAAATCAATTTTTTGCGAAAGCAAGGACGCTTGACGAAGTGCGTTTTCCTGCGCTTCGGGCGTGATGCCGTTTTGCTGTTGATTAAAGCCTGTCGCAATAATAACGACTTCTACTTCATCCGACATATTCTCGTCGATACATGCGCCAAAAATAACGTTTGCGGAATAATCGATTACGCCGCGCACAAGGTCTGCCGCCATAACGACTTCGTCCAAAGAAAGGTCTTTGCCGCCGATAATATTCAAAATAACGGAGCTTGCGCCTTCAATAGTCGTATTCAAAAGCGGACTGCAAACCGCGCAACGTACCGCGTCGGAAATTCTCTTTTCCCCTTTCGCTACACCGATACCCATATGCGCCAAACCGCGACCCTTCAAGGTCGTCTTCACGTCGGCGAAATCAAGGTTGATTAAAGACGGTTTTACGATAAGCTCCGCAATACCGCGGATACCTTGGCGGAGCACTTCGTCCGCTACGCGAAGGGATTCGGAGAAAGAAGTGCCTTGGGGGACGACTTCACGGATTTTATCGTTGGGAATGGTAATGATGGAATCTACCGATTTACGCAATTCTTCAATACCCGCAAGAGCGTTATCCATACGGCGTTTGGCTTCAAAACTGAACGGCAACGTTACCACCGCAACGGTAAGAATTTTCTTCTCTTTGGCGATTTTTGCGATAACGGGAGCTGCCCCCGTACCCGTTCCGCCGCCCATACCCGCCGTAATAAACAGCAAATCGGTGTCTTCTAAATATTTTTCAATCGTTTCTTTATTTTCTTCCGCCGCAGCTTGTCCCACTTTGGGGTCAGCCCCTGCGCCAAGACCTTTGGTAAGTTTTACGCCGATTTGAATACGGTTGCTCGCCTTAGAACGCGCAAGCGCTTGATTATCGGTGTTTACGACGATATATTCGGCGCTTTGCAAGCCCGATTCAATCAATCTATCGACCGCATTATTCCCTGCGCCGCCGACACCGATTACCTTTATTTTCGCAACGCCCGAAAGATTATTTCTTTCTGCGTCTGTATTTTCATAGCCGTAATTATTATTTTGATAAGTATCCATCATTTCTTTTTTCCTCCGAAGTTATTAAAAAATCTATACAGCCAACCGCGCTTTTCTCTATCGTTTATCGCCATATTCAACAGCGCGATTCGCGACGAAAACGTCGGTTTGTCGTAATATGGTAAATCTGGTACGACGATTTCCGTTAAGCGGTTTAGACGCTTAGAAATATGCTCCGACGCGCCTGCAACGCCAAGCAGACCTTCCCCCGTCAAACTGATAGGATTGACCGCCAAAGCCACCGTCGTTTTATCCCGATAATATTTTTGAAAGAACGTTTCCACCTTTTCGCAAAGCATATCCAAAGCGCATTTAACCACGTCGTTAATCCGCTGAACGGGGAAAGAAAGTTCACCGTTTTCACTTATCCAAACAAGCTCTTTGGGTACGCTGCCCCCGGAAACGTCCGTTGCGCGGAGAATCTCTTGCGCCGTCGCATAGTCCACGCCAAGCTCACGCATAAGTTCCACGATAGCGGTAGCCAAACCGTAATCAAACGTTTCTTCGTGAACGATACCGTTTCCGTAGACGACTGAAACGGAGCTTGTCAAAAAACCCACGTCCAACAAAAAGGCATAGCCTTCTCTACGTTTTTCAGGCAAAAGATACAGCGATTGCGCCAAAGAAGTAGGTAAAAACCGTACGCATGCAAAGCCCAAATCGTTTAATACGGCGTTTGCCGCATGGAAAAAGGCGTCGGATATAAAATAATAACAAAGCGCACCCTTTAAAAGCGTCGTGGGGACGCCAAACAAGTCGCTTGCCGAAAAGTATTTACGGTTATCCGCTAACGCAAAGTACATATTCGAACGGCGAACGCAACGTTTTTCGGACAACAATTCGTTTAAACCGCTTTCATACAGCAAATCGATATCCTGCGCGGAAATCTTCCGTTTACGGGGAAAGGAAAGCGTATGTCCTTTGGTTTGCAAGGATATAAACGCGGAAGGAACGCCTACGTATATCTCACCGATTACGCCTTCGTAATTTTGACGGACGGACGTAACGGCGGCAACGACGGCACGGCGGAACGAGTCTTCATCATAAAATCCTTCCGTGGAAAATCCGTCGAATTGTTCGGTATGGCTGCCGTAAAAAACGAACGTATCGTTGACCCCTTTCGACCCGAGAAAGAAGGTAACTTCATACGACCGTACGTCTAAAACCGCAACGCTTTCGTTTCTCATAAATTTCTCCGCTCCGTTCAAAACGTTTTTTCTGACAGTAATCTATTTATTATTATACATCATAAAAGCACAAATGTCAATAGTTCAACGAAAAAAACACGCCGTTATCTGCGTGTTTTTCCTTTATTTTCATTCATCTTCGGATGGCTGAAAGCTATCTACCCCCGAATAATCCACCGTAAGCCCCGACGCGTTTTCCATAACGGCAATCCTGCCCGTCATTTTCTCGCCGTCGGACAGCGAAAAATATTTCTCAATGGCTTTTTGCAATTTCTCGTCGATATTCGACGTGGGTTCAAACAAATATATCCTTACCCCTTCGTGCATTTGCAAACAAAAATACGCGTCCTTGTCTTGGGTTGTCGGCGCGATGGTTTCTACCGAAAGGACGTTGGCGCGGATTTTATCCCCCAAAAGCGAAGAAAGCTTTTGACAAAACGGGAAAAGCTTTTCCATGCACGCTTGCCCTGAAAGCACTTCGCCTTTATCTTTGCCCGAAAGCAAAATGTTTTTTCCGCCGACGTCCGTTTCCGCACGGTTGATATAGTTTTCTCTTTGCCCAAGCACCGTGCCTTCGGCATTGAGAATGTAATATCCTTCTTCGGTTTCCGATATCGCCGTGGCAAATACTTCGGCGTCTTCCGCTACGCGCACTACGAGCAAATCGGGATACGCTCTTTCAAAGCTTATCAAGCGAAGATACGGAAACTCCTTTAATATTTCTTTGGTAATTTGGTCGTCCGTAAAGAATATGCTTTGTTTATAATACGCCGTTTTCAGCTTTTTCCGAAGCGCCGTCGTTTCCATTTCCGCGTCCTGCGATATGGTTTGCGCGCGAACGTTGACGTCTTTTACGCGATAGACGGTGGATATTCCCAACACCGCCGCGGATAAAAAGACGATTACCGTTAAAAGGATTGTGATTACTTTCTTTTTTAACATGCTATTCCTCATTTGTAGTTTCTGAGTTTTTCCGCGCTTATATACTCAAACGCGAACACGACGGATTTTTGCGCCAAGCTTTTTCAGCTTATATTCAAAATCCGCATAGCCCCTGTCGACGTGCGAAAGATCAAGCACTTGACTTTGCCCTTCCGCAGCAAGTGCGGCTAGCACAAGCGCCGCGCCGCCGCGAAGATCTCCCGCGACTATTTTTGCGCCGTGCAGACGTTTGACGCCACGAATGACTGCCGTCCTATCCCGTACGGTGATATCCGCGCCCATGCGTTTTAACTCCGCCGCAAACTTATATCTCGTTTCAAAAAGGTTCTCCACGATAAGCGACGTACCGCTTGCCGTACAGCAAAGCGCGGAGTATTGCGCTTGCAAATCAGTAGGAAACCCCGGGAAGGGCATAGTTTCCACTAAATCGACTGCGCGAAGGCTTGCACAGCTTTGCAATACTATTTTATCATTTTTCGTATGTATTTTGCAACCGTTTTCACGCAATTTATGCAAAAGTGCCGCAATATTTTCAGGCGGAACGCCGTTTGTTTCGATTTCCCCGCCGCACATAGCCGTTGCGATAAGATACGTACCGATTTCTATCCTATCCCCGATAGGCGTATATTCTACGCCGTGCAGACGTTTGACGCCTTCCACTACGACCGTACCGCCGCCCGCGCCCTGCACCTTTGCGCCCATGGCGTTGAGAAAATTTTGCAAATCGACGATTTCGGGTTCTTTTGCCGCGTTACGGATTACCGTCAAGCCTTCCGCTTTCACCGCGGCAAGAATGATATTTTCCGTCGCTCCGACGCTGGGAAAATCCAACAAAATATCCGCGCCGACTAATTTATCCGCGCTACATTCGATAAAGCCGCCGACTTCGTTAATGCGTACGCCTAAACGCTTTAAGCCCGAAAGGTGTAAATCGATAGGTCTAAGCCCGATATCACAGCCGCCGGGATAGGATATCCTTGCTTTACGGAAACGGGTTAAAACGCTACCTAGCATAAAAACGGAAGAACGCAGCTCTTTGGTAAGCCGCGCCGGTATTTCATGAGAGATTGCGTTTGCGCTGTCGATAAGCGTGTTTTCACCGCGGCGTTTAATCGTACAACCAAGCTCACGGAGAATACGTAGCATGTTTTCCACGTCTGTAATTTGCGGAACGCCGCGGATTTTCACTTGCTCGTCAGTTAAAATGGACGCGGCAAGCAAAGGCAGCACGGCGTTTTTTGCGCCTTGCGCCTGTACTTTGCCATATAATTTTTCACCGCCGTTTACGATATATGTATCCATACGATAAAGCTCCTTATGCTTTATTGTATGACGAAAAAAACGGATTTTGTGCTCAAACTACGCACGCCTTGCGTTTCGCGCGGATATGGCGTAAAGTACGCCCATAGACGCCATAGTGATTATGAGCGACGTATTTCCCGAGCTAATCAACGGTAGCGGCAAACCCGTAGGCGGAATACTCCCGCTGACGACGAGCGCATTGATGACCGTTTGTATGCCGTATACCAGCGTAATCCCCGACGAAAGTAAAAAAGAGAAAAAGTCGTCCGCATTCGCCGCCACCTTGATACCGCGTAAAATGAGTACAGCGCAAACGGTAAAAAGAATCAGCGTACCGATAAAACCGAATTCTTCCCCGATAACCGATAGTATAAAGTCGCTTTCAGCAAACGGTAGAAAACGGTATTTTTGCCGAGAACGAAACAATCCCGTACCAAACCAACCGCCGTTTCCGAGCGCGTATAACGATTGAATAAGCTGATACCCTTCTCCTTTTGGATTTTCCCAAGGATCTAAAAAAGCGCTTAACCGCGAGAGCCGATAAGGCTCTATCATAATCAAAACGGGGATAACGAGCAACGCAGGAATAAAAATGAGCATAAAATGCTTTACTTGCATACCGCCGAGAAAGAGCATAACGAGCATTAAAAGCCCCACGCACATAGTGACGGACATATTCGGTTCTATAATAATCAATAGACAAATTGCTCCGCCTGCAAGCAATACGGGCAGTACACCCTTGAAGGTGCGCATTTTTCCCATACGTTCCGACATATACGCTGACGCGAAAATGACAAACCCGTACTTTGCCAGCTCGGACGGCTGAATGGTAATACTGCCTATTCCTATCCACCTTGTCGCCCCATAATTGCTTTTACCTATCCCCGGTACGAAGACCAACGCAAGCAAAACCATAGGAAGTATCAACGCAACATAGCGTATCTTTTTGCCCGAAAGCTTTTTATAATCAAATTTCGCGCAAAGAAAAAGCGCAACGACGCCAAGCAAAAAGCCGATAAGCTGTTTGGTTGTAAAATACCATTCGTCGCCGTATTGTACTTTTGCCGTGTACGAGCTTGCGGAATGTACTGCCAAGACGCCGAACGCCGAAAGAAACAACGTGCAAACGAGTATGACGGGATCGCCGTGAAGTCGACGTTTATTCGAGCTCGTCGCACCTTGTATCGTCGTCATTGGAAAAGGCGTCTGTGGGCTCGGCAACGTCCCCTGCTTGCCCTTCTTCTTTTTTGAGCGATTCAACGATTTCAATAAAAGCGTCCCCCCGTTCTTCATAGCCTGCAAACTCGTCAAAGCTTGCGCTTGCAGGACTGAGCAATACAATTTGACCTTGCATAGCCTTCATGGCGGCTATTCTTACCGCAAAAGCGAAGGTATCGCAAAGCGTGAGATTTTCAAACGAAAGCTCTCTTGCGCAAGTAAGCAACTGATAACGGTTTTCCCCGTATAATACGGCGTGAACGACCTTCGTCTTTTTCAAACCCGCAAACAGTTTTTTATAATCGTACCCCTTATGCTTACCGCCCAAAAGTAAAATTGTTTCCGATTGCATACAAGCCGCCGCCTTTAACGTAGCGTCTATATTCGTGCCCTTGGAATCGTCGATAAACGTTACGCCGTTTACCGTATCTATCGTTTGAATGCGGTGTTTTACTCCCTTAAAGGCAGATAAAGCCGTGGCTATCGTTTGCGTTTCCACGCCCATAAGCTTTGCAACGGCGATTGCCGCCAACGCGTTTTGTACGTTGTGCGCACCGCCAAGCGGCAACTCGTCTTTTCCGATAATTTTTTCCCCGTTGAAATACAGCGTTCCGTTTTCATAATAGCCGCCGTTTACCTGTTCGCGTAAGGATATCCAAACGATATTCGCCTTTGTTTTTTCCGCAAACCCACGCACGGTTTCGTCGTCGTAATTGAGCACGGCATACTCCGTTTCCGCACAATTTTTCAGCAGTTTTGCCTTTAAAAATATGTAATTCTCCATATTATAATGGCGGTTTAGATGGTCTTCCGTAACGTTCAAAACCACCGCAATATGTGGGCAAAGAGAATGTAGCGTTTCCAACTGAAAGCTGGATATTTCCGCAACGGCAACGGACGTTTCGTTTAAGGCGGAATATTCTATCATAGGCGTTCCGATATTGCCGCAAGCGTATGCGTCCACGCCGCCCTGTTTCAAAATCTCCGTCAATAAACTGACCGTCGTCGTCTTCCCGTTTGTACCCGTCACAGCAATAACGGGACAGCGCATATACCGCGCGGCAAGCTCCGTTTCACCTAGCACCGCTTTCCTTTTTCGCTTAAAGCTAACCGCCAAAGGATGGTCGATAGGTATTCCCGGACTAAGCACCAAGCCGTCGCAAACGTCCGACATTTGCTCTATTTGTTCCTTCGTTATGCGCTTTGCGCCGTTTTGGATAAGCTCTTGTGCGGTTTTATCCACGCGTTCGCTAATCACGTCGTCATATACGTATACAGACGCGCCTTGCGCAAGTAAAAACTGCGCCGCCGCTTTACCCGATTTGGATAATCCAAGAACAAAAAATTTTTGTTTTGATAAATACATGGTCGTCTCCTTTTTATATCCAAGGCAGCAAACTAATAACGCCGATTATTGCCGTAACAATACCGTACGCATAAGAAATTTTCGTTTCCGAATAGCCTTTTTGTTGCAAGTGATGATGCAAAGGTGCCATTAAAAATATGCGTTTCCCGCCCGTTGCTTTATAATATATTACTTGCAAGAGCACGGATATGACGGAAAGAACGAAACAAATTCCGATAACCGCAATATAAAGCATATTCCCTGAAAAACAACCGATACACGCCGCAAAGCCGCCCAACGCCAAAGAGCCCGTATCTCCCATAAATACGCTTGCGGGCGCAGTATTAAAAAGTAAATACGCCGCCAAAGCACAGGAAAGCGCTACGCTTATAATCGACAGTTCTTCCTTTCCGTTCTGCAAAGCGATTAACCATGCAAAAACGGAAAAATACGGAATACTCACCGAAGACGCAAGCCCGTCTAAGCCATCCGTTAAGTTGACGGCGTTGACGGTCGCCAAAAAGACGAATACAACGACGGGATAGGTAAAATAGCCGATATTTAAGGCAATATCCGTAAACGGGATATATAACGCGGTTGCATTGTTTTTCACGCAAAAATACGCCACAAAAAGCGCGATACACGTTTGAAAGGTAAGCTTTTGCCATGCTTTTAACCCCAAATTTTCTTTGCGGTGGCATTTTAATAAATCGTCTAAAAGCCCAACGCAGGTATACGCCAAACCGATAGCCAGCGTTACGATTAGCGTTCTATCCTTTTCGGGCGCAAAAATAAGCGTAGCGATAATTGCCGACAAAATAAAAGCAAGTCCGCCCATTGTAGGCGTTCCGCCTTTATTTTTATGTTCTTTTACGTAGGATAAAATATTTTGTCCCGCGTGTAATTTTTTTAAGATAGGAATGAGTATTTTACAAAGCGCAAAGGATAAAATAAACGCCGTTATACCCGTATAAATATAATTCTGCATAATCTTTAAAGGCTAATCGCCTTGCTTTTCCCGTATTATTTTTTCGATTATATCATTGTCGTCAAAAGGATATTTTATACCCATAATTTCCTGTCCCGTTTCGCCGCCCTTACCCGCTACGAGTAAAATATCCTTTTCCTTTAACATATCCACCGCATAGGCAATAGCCGATTTTCTATCGGGTACGATTACGTAGTTTAAGGAATAACGCCGATATCCCTTTTCTATGGCAGAAAGAATATCCATCTGGTCTTCATACCTTGGATTATCCGAAGTCAACACGCAAAAATCCGCTTTTTTTGCGGCAATTTCGCCCATAATCGGGCGTTTGGCGGTATCCCGATTCCCCCCACAACCAAACAAGCAAATCAGCCGTCCTTTACAATGCAAGCGCAAAGCCGTCAACGATTTTTCCAAGCCGTCGGGCGTATGCGCAAAATCTACGAATATCTCCGCGCCGCGAAAGCTCCCCGTTCGTTGCAGCCTGCCCTTTACGCCTTGCAAACCGCATAAACCTTTGGCTACCGCTGAGACGGACACGCCCAAAGCCATGGCGCAGCTTGCCGCCGCCAAAGCGTTATAGACGTTATGTCTACCCGTTAGAGAGAGCGTGATGCGGCAAAGCTTATCGTTGACGTTGAACAGCGCTTCCGTTGCGCATAACGTTTCGTCCGTGATGATGGCAAAAGCGTCGGCAGGCGAAGTTAAGCCGTAATACGTTACGCCGCCGCCTTTTGCCAAACGACGTTTGCCTATCTGTCTACCCGTTTCGTCGTCGCCGTTGAGAATGACAACGGGCGCGGATAAATCAATCAACCATTCGGACTTTACCGCAGCGTAACGCTCCATTGTTTTAAAAAAATCAAGATGGTCTTGCGTGCAGTTAGTAAATACTCCCGCCGCAAACGGAATACCGTATATTTTATTATAATGTATCGCGTGCGCGGAAACTTCCATGAGCACGTATTCCACGCCGCTTGCGTACATACGCGCTAATATTTCGTGCAATTCCACAGGATCGGGCGTCGTTAAAGACGATTGCATTTTCGTTAAGCCGTACTCTATACCAAGCGTTCCGATAACGCCCACCTTTTTGCCTGCCTGCTCTAAAATAGACCGCAGCATATAAGTAACGCTTGTTTTCCCGTTTGTACCCGTCACGCCGATAATTTGCATATTTTCGGCGGGACAGCCGTAAAAAACGGCAGCGTACAAAGCCAAGGCTTTGCGGCAATCTTCCACTAAAATTTGCGGAACGGCAAGCGGCAAACGCTTTTCCGTCACGATAGCGAGCGCGCCCTTCCTAACGGCGTCGTAGGCATAGTCGTGCCCGTCGTAATCGTTTCCCGTTAAACAAAAGAACAAACAGCCGTCTTTGGACAAGCGGCTGTCGCTGCACAAAAAGAGTATCTCTCTTTCCTTGTTTTCTTCATGATAGATAAGTTCGCCGTAAATTTGAGCAAGCTTGGTTAAACGCATCTTTCCCGCTCCTTTTCCCTTAATGGTTTATTGTATTCACCAAGCGTTTTTCCTATGCTCCTTTTTCTGTATTTACACAAAAAAAGCTATCCGCTGACAACCGCGAATAGCTTTTTTTCTATTTTTATAAATTTATTTTTGCTTTATAATCGCATTGCATTCCGTTGGCGGCAAGCAAGCAACGCTGTATACGCGCTTCCGTTTCTAAATCGACTTCCAGAGTTCTTTCTCCGCGTATCATAGCCGCAAATGCCGACAACATACCTTCATATCTATCAAATACGCCGCTGTTGGTCGTTCGTCCTACCCCATGCCATCCGTCCGACGGAAGATAATCCGTCATTCTCGTAGAAATATTAGACGGACCGCCTTCGCCTTTTTCCAACGGGCAAATTTGTATCGTCCCTTTCTCTCCGTGAATGATTAAATGTCTACGAACGTACCCGCCTGCGTCTATCATACTGCTTTTCACAGTCGAAATGCCACCCGAATATTTCAAAAGCGCAAAGGCAACGTCTTTTGTCTGTACCCCGTCCGCACCTGTTGCGTAATTATAAGGAATAATTTCTTCGGGAATTCCTTGCAAGCGCACGATTAAATCAATTAAGTGACAGCCAAGATACTGCATCATACCGCCTTGAAAGCATTCAAGCCATGTTCTTTTATTACGCGAATAGTAACAACTCATATCAGCGTCTACTGCGTACACCCGACCGATTTCACCCTTTTGCACCCGTTCAAACGCCTGACGGATTAACGGGTTAAAGCGATACATATACCCCATATTAAACACAAGTTTCTTTTCTTTTACCGTTTTTAAAAGGTTTTCAAATTCTTCCGCATTTTCTCCTGCTGCTTTATCCATTTGGATATGCAAACCTTTATCTGCTGCTTTTTGCGCATATTTGACCAAATTCAAATCGTATGTTTCCACCGTAACGGCATCTAAATCGCGCATAGACAAAATTTCTTCTACTGTATATTTTTTTGCGCCTTCGTATGCCCACAAGCTATTTTTATAATGTTCTTTGCTGGAAATATAATCCAAATCATCTTCTGGAACTTCGGCATACCCTACCACTTCAAAAATATCCGTCATACGGCGAAGTGCCGCAAACATTACCCCTGCGTGATCGTGACCCATACCGATTTGTGCTATTTTTATCTTTTTCATTTTTTTCTCTCCAATCGAATTGAACTCCTATCGGGAAATTTTTATCCGTGGCAAAACGGGTATATACCCCTTGACAATCTTTCGGAACGCAACGCCGTTTTGATAATAACTTCTCTTTCCCCGATTTTGCTAAAATCCCTTTCGTTTACGGTTAAGTATTCCGCCGTATACGGTTTTGTAAATACAATTTGTTTCAACGCTTTCATTCGTATACACTCCTTATCGGCTATGATTTTTGATGTATTCATCCATAAAGCCAACTTGCGCCTTTTCCCAGTCAGTCGGCAAATAATCCTTCGGGTATGCGTCAATACACTTTTTCAAACCTTCTTTATGCGATATAAACTCTTCGGCTTTCACACCTGCATCTTTCATCACCTTATTTACGTTTACGCAACGGTTGAAAAATCGGTCATAATATAACATAAATTTCATACCATCGTTGATCGGCTCAGTATTTCCCATAGACATTTTCGCAAATTCTATCCCAGGGATCCATTCACAAGTAATTCCGCAAAGCTCTTGATAGATTTCCGCCATTTCACCCCAAGTAATCGGTTCCGGCGAGCCGAACGTATACGTCTGTCCAAAGGCTTTTTCTTTGAATAACAATTCCGCAAAAAAGCGCGCAATATCACCAGCATAAATTATAGAGGCATGCTTATCCTTTGCTTCTATCGGCAACAATAATTTGCCACCTTGCTTCGCACGGTAAGGAATTACTCTACCTTTCCAAGTTACAAGCAATAAACAGTTTTCCGCATAGACCACGACAGGACGGACGATCGTGTAATTTTTATATCCCGATTGATTAAGAACGTCTTCGCAACGACATTTGGATACGCCATACGTGTCGTTGTTTATCAAATCTTCGTCATCCGCATACCTTTCAGTCAAGCGCGGGGAACCTTCTGTTATATATTCCGAACAATCCGCATATACACGATACGAAGAAAGAAAAATATAATGCTTAGTCGTCGCCAAAAACATACGCGAACGGGACTTAAATACATTTGAATCGCTATAATGTAAAAAGTCAATAATGCCATCATAGCCATTTTTAAGCAATTCCCGCAAAACGTTTTCGTCGTATGCATTTGTCTTAATATAACGGAGATTAGGATGATTGGATTTAACGTCGTCCAACGCAACTCCGTCCACCGCATAACCTTTCTCTAAAAGCAAGGGGACTAAATGTGTCCCCATCATTCCCGTTGCACCAATCACAAGTATTTTTTTCATTTTTTACTCCTTTACGATCAACACCACTTTCCCAACGTTTTCGCCGCGATAGAGAACCTGTTGCGCGTCGTCCGCCTGCTGTATCGGAAATGTTTTATAAATTTTCACCTTGACTTCTCCGCTTTCAAATTTGCACCACGTTTTTTCCACAAGCTCGCTTAAAAGCTGTCCTTTTTCTTCGGGTGTTTTACTACGCAGCGTGCTGCCAATAATACGAATATTCTTCACGAAAATATTCCGAAAATCTACGGGTGAAATATCCCCTGCAAGCGATGCAATCTGAATCCATCTACAACCCCTTGCCACATATTTCAAACATTCCCCAAGCTTTTCGCCAGCCAAACAATCGATTGCAAGGTTTACAGGCGTACCGTTTTGTTCTTCTTCCCTTAATACCTGTGCAATATCTTCTTTCGTGGTATCCACCACTCTATCGGCATTCAAATACGCAACTTCTTTTACTTTTTCTTCGCCTAATACCGTCGTAATAACACGAAGTCCGAACGCTTTCGCCATAGGAATAACCGCGCTTGCCAGTCCGCTTGCCCCTGCGTTCATAAGGAGTGTTTCCCCTGCTTTTGCTTGCCCTACATAGAACAAGTTCAAATACGCAGTCATATACACTTCGGGGATTGCCGCAGCTTCCACGTAGGAAAGCCCTTTGGGAATCGGCATAACCATATCCGCAGGCACCGCCACGTATTCCGCATAACCACCACCGCCAAGGAGCGCGCATACCTTATCGCCCACTTTCCATTTCGTAACGTCTTTGGCAACTTCTTTGATAATGCCTGCCACTTCCAAGCCAGGCCATTCAGGACAACCTGCGGGCGGGGGATAATTGCCTTCTCTTTGCAATAAATCTGCGCGGTTCAGCGCTGCTGCATACGTTTCAATTATGACTTCCCCTGCCTTCAACACGGGATTTGCTACGTCCGTATAACTTAAACTTTGGTCCTGCTTATTGATTACAATCGCTTTCATTTTATATTTCTCCTATATTTCTTTTTTACAATCATCCAAAATTTTTTCTATGGCTTTCCGCCCAAATGCGCCGCTCTTTTTCCAAGGCTCGTAGGCGTGAGAAAATAAAATATTTTCTATCCGTTTATCTTGCCTTATTTTCTCTATCGTTTTTATATATTCTTCTCGGCTTACCAATGAACAACGGTATTTCCCAACGCCATACCCTTGCAAACCGTCGCCTGAAATCAGCGTACCGCTTCTCTCGTCCAAAACGCCAATACTATCAAGCGTATGCCCTTTCAACTCGTACACGATTAGTCCGTTTACCCCTTCCAATATAAGTTTAACGCCAGGATACGCTTGCAATATTCGGTCTTTACCACCTGCGTGGTCACCGTGGTTATGCGTTAGCAATAAATAATCTGGCGCGATTCCCCTTTCGCGTAGAGCGGGCAGGATATATACTTCAACATCTTGCGGGGTTGTCGCGCTGTCCACAAGAACATTTGCGCTTTCCGTTTGGATTAAAAACACCGAAGTGTATAAATCGTCAAACGGTACTTTTAATCGGTAAATTTCCCCTATCTCTTTTTCAAAACTCATAATTTCAAGCCCTGTTTGATTTTCAATACGTTTGATAAAAGCGGCGGTCCTGCATACGTTGTTTCGTCGTATTCTTGAAAACAAAGCCACATACACACCCCAAGCGCAGGGCCTATTGTTCTATGTAAAGAACTACATTTTCCACCCGATAAAAACAAGAAAGGAACTTTTAATTCTTTCTTAAGTAAATTACAAATTCCCAAATTTTCGAGTTCTTCTTCCTGCGTTTGTGCACCTGTAACGATTTTGATAATATCCGCCCCGCGGTTTTGTTGTTCTAACGCGATTTCCAATACTCTTTCAGGAGCGCGGTATTCGTACACGTGCGAAGACATTAGCACTTCTCCGCCCTTTTTATGTATTTCGTCGATAAGCTTGATTTGCTTATCAATCGCCGTTTTATCCATCGTCAATTCTTCGGGCGCAGGACAAAACGTATCCCCCATAACGTCCACGAGCGTTGCGCCACATTCTAACCCAAAGAATAAACCATCCACAAGTTCTTCATCACTCGTTCCTTCGTTGAATCCGCCACGGTAGTTCGTAAAATATATCGGCTTATCTTCTGCGGCTGAAAAAAGTGCCGTGAGCGTTTCCTTCGTGCGGTATTGCTTTTCAAGCGCGCTCATCTGAAAACCGATTGCCGTTGCGCCGTCAGCTATCGCATTACGAATTTTCAGCTCCGCTTGCTTCGCCGTCGGCACTTGCACCATTTCAGTAATAAACGGCGTTGTTGTATTTAAAAAACTTTTTTTCATTTCAATTCCACCTGCCCATAGCGTTTCTTCCGCCGTCGATCATAATATTTTCGCCATTGATAAACTGTCCTTTTTCACTCGATAAGAATAAACACAAATCTACAATCTCTTGCGGTTCGGCAGCACGTCCTAAAAGCGTTTTCATATTTGCCATCGCGGCGCGCGTCAACACAGGTCCAGGCGAAACGCAAACACAGCGAATCCCGTATTTCGCACCGTACTGTGCGATTGATTTCGTAAGACCGTACATAAGTCCTGCTTTTGCCGTGGGATAATCCATCCCGTAGCCATCCCCTTCCGCACCTGTAATCGAGCCAATATTTATAATTAAGCCATTTTTTTGTTTTCGCATTTGTGAAAGTACTGCGTGCGCGAAGTAAAATGGACCTTTCAGATTAACGTCAAGCCCCCAATCGTATACCTCTATTGGAACATCAGGAAATTCAGAATATTTCTGCCTATCTACTTTTTGCATACGAACAGCCGTACCGCCTGCAAAGTTTGCCATAACGTCAATTGAACCAAATGTTTCTACTGCTGTATCTCTCGCATGACAAACCTGCCGATAATCTCGAACGTCACACAAAACGCCTATTGCCTTCCCCTGATTTTTTGCATTGATTTCCGCTACTTTCTCGTTCAAAACGCTTTCATTCACGTCACAAAGTACGACGTTCCCGCCAAGCTTCGCAAAATTTTGCGCGAATAACAGCCCCATTCCCGAAGCGGCTCCTGTTGATATTGCCGTTTTGCCTTCAAAGCTAAATTCCCAAGACATATGATTTCTCCGTGTATAAATTTGAGTAATTCTATTATAAACGATTGACAATTTTTTTTCAACTTTATATAATATATGATACTACTAAAAAGTAAACCTATTCTACTGTGAGCCGTTATGATTTACTCTAAAATACAAGAAAGTTTGTCTTTATTATTATCCGTTCAATACACGCATACGCAGCATGCCGTATACGATTATTCTCAACAGCCACGCCCCTGCTACAACTTTGTTTTTATGCTAGAAGGAGAAGGTAGAATACAAGCAAACGGTGAAGAATTCCAAATAAAAAAAGGAGATATTCTTTTTATTCCTAAGAATACCACCTATAAATCTACTTGGTTGCCCAACCCCAAAGTCGTTTTTCACTCCTTACATTTCTCTTTTCAAGCGCAAAGCGACCCTTTTTTGGATATGGATATTCCCGTACAGCTACTTGGCAACGAACATTTTTATGCGTTATATGCTCTATTAAAAGAAATCAAGCAATATCAATTTTGCAAAAACACGAATTTATTTCTTGCGCTTTCCGCTTTTTACCGCATTTGCGGAGAGCTTTTGCAAAACATACAATACAGCGCAAGTAAAAGTGTTAGTAAAACCCTTACCCCTGCCATTACGTATATAGAACAAAATTACGCAAAACCGTTTACGGTGGAATATCTCGCCGATTTATGTTTTTTAAGCCCGTCGAGATTTTACTATCTTTTTAAGCAACAAACGGGGGTATCCCCTATTGTCTATAAAAATAAAATCGCTATTCAAAGCTGTATGCAAGAGC
>JAGAIW010000109.1 GCA_017626305.1 Clostridia bacterium
AAAGCCACCTGTTCTGCTTATGATAGGGTGTCATTTCCCAGTTGTCGTATTGATACGGAGTATCTTGGAATACAACCATTTGATTAAGTAGACGGCCACTTTTTACAAGCTCTCTCCCCACACGTTTATCTATTAAAGAGCAAATTGCACCCGATTTATCAAATGTCAATTTATAATAACTGTTTTCCAGCGTATTAGCGGATACCTTCACGTTGCTATCCGCATTTTCTTTTTGGATTACTTTATATCCAAAAGCAGCAACGTCTTTTGCGATATACGTATTTCCGTCCAAGGTAACCGTTCCATCCGCCGTAAAACCATTAGGGTTAAAAACCAACAATCCTCCGTCTGTTTTTACTTGCGAAGCCACCGCCTCCAATACACCGTTAATCACGCCGTCTGTATCGGCAAAAATCTGTGCAAACTGCGTGTTGCTGTCCTTGTATACGTCGCCGATGGAGGAGCCGGGTAAAATATCATGGAATTGGTTGAGCAATAATAATTTCCAGTTTTTTCTAAGCAACGCTTCGGGATATTTTTTATCGCACAACAGACCACCAAAAATACCGAAAAGTTCGGCGTTCATAAGGGCAAATTCTCCCTTGCGGTTGTTCATTTTTACTTGCGGGACACTCGATAACGTACCGCGGTGATATTCAAAATACAACTCGCCGTTCCAAACGGGCTTTCTTTGAAGCTCTTCGGTGTTCTTCTCGTAATTTTTCCTGATTGTACGCAAGGAGTTTTCCAAGGTTTCCATCTTGGTTTTCGGTATCCCTGGCAAACCACCCATCAACCTTCTTTCAAATTCAATATCCTCGCGCGTCGGACCGCCGCCGCCATCGCCCCAACCGTAGCTCATAATAACAGTATCAGAGAAATCCTTTTGCTGAAAACGGTTCCACGTCCCCAAAACGTACATAGGCGTAATTGGTGCCGTATAGGTCGTATACGTATGATCGTATACACCGTTTCTCGGATCACATTCGCAGGTAGACAAGAAATATGCAAAAACCTCACTCCCGTCAATACCACGCCACGTGAACGCGTCGTAGGGCATGCGGTTGGTATCATTCCAGCCGATTTTCGCCGTAACGAAATTCTTTAAGCCGCTTTTTTGCATAATTTGCGGCAAGGATGCCGAATACCCGAAAACGTCAGGCAACCATACGGTTTCACATTCTTTTCCAAATTCCTCTTTGAAAAAGCGCTTCCCATACGTAATCTGGCGGACGAGGCTTTCGCCACTCGTCAAATTGCAATCTGCCTCCAACCACATTCCGCCGTCCACTTCCCATCTGCCCTCAAGTATCTTTTCCTTGGCTCTGCCGTACAGCTCGGGATTACGTTCTTTTAAAAAATCGAACAATTGCGGTTGCGAAGAAAAGAACTTGTATTCGGGGTACTCGTCCATCAGCTTTAATACGGTGGAAAAGCTTCTCTCCACCTTTTGCTTCGTTTGTTCTAAATCCCACATCCAAGCAACATCGATATGGGTATGCCCAATACAAGCGACGGTTTGTTTACTGCCGCAAACACCCCCGTAATATTCTCTTTTCAGAAAGCCCCTAACATTTTCCACGGACGCGTAAAAGGCGTCGGAAT
>JAGAIW010000110.1 GCA_017626305.1 Clostridia bacterium
ACCCAAAACCTGCTTTACCCTATGAACGGGATAGGGCGCGCTGTCTTCCGTGAACCGTCTTACGCTGTCCACGTATACGATTTGCCTTGTATTATGCGAGCCCATTTCCACCCAGACGTAGTCCCCCTTCTTCACCTTGTTCGACGTATCTAAATACCAATAGTTACAGCCCTCGTATCCAAGCGGACTTACCCCGGCAAAATTGTATTTACCCTTACCATGTACGCGTTTAACGAAGATTTCATCGTATTCTTTCCGCAATTCCTTAGCAAAGATTTCGATATCCGCGCGATGAAAGAGCAAACTGTAAACGCCACCTAAAAATCTTCCGCTTTTCGAGCGCATGAGCATACGGACTGCCATAACGCAATCGTTCTCCCTACGCGCTTTGCGCGAAACTTCCATTCCGTTTTCCGTGTGCGGATAAAAATCGATGGCAACGCCCGCTTCGTCGAAGGATAAATTGTACTCCCTCTTATACGCGCCCGCAAGCAAACGGTGCATACAAAAAATCCATTCTTCCAAAGCTTCGGAAGAAATGCGTTTCTCCTTTTGCGCATAGTGGATGTTCTCATTCTCAATGCAAATTTCAGCCTTTGCCCAATAATCCCCCGCGAGAAATTTTAAAGGCAAAATGGAAAAGGTAAATTTTGTCTTTTGTAAAATAATCGTAGGCATTCTTTATTTCCTCACAATACTCCCTATCATTTTACCCTAAATCCAAGTATTTGTCAAACTTCTTGCACGCAATATGAAAAAGATAAAAATTTATCGATTTATCGATTTTTTCTTTGCTTATAAATCCTTCAAGTATTTGTGAAACGAAAAAAAGTATGATATAATAAAGTAAAGTATTATGCATAAAAGCATACATTTCTACATGAAAGGAGGCTACTATGGCTCATTTGCAAGAAGCGGCTGTTAAGAAAATCAACGTGATTTGCGACAGATACGCAAACGATAAAACGCCGCTTATGATGATTCTGAGTGACATTCAAAAGGAATACGGGTATATTCCCCTTGAGGTACAAGAGATTGTATCCGATAGAACGGGGATTTCCGTTGCGGAAATTTACGGCGTTGTTACCTTCTATTCCTTCTTCTCCCTTACCCCGAAGGGAAAATACGTCATCGGTGTTTGTCTGGGTACGGCTTGCTATGTAAAAGGCGCGCAACAGGTACTTGACAAATTCTCCGAGATTATCGGTATCAAGCCTGGTGAAACGTCCGCGGACGGGTTGTTTACCCTTGACGCGCTTCGTTGTATCGGTGCTTGCGGTATTGCTCCTGCCGTTACCATTAACGGTAAGGTATACCCTAAATTGACCGTAGATGCCGTTCCTAAAATCGTAGACGAATATAAAGCAATGGAGGCGAACAACTAATGATTAAGAATTTTGAAGAGCTTAAACAAACTAGCGCAAAATGTGCCTCCTGCCTCAGCGCAAAATTCACAGGTAACGACGGCAAAAGACATATCGTTCTTTGCGGCGGTACGGGCTGTCTTTCTTCGAGATCGGACGAAATCACCGACCTTTTCAATAAGCTCGTAGAAGAGAAAAACCTCGGTGATAAAGTTACCGTCAACCAAGTCGGTTGTTTCGGTTTCTGCTCCCAAGGGCCTTTCGTAAAAATTTATCCCGAAGATACCCTCTATCG
>JAGAIW010000111.1 GCA_017626305.1 Clostridia bacterium
CTTGAAAGTAGGGCTGTGCGGGGTGATTGAAGGAACTCTTCCTATCGGCGGATTGTCCTCGTCTGCGGCGGTTACGATTGCTTTTTTGTCCGCACTTTGCAAGGTGAATGATATTCATTTGTCTGAGCTAGAAATGATTTTGACGGCGCAGGCGGCGGAAAACAAATACGTCGGCGTTTCGTGTGGAAAACTCGATCAATCCTGTGAGGTTTTTTCCAAAAAAGACAAGCTGTTATATCTCGATACAAAAGATGATAGCTACGAATTAATTCCAACCAACCCGAATATGAAACCGTATAAAATTGCCATTTTCTTCTCGGGGGTGGAACGTACCCTTGCGGGGAGTAAATTTAATATGCGCGTGGACGAATGTCGTAGCGCGGCGTATGCGTTGAAGGCGTTTAGCGGTATGGAATACGGCAAGTTTAACGAAACCTTCCTTCGGGACGTTCCTTATGAAACGTATTTGCAGTATAAAGATAAATTGCCTGAGAATTGGCGCAAGCGCGCGGAGCATTTCTATACGGAATTTCAGCGTGTAGAAGCGGGCGCGGAAGCGTGGCGTAGGGGGGATCTCGAAACGTTTGGTAAGCTTTCTTTTGAGAGTGGGCGTTCTTCTATCTATAACTATGAAACGGGCTCGGATGAGCTGAAAACGTTGTATGAAATTATGTTGCATACGGACGGTATTTACGGCGGACGGTTTAGCGGCGCAGGGTTTAAGGGTTGCTGTATGGCAATTATCGATCCTTTCTTTGCGTGGGATATCGAAAAGCACGTGACGAATGAATATTTGAAAGCATTTCCTGCTTTGGAAGGAAAATTCTCGGTGCATATTTGTGATACGGCAGATGGGATAGAATTATGAAATGTTTAATTTTAGCGGCGGGATATGCAACGAGATTATATCCCTTGACGGAAAACTTCCCGAAACCTTTATTAAAAGTACGGAATAAAACGATTTTAGATTGGTTGATTGACGACATCGATTCACTAGGTCTAGTGGACGAATACGTGGTGATTTCTAACCATAAATTTGCCGATTGTTTCCGTACATGGTGCGCCCAAAAGGCTCAAAAGATTACTGTTGTCGACGACGGCACAAGTACAAATGAAACTCGTCTCGGGGCAGTACGCGATATTCAATTTGCTATCGAAGAACTTTCACTTGACGACGATATGTTGGTAATCGCAGGGGACAACCTTCTTGATTTTAGTTTGACGAAATTTATCGTTTATGCGCAGGAAAAGGGGACGTCTTGCATTATGCGTTATTATGAAGCATCGACGCAAAAGCTACAAAAATGTGGCGTAGCGGAAGTGGATGAAAATGATAAAATCCTTCGTTTAACGGAAAAACCGGCTGAACCGAAATCGAATTGGGCTTGCCCCCCCTTCTATTATTACACAAAAGAAGATGCAAGACTGGTGAAAAAGGGAATCGAGAGCGGTTGCGGCGTAGACGCGCCTGGTAGTTATATTGCTTGGCTTTGTACGCAAACGACGGTGCACGCAATGGAAATGCCTGGTAAACGCTATGATATCGGTAATTTGGAAAGCTATGAAAGAGTGCAGAAGGAGTACAAAGGGATATGTTAAAGCAAAACGTAGACTTGAATGACAAGACAATCCTTGTGACGGGCGCGGCTGGGTTTATCGGCTGTAATCTCGTGTTAGAGCTTTTGCGTTCTTATCAAAATGTTCATATTGTCGGCATTGATAATATGAACGATTATTACGACGTATCTATTAAAGAATACCGCCTTTCGGAAATCGAAAAAGCGGTGAGCGAAAAAGAAGATTGCGAATGGGATTTTATTCGTGGGAGTATTGCGGATAAGGTGCTGATTGACAGCATTTTCACCGAACACAAACCTGCGGTTGTCGTTAATTTAGCGGCGCAAGCGGGGGTTCGGTATTCGATTACAAATCCCGACGTGTACATCGAAGCGAACTTGATTGGCTTTTACAACATTTTGGAAGCTTGCCGATATAATCCCGTAGAGCATTTGGTATATGCGTCTAGTTCGTCGGTGTACGGCTCGAATAAAAAAGTTCCGTATTCCACAGACGATAAAGTGGATAATCCTGTGTCCTTGTATGCAGCAACGAAAAAATCTAACGAGTTGTTGGCGCATGCATATAGTAAACTGTATAATATTCCGTCAACGGGGCTTCGTTTCTTTACCGTTTACGGGCCTGCGGGGCGTCCTGATATGGCGTATTTTGGATTTACGAACAAGCTGTTGAAAGGTGATAAAATCCAAATTTTTAATTACGGCAACTGTAAGCGCGACTTCACATTTGTGGACGATATTGTAGAGGGCGTAAAGCGCGTTATGCAGCACGCACCCGAGAAACAAAACGGCGAGGACGGATTGCCTTTGCCACCGTATAAAGTGTATAATATCGGCAACAGTAGCCCTGAAAATCTGCTCGATTTCGTGGATATTTTACAGCAAGAACTGATTCGTGCGAAGGTTCTTCCTGCGGATTATGATTTTGAGGCGCATAAGGAGCTTGTGCCTATGCAGGCGGGAGACGTGCCCGTAACGTATGCGGATACTTCGGCTTTGGAAGAAGATTTTGGTTTCAAGCCCGCGACGCCGCTTCGTGTGGGGCTTCGGAAATTTGCCGAATGGTATAAAGAGTTTTATAAGGTATAAAAATTAAGTTTGCAACCGAGTTGCCATAGGAGACACCATAGGGACAAGGGCGCAACTGTATTTTCAAAGAACGGATTTTTTGCTGCGGAGACGTTTGGCGGAGAGTCTGTTTCTTCATAATGAATATTAAGGAGAAAAGAAATGAAAATAGCAGTCGCAGGGACCGGCTATGTCGGTCTTTCTATGGCAGTGTTGCTTTCGCAGCACAATGAGGTAACGGCGGTGGATATCGTACCCGCCAAGGTGGAGCTTATCAACAATAAAAAATCGCCAATCGTCGATAAAGAAATTGAGGAGTATTTGGCGACGAAAGAGTTGCGTTTAACGGCAACGACAGATAGTGCGGAGGCGTATAAAGATGCCGAGCTTGTGATTATTTCCACGCCGACTAATTATGACGAACGTAAGAATTACTTCGATACGTCGTCGGTGGAAAGCGTTATTGAGCAAGTCATTGAGGTAAATCCCGATGCGGTTATGATTGTAAAGAGTACCGTACCTGTTGGTTTTACGGAAAGTATCCGAGAAAAATATTGTTGCGACAATATTTTATTCAGCCCCGAATTTTTGAGAGAGGGCAGAGCGTTGTACGACAATTTATATCCCAGCCGTATTATTGTGGGTGTCCCCGTGCGCAACGCGCGTTTGAAAAAAGCGGCGGAAACCTTTGCGAAATTATTACAAGAAGGTACGCTGAAAGAGAATATTGAAGTTCGGTTTATGAATCCGACTGAAGCTGAAGCGGTGAAATTGTTTGCAAACACCTATTTAGCTTTGCGTGTTTCCTTTTTCAATGAATTGGACACGTACGCTTGCGTGAGAGGGTTGGACACAAAATCTATTATTGAAGGGGTTGGATTAGATCCAAGAATTGGTAATCATTACAATAACCCTTCGTTTGGTTATGGCGGCTATTGTTTGCCGAAAGATACGAAACAGTTATTGGCGAATTACAATGACGTGCCGCAAAATATTATTTCTGCGATTGTTGCGGCGAACAGTACGAGAAAAGATTTTATTGCCGATCAGATTATCGCAAAACATCCGAAAGTGGTAGGCGTGTATCGATTGACAATGAAAGCGAGTAGTGATAACTTCCGTCAAAGCAGTATTCAAGGCGTTATGAAACGTATCAAAGCAAAGGGGATCGAAGTGGTGATTTACGAGCCGACTATGCGGGATGATACGTTCTTTAATAGCCGTGTAATTCGTAATTTGGAAGAGTTTAAATCGATCTGTGACGTGATTTTAGCGAACCGTTACAACGAAGAAATTGAAGATGTTTTAGATAAAGTCTATACGAGAGATTTATATTTTAGGGATTAGTAAAAAGTAAAACTATTATATAAGGATTAAATAAATGGGTAAATTATTTGATGAATTTTATAAGGCAGATTTAAAA
>JAGAIW010000013.1 GCA_017626305.1 Clostridia bacterium
CTCGTTACCCTTCTGCAATACCTGACCATCCGCCGAACACAAATTCCATTCCACAACCCCCTCAACGTCCTGCAAGGTATCGTTATTGACGAAAATCTGCGCCTTGGTTTCATAACCAAAATAACGCTCGGCATTGATATCCTTGCGCTTGATATATTCCCCAACTTCCACGCAGGAAATATGTATCGGTTCGAAGAAACGTTTGGCTTCGTAATGCAACGCCTTATACCTGCCATAGCCGTCAATGCTCGCCCAGCTTGCCACTGGCCAACAATCGTTTAACTGCCAATACAACGCGCCCATACATCTGCCGCGGTTTCTACGCATATGCTCTACGCCGTATTTGATAGCTTCCGCTTGCAAAAGCTGCGAGGCGTACACCAAATTTTCCATGTTGTACGGATAGAGATAGGTTTGCGACAAATAGCTGAGTATTTTTCCGTTTGCCGAGCCGTTTCTTTGATGTATTTCCATCACTTCACTAAACGGATTTCTATCCTCAGGCAAAGTAATTTCTTCTATCGTTTTCATGGACGGGAAAGACTGGAAGCCAAACTCGCTCAAAAATCTAAAGAAATGATTTCTGTATTCGGTAAACGGGAGATTTCCGTGCCATACCTGCCAATAATGGGTATCTCCGACGTTTTCCCCGCTCGGATCAACAAAACCGCCGTGTGAAGAAGGCGATGACGTAACAAAGGAAATTTCAGGACATTCCGCTTGCATGATTTCGGGAATAATCCCCTCAAACAATTCCAAATATCCTGCTCTTTCTTCTTCCGTCCACCAATTTTCAATCGCTGCTTGTTCTTCAATTTCATTGTTGCCCGAAATTACACCGATGCAGGCATGATGACGGAATCTTCTTACGTTTTGGACGATTTCCACCTTTACGTTGTCGTAAAACTCCTGCGTCATCGGCATCGCCGAACAAGCAAACATTAAATCCATAAATACGATAATACCGAGCTCATCGCACAGCTCGAAAAAATAATCGTGCGGATAAAAACCGCCGCCCCAAACACGAATGGAATTGAAGTTGGCAAAAATACAATCTTCCAACAGTTTCTTTGTTCTCTCGCGGTTTATTCTGCTTAAAATATTGTCTTCGGGAATATAATCCGCGCCCATCGCAAATATTTTAATACCGTTGATTTTATAGCAGAATTCCTCTCCCCATTCATCCTTTTCACGGCTGACAATAAGCGTTCTCAAACCGATTTTTTTCTCGTTCGTATCTACAATCTTTCCATCGAAAAGGCATTCGGTTACAACGCGATACAACGGCTGTTTCCCGTAACCGTTCGGCCACCATAACTCAGGATTTTCAATCTCGATTTCCCCACCGTTTTCGACGTTTGCCGTCAAGCCGTTGGGAGCAATCACCTTAATCGTTACGTCCGCAGGAATGCTCGTTTCCGCTTTTACGGAAACAAAAACTCTCCCCTCGTCGTGCCTTTGCAAAATCCGCACGTCCGTAATACGGGGAAGTGTACCGTCGATGAGATAGATATCCTTCCAAATGCCTGCGTCGGGCATAATCGGGCCCCAATCCCAACCATGCATATAAAAGGCTTTTCTTAAATGGCTAAACCAACCAAGGTCGCACCCGACCCATCTGCAAGCTCCTTTTCCGCACGCTTTGCCTTGATGTAAGCATCCGCAG
>JAGAIW010000112.1 GCA_017626305.1 Clostridia bacterium
CTTGGGTGCTTCCGACGGCGCAACCGATATTATGTACACGCAGGTACAAGCGCAAGAAGACTTTGTACGCAGCGACGGCACGAAGACGGAACACTCCGCAATGCTTATCGACGGTTGCTGGTGGGAAATGGAAGCGGCAAGAACGTTCAACCGTATTCAACAAAGCACGGGTATCGATTATAGAGAAAACTTCGGTTGGTTGCCTTTGCCTATGCCTACGCAAGAGGGCGCTGACGCAAGAGCGGCAAAGCTGTCCGCAGGCGAAAAGGGTTATACCCTTACGGATACGCACAACGCGCTTGCATTCATCGGTAAGGGAGTATCCGCAGACGTATACGCGCTCGCAAAAGACTTCCTTCAATTCGCAAACACGGACGAATCCCTTGCGGAATTCTCCATCATCACGGATACGACGAAGGCGCTCAGCTATACGATGACGGCGGAACAAAAGGCGAAGATGTCCGCTTATGGCCGCGGGCTTATGGATATGCAAGAAAAAGCAGAAATCGTTTACACCTTCGCTAAAAATGCTTTCTATCAAGCAAACGAAGCTACGTTCAGCCAATACAAGAGCAACTACGGTTCTAGATACACGGCAAACAGCGAAAGCGTACTTGTTGCAGTAGACGAATTTAGAAAGAAAGTTACCGCAGAAACCTATTTCAACGGTTTGTATCTCTATCAGCAAGACGTTTGGAAGAACCTCGTTAAATAACAAGTTTTTCTATCGTAAAAAATGAATAGCTTATTCGGCTCTGTGGAGAACTTGCAGAGCCGAATAAAAGAAGGATTGTTATGAATGAAATAAAATTACGCAGGAAAAAGCCGAAGATAGATAAAGGCGATTTGATATTCTATTGCGTCTTTATGGCTTGGCCTGTATTACAATTTTTGGTTTATTACATAGGTGTCAATATCAATTCCATATTGATGTCCTTTCAGTTTAATCAAATTATCGACGATAAAATCGTCACCGATTATTTTTCTTTAAAGCAATATGCAAAGGTTTTTGAATGGTTTGGGAACGCCGATTTTAAAAATTATCTTTCCGTTTCCATTTCAGCCTTTTTGATAACGACGTTTATCAGCTTGCCCTTGGGGCTTTTGTTTGCTTTCTATATCTATAAGAAACTTCCTTTTTGGAGCGGATTTCGCGTTGTTTTGTTTTTGCCCTCTATCTTATCGGGCGTTGTCGTTGCCAGAATTTTCAGCGACTATTTGTCCGCTTGCGCGCCTATTATTTTTGGCAAAGATAGTGTGATGGGCAGTTTGTTAGACCCTGTAAACCAAAAATTCTTCCCCGTCTTGATGTTTTATAACGTTTGGATAGGCTTCGGCACGTCCGTTTTGATGTATTCCAACAAGATGTCGGCAATTCCCGAAGAGATTATCGAATCGGCGCACTTGGACGGCGCAATGGGCTTCAAAGAATTTTGGTATATTGTGTTACCCTTGACCTATTCGACGATATCCGTATTTATGATTACAGGCGTAGCTTCCGTCTTCGTCAATCAATTCGGCGCGTACGATATGTTCACGGGGGGCGCGGATAATTCGGTTAAGAGCATCGGTTACTGGTTCTTCGTACAAGTTGCAAGCAAGTTCAAGACCGTTCAAAAATCAGCGGAGCTTCCTTACTATTCGGCAGTCGGCGTCGTCTTGACGTTGATTACCATACCCGTTGCGTTGAGCATTCGATGGGCTTTGGAACACTTCGGCCCGAGTGAAGAGTAAGGAGGGTGTTATGGCTAAAAAGATAAAAGAAAAAAAGAACACCTTTACTCCTCTTACCATCGTGTTGCTGGTATTCCTTTGCATCTATTGTTTAAGCTTGTTCTATTTGCTTGCTTGGGGGACA
>JAGAIW010000113.1 GCA_017626305.1 Clostridia bacterium
ACCGTCATAAATTTCAGAGAATTCTGTAATACTAAAATTGTTCTTCTGATAAAAACCGACGGCATCATTATCCGTTTCAGCATATACAGACAATAAATCATAATTATTTATCACTTGTTTTATCATATAAGAACCAATGCCTTTGCCACGAGCAGATAAATCAACCGCAATTCCTAATATCTCAACTTTCTTCTGTTCAATAAAAGAAACAGCCATAACACCCACAATCTTTCCGTGACTAAAACAAGCAAAGATTTTTACAGAGTTATTATTCAGAAATTGTTCTACTTTCTTATTAAACTTTTCTTCGGTAGGCATAAACATACAGTGTTTGTAAATCTCATATGTTTGTAAAATATCGTTCTTGTGAGTTAATTCTATTAGGTTCATTGCACGCACCTACAAATTCCTATTTATAGGTGTATTATATCACATTCCTATGAATAATGTCAACCGTTTTCCTTTTCTTTGTTTATCGGGATGATAATAAAAGACAAGGGGTGACGGAAAAATAAACCGTCACCCCTCAAATTTTGATATGCAGTAAACAAAGAAAAGGAAAACGGTTGAAATTTTGATAAGGATATGGTATAATATAACTAAAGGGGGATTTTTCTATGAAAATCGTAATCGTGGGCGGAGTTGCGGGCGGTGCAACTGCGGCGGCAAGAATAAGAAGATTAGACGAACACGCGGAAATTATTATTTTCGAGCGTTCGGGCTTTATTTCGTACGCAAACTGCGGTTTGCCGTACTATATCGGCGGTGTGATTGAAGACGAGCAGGATTTGACTTTGCAAACTCCAGAAAGTTTCTTCCGCCGTTTCAAAATCGTTGCAAAAGTGCATCACGAAGTAACGGATATCGACGTGCAAAACAAGACCGTTTCCGTAACCGATTTGAAGACGGGAACGAGCTTTACGGAAAGCTATGATAAGCTGATTTTATCGCCTGGCGCAAAGCCTGTTTTGCCCGATTTTTACGCCGAAAACGAAAGAGTGTTCACACTCCGCACGGTTGAAGACACGCTCAAAATCCGCGCATTTATCGAGCAAAAACAGCCCAAAACAGCCGTCGTGATAGGCGGTGGCTTTATCGGACTTGAAATGGTGGAAAATCTTACGCATCTTGGCATAAAGACGGCTGTTGTGCAACGCTCTAACCATCTATTGCCGACGGTTGACTGCGATATGGCGTCCTTTATTCACGCAAATTTCCGTCGTTACGGCGTGAAGTTATTGCTGAACACGAACACAAGCAAAATGAGTTTTACGGACGGTCAAATTTCGCTTGAATTTACGGACGGAAACAAACTCAACGCGGACATGGTGGTGCTTTCCGTCGGTGTTACGCCCGAAAATACGCTTACGAAAAAAGCAGGGTTAGAGCTTGGTATGAAAGGCGCAATCAAGGTAAACGCAAAAATGGAAACTTCCGTTCCCGATATTTATGCGGTGGGGGATGCAGTGCAAGTTAAGCATTTTGTAACCGAGCAAGATTCGGTGATTTCACTTGCAGGGCCAGCCAACAAGCAAGGGCGTATCGTGGCGGATAATATTTGCGGATTGAACAGCGAATATAAAGGATCGCAAGGCTCGTCCGTGATTAAACTGTTCGATATGACGGTGGCGACGACTGGAATCAACGAACAGCAAGCCAAAGCAAACGGCATCGAATACGAAAAGGTGATTTTAACGCAAAACTCGCATGCAGGATATTATCCGAATGCAACGGCAATGACCGTAAAACTCCTTTTTGAAAAGGGAACTTATAAGATTTTGGGCGCGCAAATCGTCGGCTACGACGGCGTAGATAAACGCATTGACGTGATTGCAACCGCCATTCGGGCAGGGATGAAAGCGGATGAATTGAAGGATTTAGACCTTGCGTACGCTCCGCCGTATTCGTCGGCGAAAGACCCTGTTAATATGGCAGGTTTCGTTGCGGATAATATCAAAAACGGCGTCGTAAAGCAGTTTTATTATGAGGAAATCCCTGCGTTAAGAGAAAGAAAGGACGTGATTTTGCTTGATACGCGTACGCCGTTTGAATATATGCGCGGTC
>JAGAIW010000114.1 GCA_017626305.1 Clostridia bacterium
GGTCTTGGCGGCGAGGTCGTTATTCCTTCCAATCGTGGGTTTACGATGATTTATTCGTATGCGTTCTCCAATTACGAATTTGTTGAGAAAGATCTGGATGCTGGCGATGAAATTACCGACGAAGATCCCTATCATTTGAAACAAGCCTATATTGGCGAAGATACGATCACCAAAGTCGTTATTCCAGAAGGCGTTACGACGATTGATGCGTATGCGTTTGCAGGTTTGACGGCGCTTGAAGAAGTATGTTTGCCGAAATCGCTCGTAAGAATCGGTATCGGCGCATTCTACGGTTGTGAAAAGCTGAAAACGATAAATTTGAGCAACGTTAAATTTATCAACAAAGAAGCGTTTGCAAAGTGTGCGCTGACGGAAGCGGATTTGGCTTCGGTCGTTGCGATTGGTAATTATTCGTTCCAAGACTGTCAATTAAGCAGTTTGGTATTACCCAAGTCTTCGCAATCGCTTGGTATCGGCGCATTCTACGGCAATAAGCTTTTAACGAACGTTGAATTCCGTGCTCCTAAAATGAAGATCGGTTCGTATGCGTTTGCGGAATGTACGCAGCTCGGTTCGATTAACGTTAACGCGGCGGTTATTTCTTCGTATGCGTTCTATGGTTGTAAGGAATTGACGAACGTTAATTTCGGCGTGGACGTTTCGGTTATCGGCGAATATGCGTTTAACGATACGAACGTATCCGAATTTTCGGTTACGGCGGGCGGTAATCTTCACGTAGATGAAGAGAATTCAGCGTTGCTTTTGAAAAACGACGAGTTGATTCTCGTTGCACCCAAAGGATCGACGCAGATTTTGCGGACGTCGGCAAGCTCGATTGCGGCAGGCGCGTTTGCAGGAAACGAAAACTTGTATGAAGTTATCGCAACCAACGTAACGGAAGTTGGGGCGTATGCGTTTGCAGGTTGTTCGATTCTTAAAAACGTGATTATGCCGAACGTAAAAATTATCGGTGATTATGCGTTTGCTGGAACAAATCTCGTGGCGATATTCGATAGCGAAACGGAAAGAAATCCGTCGATGAAAAACGTAGAAGTGATTGGTAAATACGCGTTTGCGGGTACGAAACTTGAAAAGGTTGTAATTCCCAACGATACCGTGATTGGCGACTACGCGTTCTCTGGCTATACGGTTAAGGACGGCAATTCGTATAGATCGCGGTATTGCGCGGAAACGTTGAAAGAAGTAGTGCTTGGTGAAAACGTTATAGTAGGAGAAGGAGCGTTTTACAGCGCGATTTACTATGCAACGTATGAAAATTTGGATAAGAGCGACGTTGACGACGAACTTTCCGATCAAGAAAAGTTGAGATACTATAAAGAATACGCGTATTATTTACAAGACGAAGACGGGAATTATATTGACGAAAACGGAAATATCGTTGCCGATAAGAGTCAGGCGAAAACGTACGTGTATTATACCTACGATTTCAGTATTCCAGGTATTATTGAATCGGTTATGGATACCGTTACGGTTGGAGCTGGAACGGAATTAGGGTTGCACGCGTTCACGGGTAATGCGAATTTGAAAACGCTTAACCTGCTTGGCTCGGGAACGAGAATTGGCGATTACGCATTCTTTAATGCGGCATCGCTTAAGAGCGTTGATCTTTCTTCGGTTGAATCCGTAGGTGAATACGCATTCACGGGTACGAATAGTAAGGATTATCAATACTTGAAAGATTTAAGTGGTAAATCTTACGTTGCGCAAGCATACGAACTTGTTTACCGCGACGGTGAGGAATATATCGTCAACTATAAATATACGAATTTTACGTCGGGTATTACGGAAATTGATTTAACCTCTGCAACTTCGATCGGAGAGGGGGCGTTTGCAGGAATTCAGACGTTAAATTCCGTTACGTTCGGGGAACACGTAAAAGAAATTCCTGCATATGCGTTTGTTTCTGCGCCAATCGACGAGATTGTGTTGCCGAAAACGGTTACGGCGATCGGCGATTATGCATTCTATCAAACTGGGCTTAAACAAATCAATTTGGCGAACGTAGAAACCATAGGCGAATATGCGTTTGCTGGAACAAAATTGACGGAAGTCAGCTTGAAAGAAAATGCAAAAATCAGCGAGGGCGCGTTCTATAATTGTAAAAAACTTACGAACGCGAACGGAATAGAAAAGGTAAATTCGATCGGAGCGGAGTCTTTTGCAAAAACTTCTTTAACAGAGCTTGCGTTGGATAACGTAGTCGTAATTGGGGATTTTGCTTTTGGAGAATCGAAAGTAACCAAAGTTTCGTTTGGGGATAAGTTGGAGGAGCTCGGAGAGAATCCTTTCTACGGTTGCGAAATTAAGACGTTTGGTAAGATTGACGAGATGATTTTCGGTGAAGATCAAGTCGTGGGAACGAAGCTCAACGAAAATTATGCAATTAGCGATAAAGCACAAGTAATCGACGGTGTTTTATATCAAAAAATACCGACGGGGTTAGAACTTGTTTCTTATCCGATGATGAAGGAACAGGCGTACTTCAAGGTTCAAGAGGGTACTACGCGAATTACGGCGAGAGCGTTTGCTGGCTCGATGCTTGAAAACGTAACCTTGCCTTCGACGCTTAAAGCGTTGGGTGATAAAGCGCTTTATGATTGTCAACAACTTTCCGTCGTCGTCTTTACGAGCTACGAAGCGCCGATCTTGGAAGAGGAATACGACGTTTCCTATGTATCTTACGAAAATCTTCCAATGAACGGACAAATTGGCGGCTATCAAGGATTGGGCATTTCAAAGTATTATATGTGGAACGTTACGGCGAATTTTAGCACGTTCTACTTTGGCGCAAATTTCGTCGATCATATTGGTCATATCCATAAAAATCTCGCAATGGTCGTTCCTGCAAACGGACAAAATTACGATTCGTTTATTTTTGGACAGTACTTCTCAACGACGGTTGCAGGTAGTAATGCGGCTACGCAAGATACGATTAACGTGATAGGCTTGATTAACGCTTTGCCTGAAAGAATTACGCTTTCTTGCGAATCTGCTATCGTTGCGGCACGTAATGCTTACGATTCACTTGCATCTTTGGAACAAAAGGCTTTGGTTACAAATTACACCGTTCTTACGAACGCAGAATCGACGCTGGCTTATTTGAAATCGAGAGAAGAACAATCCACTCCGGGTGAACCTGATCCGAAGCCGGAAAATCCGATAGAGGGACAACCGGAAAGAGGCGTAGTCGGTTACGTGGTTGCTATTGTTGTTCTTGGCGTGTCGGTATTTGCTCTTGGAGGATTTGTGGTTGTAGATAAGTTCGTTTTCAAGAAAAAGCGAGAACGCGTCAATGCTTTGGGATCGGATGTTCCCGTGGCGGACGAATTAAACGAAAAAGTGAACGACGAAGCGGCGGAAGAGACCGTGGAGAACAATCAAACGGAAGAATAAAACGTTAAGCAGAAAAAGTAAACAGAGGATTTTATGAAAAAGAAATTCGGAATGATTTTGGCTTTGGGTTGTGTTGGCGTCGCCTGCTTTACGGCAGGTTGCGCCACAGGCTCTAAGCTTGACGAGTATCAAAAGCAAGGCTATAAAGTAATGGTGACTTACGATGCGAACGGCGGCGAGTTTTTAGGTCGTGACGGTGTCATGATAATGGACTTATTTAAACCTGCCGATTACGAGAAAGAATCAGACGGGAAAGTGCATATCCAGTTAACAGAGCCGACTGACGCAAATCGACCGACGAGTAGCTCGGATAAAGTTACGTTAACGAAAGGCGGATATTTTTTCGCAGGTTGGTATGAAACCCGTGAAATGTTAAAAAACGAAGACGGGGAAGTGATCGACGAGGAAGGCGTCGTGCTCAAAGAATCGAACGGGGCGTATGTTTATCCCGATACAAACGATTCGGCGATGCCTGCTTATACCTACGATAATCATTGGGATTTTGCTACGGACGAAATCGTTTATTCTGACGAAGACGACGTTGTGGAAATGACGCTTTACGCCGCGTGGGTGCCTTATTATCAATTTGATTATTATTATCAAAAAGACGGGGCGTGGACGCTTTTACAA
>JAGAIW010000115.1 GCA_017626305.1 Clostridia bacterium
AATGTACTTTGCGCCCAAGTCTTTAATGAATCTCGTCGTGTCAAAGCTCGTATCAAAGGACACGTAGGGATACAAAAGACCTTCAGAGTTAAGAGCGTACAACCATACAAAGAAGTCCCCTTCAAGCCCCGACCAACCCTTAATCATGTGCATGTAAGAGTTGTTTTCGCTTTCATAGAAGGAGTGGGTGTAGTCCGCCGAGGACGCTGCAAAGAAGAAGTGTACGTTGGGAGCGGATTTAACGCGGCTGATACCGCCTGCGCCCTTGCTGCCCTCGTTTGTCCACTTTGCAACCGTTTCGTTTTCCAACGTGTTGCCTTCTTCGTCCGTCCACGCTTCTTTCCACTTATATTGGTTGCCTTCTTCGTCAAACCACATTTCTTCCTTAGGGATACCCCTACCATCTTCGGTGTAAACGTTGTTACCGTTTGCATCCTTTTCTACGGGTGGATTCAAGGAAGTGTGATATACAAGCTCAAGAACGTTATATTCTTTCTTGCCGCCGAAGTATGCAATGCCTTCTTCCGATTCCATGTATTCGTCTACGAGCACGGAAGCGCGGTTTACAAGGGAAAGCCATGCGCCCGCCATCGTATTGCCGTAATATGCAAAGCTTGCTTGGCAAGCGGTACATTTACAGTTTTGTACCTGAGGCGTATTGCCGCCGATGTCGTGCTGACCGATAACAACCGTGTCTTTGGTGGGTTGAGCTTTAAAGAAGTTGATAATTCTATTTGCGATATGCTCTACCAAGAGCTTGTAGGATTCCTGCCTGCCGCGCGCCGTCCAGCAGCCTTGATATTGCGTCGTATCGTTGGACAGCCATTCGGGATGCTCTACAGCGTCGTCCTTCGTTACGAAGTCGCAGTAGTTGTGAATCCAGTTCGTACCCGTAGAAATGAAGATGTCGGAATAGGTGTACCCCATACCAAAGTATTCTTCATTCGTAACGGACTTCGAGTTGGGTTGACGATAGTCGAAGTCGGGACGCTCTACAATGTCCATTGCAGGCATCATCTTCCCATCCTTTTCGTAAATAATGCAATCTTCCGAAAGCATATCGTAGCCAAGCGTCGCGCGCAAGAATGCGATTGCGCCCAGCTGGTCGCCGTGAAGGCTGTTCGCATTGATGAATACGTTTTTGCCAACGGTTACAACTTGATACCCAGCAACGCCAAGCTCCTCATAGGAAGGCATTACGCCGCCCATTTCTTCAAAAAGCTCCAGACAACCCATGAAGATATATCGGCTGTTCTCGTCTGCGTCCGTAACGTCTGCAACCTCAAGCGTAGGCATTTGCGCGCCCGTAGCTTGAAACACACGCTGCGTGATCATACCTGCCGCTTTACCGTGCGAGCTATCTTTTACAACCATCTTGTATTCCGTTTGACCGTTTACAACAAAGTCGGAAACGGGAGCGCCATCATTGACGTTTACCTTATGTAAAGTGCCTTCGACGTAGTGAGGAGAGCCTTCAAATTCCTTGATTACGCCGCCCGTCACTTCCGCGCTGTCGCTGCTTCCGCCCTTTTTGTCCGTACAAGCGCATGCAAACGTACAAGCCGCTAATAATAAGCTAATTGCTATGTTTCTCTTTTTCATCGCTCATACCTCCTTAATATAAACTAACGGTAACGGTATGCGTCAAATACGACATATTGCCGTGTTCGTCCATTACCATAATGATAAACTTGTATTCACCTTCGTAAATACACTTGATTGCCGTTTCGCCTTCCTCAAAACGGTACATTCTACCGTAGGGGTTGAGAACGCTGACGGTAACGATCATATTTTCGTTTGCGGAAACGTTATCTTGATAAACGAACGTAGGAATAGACACCGTATCGCCAACCTTTGCCGTCGTTTGTTTTTCACCGACGAATTGTACCTGAGGCGCCGCCTCGTCGATAACGAATACCGTCTTTACCATCGAAAGAACGTTTTGCGCTACCCAATCTTCTTCCTTAGCCGTATACGTAATTTGATACTTGCCGTATGCCGTCAAGTCGATATAGTACGTCTTATCCGTTGCAACGTTTTCAAGCTTAAGCCCGTTCTTGTCCGTAATAATAGAACCATCGGGGCCCGTTACGGTAAGCGTCAAGGACGTGTTGGGCGCAAATGCGTCGTTTGCCATTGCGGGGAAAATTTCATAAACGGTGTTCAAGGATTGATTGCCGCCGAAGTTACCCAAAATCTTGAAGTTGGGAGCGAATACTTCCAAGTTTCTACGGGAAATATTTGCTTCGTTGATACTCAAGAATTTATAGCTTGCGCCTGCTTTTGCGTTGACCATCGCTACACTTGCGTATGCGAGGTTGGAGCTGAAGCCCTTGAAAGCTTCCCCATTCGTCGTGGTCGTTGCAACCAAGTTAGCGCTGCCAAACGTGAACTTTCCTGCGTTATAGCCAACGCTGTATTGTTGGTTCGAGTTCAAGGAAATACCCATTACGTCTACGGACAAATCGCCAACGACAGCCGTCGTATTTTTCGCGCCGACCTTCAACAAAATGCTGATTTGTTCGCTGTCGTTTTTCGAGTCGGTAAGCGTAATTTGAAGGGCGTCAAAGTTTGCCTTATCCTTAATACCTTCAAACGTGATTTTGAAATTATCCGTCATTTGAGGATTTGCAAACGTCCAGCCGCAAAGCTCCGATCTCTCGTTTGCGATAACCTCAATACCTGCGGAATAGAATTCGTCGTCCGCCTCGTCCTCGGTGTCCTTATCGTCTTTAAACGACGTCGTAAAGCCTTCGCCGTAGAGATAGTTTTGACCGATAATCTTATTGCCGCTACCTCTACCGATAATCGTAGGAACTTCTTTCACAATAAGCACCTGACCGTCATATTGATAGGAAACGGTTACCATATCGCCGTTTGCCGCAACGGAAGGCTTAAACGTATCGCCTGCCGTATACGTTACGTCGCCGTTCTTATCCGTAACGACTACGCTGCAAACCTTTTGTTCTGCTTTCCCGCTCGAATAGTCGG
>JAGAIW010000116.1 GCA_017626305.1 Clostridia bacterium
GTTCTTCTTTATACCAGTGTCTATAATTAGAAGTATATAGCTTATGCTCCTGTTTGCCTTTTCTAGCGATAACTATGTTTAACTTTTGATGAACCCCTTGGAACAAGCAGTCAGGTCTATCGGCAAAATTCAATATAAATTGTGTATTTGTGTTTTCAATTACATAATTGCGAATATTTGCCATTCTAGACGTTGAAATGTACGACAAGGGTATGATAAACCCAAACGTACCGCCTGCTTTCAAGGACAATATACTATTTTTTATAACGTCGGCATAAATATTTCCGTAATTATTTTTTAAACTATCCTTGTTTTCAAACTTACCGTATTCCACATAAGGGGGGTTGCCAACAATACAGTCGAACGTACTATTAAATTGACCGTTGTAAACTACATAATCTATATTGCTAAACTGCGCATTCAACGCTTTTGCTATTAAATTGTAATATTGCGAACTCTTGACATATTGACAAAGCTCGAAGAACAAACGTATTTTACTTATATCTGTAGAATTCGTATCAATATCATTACCGTTTAGCGTTTTACTTATATAGAAGACATCTGAATCGGTATATGAAATCCCATTGTTTAGAAGTATGTCTAGTTTTGCTTTTAATACGTGCAATAAGAATTCACCAGTTCCACATGTGGGGTCGAAGAAAGTTTTTTTAACGAGCAACGATTGAATGATTTCTTGTGGGTATTGTAATACCTTGTCAATTGCGTCTTTTTCTTTATATGTGCGATGATTATCCGAATCCAACATCATTATTATTGAATTCCAAACTATATATTTGCAGACATCTTCAGGGGTATAATAAACACCGTTGTTTTTTCTAATTTCAGACTTTTCGTTGATTTTTGACAAACTTATTTGGAGTTCCGCGTTAGTTTTTGAATCGACTGATTCTATAAAACTGTATTTTTCTGCATTGTTTCCTAATAAGGTTATAAGGGCATTGCGAATGACCCCATGAACCTTTTGTTCCATGGAGCTTATGTGCGCTGACACAATTTCGCTAATTTGGTTGTAGATATTTGTTGTTTTTTTCATGATGATACCCTTGTTTGGTTTTGATGTGTTAAGTATAACACATCAAATATGACAACTGTCTGTCATGTTTTTAAATTTCTTCCTCTGTAGCGTCCATTATATCGCCGATATTACATTGTAATACCTTGCAAATACGGAGCATTACGTCCATTGATACGGTTTCGTTTTTGCTCATCTTTGCCATAGTGGAAGAAGACATCTCAGCCTGCACGCGTAGCGCGTTCTTTGTCATCTTTTTATCTATAAGTTTTTTCCACAATTTGTCGTAACTTACTGCCATAAAAATTCCCCTTAAACGGTATTTTTATCATTATACCACAAATAAAAAATTTAATCAAGTAGGTTCTTCGCATATCTAAAGAATTTCTTTAGAAAAAGGACAATAAAAAATGACCCCAACAGCATATGTTAGGGTCATTATGTTCAGTTGAATATCTCTTCCAGTTTTTGGGCGGCGGAACGGTCGGCTGTTTTTAGGAAGTGGCTGTATATGTCGGTGGTCGTGCTGGTTCGCGCATGACCCGCTCGACCTGCGACCGTTACGATGGGAACTCCTGCGGCGATTTGCATAGTGATGTTTGTATGTCGTAGGCTGTGGACGGTTCGCTCTTCAAGTCCTGCCGTCTGGCATATTCGTTTCATCCACATATTTATCGTGCCGGGGTAAATGTTTCCGCCGTATTCGCCTATAAATAGGCGGTTGCTATTTTCCCACTTATCGCCGTGCATCTCTCGGTATTCTTCGTACCAAGCCTTGTATTCGGTCAGGACGGTTATCAGTTTATCCGATATGGCGATTACGCGCTTACTGCTTTCGGTCTTCGGGTCTTTTAATACTAACCCAACCCTGCGGACGGCGGTGAGCGACCGTGCTATGGTTATCGTAGCGTTATCGAAATCGATATCCGACCATTCCAGTCCGCACAGTTCGCCACGGCGCATGCCTGTTAGAAGAAGGATAAGCATAGCCGTCTTGTATCGAATGTCTGGGAACTCGTCCGCCGCCTTGTAGAACCTTTTGGCGTCTTCGTCGTCCATATAGTCAATATCGCGTGGTGGTCGTTTGGGAAAGGTTATGTAGTCGGCGCTAGCGTAGTTATCGGCTATCAGTCGTTGTTTTTTTGCCGTAGCGAGAACCGCTCGTATCGTGCGCTTAATTTTGCTTATCGTTTCGTAAGCGTATTTTTGCGTTGTATGCGTGACATTGAAAAGGTTTTCCGTTTTCTCGCCTAGCGTTTCGGCTAGCCGTTTGGCGTACTCGTAACTAATTTGCTTGCCTGCCAGCGCGTTGGAAAGGGAGCAACTACTGAAATTCTTTTCGTATCGAAGTTTCATATAGCTGATACCTGTTTGGTTCATTCGCTCCCGAAGAGCAGGCTTTGCCGTGACAACCGTCACAGTCTTTTCCATACGGTCTAGTTTGTCGTAGTATTGCTGTATGATATTCGGTGTAAGTTCTTTTAGTTTATAACCGCCGATATGCTTGTTGGTCAGTTCTATGGCGCTTTCACAGTTGACGAAGTAACTTGCTGCGACTTCGTTCTTTCGCCTTTTTAGCCACCAGAGCGCGTAGTCTGAGAAAGTGGTTTCAGCCGATTGCGTCGGCTCTCCTGATGCCGTTTCTAAGGCTTTAATCGCGTTCTCATATTCGCTTGCAAATATCACAACTTCTCGTTCCATTTGCTTGAGTGTAAGTCCGACGGGCGGTTTCCAGGTAGTAGAGTGAACTTTAATTTCTCCGCTACCTTTGTCCTTGATTTTGACCTGTATTCGGTAGGTCATACCGCTTTTACTAGGTCGTTTGCTTATACTTGCCATTTAATTACCTCCTACGGTGTTTTCGTTAAGGGGACATAGCAATCCCCTTAACAAAAGAAAGCCGTAAAAATTTAGAAAAGTCTAGCGATTTAGCCTTGCGAACCGCTAAAATATTTGAATAAATCGTCTAAATCCACGAGAAGTTTCTTTCCCGTGAATACACACCGTATTTTACCACTTTTGCAAAGGGTTCTAATACAGTTAGGGGTTACCGCCGTCATGGGGTCAATTGCTTTAATTTCGGCGATGGTTTCGGTTATCGTTCTCATTCTAGGTATAGTCATCTAATGCTCCTTAATACTCATAAATTTTTCTCCTTTTCTTTGAATCTTTGTTTCTTTGAATCTTCGTTGCGTCGTTGCATTGTTGCGTCGTTGCATTGTTGCGTCGTTCTTTGTATCTTCGTATCTTTGAAATCTTTGAATTTTTGAATAAATTTTGATTTTCGTTTGAATTAAAATCAAAAATCAAAACCAAACGGAGTGGCGTATTTTTAGCATTTTTCAACGGTTTTGCCATAAAAATTGCCGTTTTCGCCACTTCGAACGAATTTTGAAAAGCAATTTTGATTTTGCGCTTTGATTTTTGATTACGCGAAAACTTGCGTATGACTGCCGCCCCGCTTATAGGTCGATTCGCGTAGAGATTTGACCTCCCCCTGGGGGTGTACGCACGCATAATCAGCAAAGGCAGTTACCAACCAGTAGACTGGCGTCGCCTTGTTCTTCATAGGCGCGCAGCTTGTCAAGGTCTTCACGAATTCGTGTAAGAGCCTCTTCGCTTAAGCAAGTAAAAAGTCCGTACGCGTCCGCCTCAATACTTTCGGAATAGGGAAAACCTTCTATGCTGGGCCAGTAATCGAACTGATGCAGGCAATAGTTAATTTTACTATATTCGTTCACAAGCGAAAGCACCTCGTCAAGAGGCTTGTCCTTACACTCACGTAGTTGTTTGTAAAGGCTGCCGTTCTTTTCCATAAGCCAGTTTAATGGATAGCATGCATAGGGTTTAAGGCATTTCAAGTACGGGTGCTTTTTAAGCGTCTCGTTTACTAAAGTTTTGTGATGTTTCATATCAAATTCCTCCGTTGATAAATTTTAATAGTTTTTCCTCGTTTTGTTTGCGTACGAGGTCACGCATGTTTTCGCAGTCTAACTGCTGTTCGAATAGGCACGAGCCTTTAATTCGGTGCGCCGTTCGTTCTTCGTAGTTACAATTTACCATAAGGGCGCTGATGCGGTAGTTGCTGGAATAGATTGTCGGCTTTTTAGCGTTAATGCGAGTGTTGATAAGGTCAAACGCTATCGTTTGTAGCCAACCCGTACCAGCCTTGATGTTTTCCGTACCGATATCGTCTAGGAATAGAAAGTCAACCGTTTCGGCTCTACGGAGTACGGCGGACTGCGCCGAGTTATTTCCAAAGCCTTCTTTCAGTTTGCTTTCAATCTCCACAAAACTGGTAAATAGCACGGTGTACAGTTTGTTTGCCAGGGCGTTGCCCATACAAGCGGTAAGGTGGGTTTTTCCCACGCCGGGGACGCCGTAAAGATAAGCGCCGACCCCCGCATCATACATCTTATCCGCGTGCGTGCAATAGTTCTGACACATCTGGTAGACGGCTTTATTGCTGGGTATAATCGTAGCCGTTTCAAAAGTGCAGTTCCTAAAATGCTTTCCCAGCGCGCTGTTACGGCGGTATTCTTCAGCCTTGGCTTTCCGCTCCTGTAGTTTGCGCTCTCGTTCGGCTTTTTCATAAGCCTCCTGACGGCATTTACAAGGAATGTGAAAGAAGTTGTCTTCATAACGGTACACGCGTGGAGTGTGGCAGTTTTTGCAATAGACAAGACCGTCTTCGCCCAAGTATTCGTCTGGTTGTAATTCAATCGTTTTCATTTTTCCTCCTAATCCCATTTGATGCCAAATTTGCTTTCGTAAGAAATATCATTTTTCTTATTCCTTTTTATATTATGGTAGACAGGTTTGTCTGGGGTTGGCAGACAATCTTGTCTGGGTATAGTAGACAAATTTGGCGAGTTAGAAATTAAAAAAATAAGGCGTCCACGTCTACCGTTTTTGTGTTGTCCCCATTTGGAAGAAATAAGGTTTAATTTTTTCAATTCCGTAATCGTTCTCGTAACCGTCCGCTCACTTACGCGTAATTTCTTCATAAAGAAAGTATTTGTGGCAAAACAATAGCCGTTTTGCTGTGATAGGGAAACGATATACCCGTATAGTAATTTCGCCCGTGGGGATAAGTTTGGTATTTCTACCAGGCTGCTGTTAAGTTTTAAGTAATGTTCGTTTTGAGCCATTCGTACCTCCTGTGATTTTTAATGTTTTCATGAAAAAGAAAAGAACACCTGCGCTCTAGCAAGTGTTCCTGCTAGCGACGTTATTGTATAACACCGCTATTTTTTATTCCATTTTATTCCAAAATACGCGCGCACGCGTAGGACTTAGTTTTCTTTTCTAAATTTGGTTACGTATTCGTACAATTGATTATAGGCATTTTTCATGGCCTCGAAATAATCAATCAAGCCGTTGTCAACGTTAAGTAGTGCCTCGCCAACAATTTCTCTTTCCATAAAATAGAAGTCTGCACCGTTGATACCTTTTTCGTCTTGAATTCCTTGGTAATAATTCATACTGGACATGTCTTTGGCGTAACATTTTCCAAGCGCATTGATAAACGACATCTTTTTATTATGCGCCCATTTTATAAGGTATTGTCTGTTTTTAGTGGTGGGATTTTTGAGCCTACCATATTCTTCTAAAGTTAAACCCTTCATAATAAGTTCTTCAAAAACGGTTTTGTGCTTTTTAAGGTCGCTGTTTAGCATTTCCATTATATACTTATAGTCTTTGGCAATATCACGATACTCTTGTTTGGTAAGCCGAAATTCATATTTTATCCCACGCGCTTTTACGTCAACGCCACGTTTTATATTATAATCTCTACAAGCGCGGTATCTCTCAACGTCAGACTTAATTCTTGATAGTATATAATTAGCCTTGGATATAGGTTCAATGGGAACGTTTCTAGTGTTTTCTTCTGCCGTTCTCATCGCCAAATTCTCTTCATCAATTTCGTCATAAATTGCTTGCCCTAAAGCGACGTCAATAAGAAAGTTTACTTGTTTTACAACTTCTTTATATTCCGCAAGTTGTTCGCTTTTTGTTAAGCCTTGATTAATTATTTCTTCGTTAACGTAATCAATTGTCCATGCCTTTATATCGTTAAAAGCCTGCAAATGCCTTTTTATTATATCCTTTTGCGTTGCCATAATTTTTCTCCAAAAAATTCAGTCGGTTCTAGTATATCATATTTGTAAGGTTTATCCTGTGCAAAAATACGGACACCCCTACAATCATTGTAAGGGTATTGTATCAAACTAAATATGACAATATATGTCACCTTTATAAAAATTGTAATAAAAAACCGCCAAGGCTGTATCCGTGGCGGTAAACATTTATTCTATTATAAAGTCTTTTTCGGAGCGGTATAATTTTAGTTCCGTAATATCTGTGCGATTGCTCATTTTTTGCGCGGTGTCTTCGTTACACATCATGCTGTAGGAGAAGAGAGTGTTTGCCTCGGTATACGTGACAAGACAGGAGTAGCCTTTTTTGACGGCTTTTTTGTATTCCTTTTCGTCATCCATCAGTTGCAGGATTTCTGCTATAAATAAATCTTCGTCGCCGTCTAACTCTCCGTATTCGGTGATTATCGGTCGTTCCTTGAAGTAGCGCTTTATCGTTTCTTCCAGGATAGGAGCGTAGGAGTTATCGTAGTAGACGATATCGCACGAACCGCCGTTTCCGCTGTCGTTATACCAAGCAACTTTTTTGCCTTTATACCACAGGTCGCCTTGGTTTCCTTGCCAGTCGAGCCCTTGAAAGGTTTTTATGTTCTTTAATGTAAATCCGTATATACTTGCCATTTTTGCCTCCATATATTATTGTTAAGCAAAGTATACCGTAAAGGTTTTCAAGAGCCCAGCGAAAACGGGTTAAATTTTACAAACAAAAAGTGTTAATATATGAGCAATTTCGTATTGTTTTTGGCCTAAACTGCTAATATGTGAGCGATTTTAATTTTATCACGCTTTTTCTTATATGGCTTGTTTATGGTTGATTTTTTTGCTAGGGAGTGTTATAATATTAATGTTAGGTTATCTAACGGGGTTTTACTCTATTATAAAGGATTATAATAACAAGGAGTAAAAATCATGAAACAAACAAAACAATTTGACTACTCAAAATTTTCAAAAGAACAGTCGTGGTATAATCCCGAACAAAAAGACCCTGCTTGCTGGGGACTGCACGAAATTGACGGTAAATTACATATTGACATTGCTCGCTATAAGAAGGTTTGCAACGAAATAGGTATTACTGACTTTATCCCTAAGGAATGGGAAGATGTAAACGAAGGTTGTTTTATTCCAGCGAAAAAAACGAAGTATGACTACAAAGTCAATATGTTTAGGGACTTGATTTTTGAGTTTAAGGGTGACTGGTTTCAAGAATATAAACCTATTTTTGAATTTATACGCACTCCTGCCCAAGTTCGTGAAAACGCAAGGCTTAACGGATTATCTATGATTTCTTCATCTGAGGATATTGATTCAGTTGAAGAAGACGCTATGTTTGCAATGGTGCGTCGTTACAAGAAATACAATAGCGTTATTCAATCGTTATATTGTTCTTTCATCTCAAAATTGGCGACTGAAATTGACCGTTATACGCTTATCGTGATGTGTGAACTTGGTTATAAAGGTAAGGATTATAGTTTTGATTCATTCCGTAAATTTTCCGATGGCTTACAAAATGACAAAGCAGGTAAAAAAATTAGTCATTTGAAAAAATATGATGCGTATAACTTGTTGCATAAAATCAACAATTTCTTAAAGCATAATACCATTGAGGCTTATAATAGGCTGAAAAAGTTTTATCCCAAAAATGTTTGTAGCGTAGAAAACGGCACAGCAAAACATGAATACGAAAACGGCATGTTTGCTGGCAACTGGATTATTCTTGAAGAAAACTACATTGACGCGCTCTTGGACAAGTTAGTGAAATTCTTCGACGATTATTGTGTTCATTTCTTAAAAGAAAACATTGACGAGGCTGACTGGAATTACGCTGATTACTTCTATAACGCTATTCAAGAAATGCGCTATCCTCACGAATACTTCGGATTACCATAAAAAACTAGGTCACCAAATTTGGTGACCTTTTTGGTTGCCTTGGTTTTTTGAACGCTATAAAAGATATCAAACGGCGTGAAAATTACGCAAAATACGGCGAGTAAACGGCGAAAATCGTGCAAAATATGCATTTTAGGTATTTTGCAAACCCTACATTAGGGTCAGATATATCCTCCTAAGGGCTAGTTGTGGGTTCGATTCCCGCAGGGAGTACCAAAAAATCGACAAGTTTAGAGAAGGAACTTGTCGATTTTTATTCAAGTAGTGAAACTTTTCGTGTAAGCACGGCTTGGCGTGTATGTCGTGCTATGGGCACACGTCGTTTTCGGCTATGTTAATTGTTGCGTTTACGCTTGCGGACGGTCGCTCATAGGCGATTTTCCCAAAACGCGTTTGTAGGCTTTAAAAAAGGTGGAATAATCCTTAAAAGATAATTGCAACGCAACGGACGTAGGCGAAACGCCTTGGCGAATGAGCATTTGCGCATAGATAATCTTTTTACTTGTGATATAATGTTGTAAAGGAAAGTGCATAATAGACGAGAAACTATGTGCTAAGGAAGACGGGGACTTGAAAAACGTTTGTGATAATGTTTCTACGTTAATCGGTTGCGTGATGTTTTCGTCTATGTAATTCAACACGTTGTTGATGAGTTCGTTGGATTCAATGGGCGCAATATCCGTTTCGTCCTGCAAATATTTCAAATGCGTCAAAATCACTCCTAAATGCTGTTGAATAAGATAAACGATATCCGATTCCGAGTAGCCGTTGTTATATTCAGCGTCTAAAAGCATAGAAAAAATGTTGTCGATAGCTGAGTATTTATGAATATGATAGACCGATTTTAACGTTTCAATATCTTTTTGAAACGCCTTTGGAACAATCGACGGGGAAAAATGAATACAAATTCTTTCGTATGGAGAAGAATTGTTAGGGATTAAATGATGATATTCCCCAGGGTGAATGAGAAGAAAATCCCGTTTTTTCATGGGATAAACGGACGCGTTAATGGCGTAGTCGGCATTACCGTCGAGAAAGTACAAAAACTCATATCCGCTATGAATATGGTCTAAAATCGTCATAGAAGACGGATCTTCCGTTTTTGAGTGTAAATAATTAAAATCGGTTGTTTGATATGTTTTCATAATAACAGTATAGCGCATAATTGCAGGAAAGTCAATCATAAAAGCGAAAAAATCCATTGTATATGATTTTTTTAGTAACATTTTTATGATATAATAATGATAACCTTCAAAAAAGCATAAGGAGAAAGCCATGATTACATTAAGCGCATTTTCAGACGAAGCCGCAAGTGATTTAAGCGGACAAATCACAGCGTTGAAAAGAAATCGCATTTCTTATACGGAACTTCGCAGCGTCGCAGGGAAAAACGTAAAAGATTTTACGCTTACGCAGGCAAAAGAAATACGATTGCAGCTTGCGGATAACGGCATAGACGTATGGTCTATCGGTTCGCCGCTTGGCAAAGTGGATATCGGCGTGGACTTTTCTAAGTATCTTGACGAAGTTAAGCACGTTTGCGAGCTTGCCAACGTATTCCATACGGACAAAATCCGTATGTTCAGCTTTTTCAACGCCTACGATAAACGCGGTTTGGTGATGGAATACTTATCCAAAATGGTAGAAACGGCAAAGGCGTTTGGCGTTTTGCTTTGTCATGAAAACGAAAAGGAAATATACGGCGACACGGCGGAGCGCGTGCAGGATTTGATGCAAAACGTGCAGGGCTTACGCTTTGTGTACGATCCCGCTAACTATATTCAAGTGGGCGAAAAGGCGGAAAAAACGTTGGGGGTATTCCACGAAAAGACGGAATATTTCCATATTAAAGACGTGATTGCAAAGACGGGAGAACTTGTGCCTGCTGGGTATGGCGACGGGGACATTTTAGGTCTTATCCAAAAAATAAAGGGCGATAAAGTGCTGACGTTAGAGCCGCACTTGGCGGTTTTTGAAGGTTACGCGGCGATTGATAATACCCAAATGAAAAACAAGTTCACTTTTGCAAACAACAACCAAGCGTTTGACTTTGCGGTAAACGCAGTAAAGGGGCTTTTAAAGCAGGCGGGTTATCAAGAGAAAGGAAGGGGCTACGAAAAGCAATAAGGAATTAAAAAACACTCAAAGGCTTGGCGCTTGTGAACATGGAAACAGACGGCTATATGCAAATAGCCGCCTGTATTTATTTTGCTGTGATTTTCCTGTAAAAGGTCAAATATGTCCATTTTATTCTATTGACAAACGGGCGCGCGCGGTGATATAATGAAAGTATCAATTTGAAAGGTGGAAACGCGGTATGCAAACGACAATCAAAGCACTTATGCAAAAGGTGCAATCGGTAAAAAAAGGCAAGCAAAACGCTCTTGCAAGCAACGCATATTTTCTTAACGCAGACGAAATCGTCTGCTTTCCCCGTCGCTTTGGCGACGCAAGATATCCTTATTCCAACGACGGTTTTACTCTTTGGGCGTTTGCAAGCGGAAACGTTAAAATAGAAGAAAGCCTATTTAATATCATTCTTCCCTATACGGGCGGAAAAGAACCCAACCTGTGTTTTTACGTTGGTGTAAAACAGGGCGACGGGTATTTTCCCGTTTCCGTTACGGGCGCAGGAAAGCTACCCTTTGAAAAGAACGTTTCGCGCTATACGGTGTATTCCCCCGACGCAGCGTATTATTTTGCCGAAACGCCCGAGTTCGTCGCTTGTGTGAGAATGTTTGTGGACGCGGACAAAAACGCGCGTTTCACTTTATACGTAGAAAATAAAACGGATAAAGCGTTGGAATGTTATCTTTCGTCCTATTTCAACTGCATGATTTCGCACGGCATAGTGGAGAATATCGAAACCAAATGGTATAGAAGCTCGGAAAGCTTGCCCGACGGGTATAAAATTCATTATACGGAATATATGGATAGAACGACCTGTTTGAATCATTATTGTCATATCGTAAGAGATTGCAAGGCTACGGTATATTCGACGACGTCGCGCACCGATTATTGCGGCGGCATGGAAAATCAAATTTGCTGTTCCACGTCGTTGCAGGAAGGGAAATTTCAAGAAAATAAAGGGTATACCGAGTTTACCGATTTGGCAATTGCAGGGGATATCATTCCCTTAACGATAGACGCAAACGCGAATTACACGGTAAGCTATACCCTGTCGGTATCCGACGACGAAGAAAACGCAAGACGTCGCGCGTATAAAAATCCGACGACGGCGGAAATGGACGCCATGCTTGCTAAGCCTAAGGCAAAGGACGACGTTGGACAACAAATTCCGCAAATGCAATTTACGGGCAAGTGGAAAGACGTCGACCCCAACGTACTCGATTATTTCTTGAAAAACGTATTCCGTCAAGCGGAATTTTGCGCGCGTGCAAAAAACTACGCAGGCCCGTTTATCGGCGTGCGCGATATTTTCCAACAGTTAGAAGCGGCGCAAATGTGGATACCCAAGTATTGCCGTAAAAAAATCGTGGAAGCGTTGAATTTTATCGGTCAGGACGGTAGAGCGCCCCGTCAATACTCCTATCCGCCCGCGGAAAACGTACTGCCGAAAATGGATCTCCGTCCGTACGTCGACCAAGGCGTTTGGGTGATTTCCACGGTATATCATTATTTGGCGTATTCGGGTGATTTTTCTGTTTTGGACGAAGTATGCGGATACTACAAATTTAACGGTAACGCAATTGATTTTAGTACAGATAGAGATACCGTTTTAGACCACCTTATCCGTATCACCGATTTCTTGGTGAGAAACTTAGACGAAGAAACGGGTTGTTTGCACGCGTTATACGGCGACTGGAACGACGCTTTGGACGGGCTTGGTAAAACGGAAGATAAAGACAAGGAATACGGCACGGGCGTTTCCGTTATGGCAACCTTGCAGCTGTATAGAAACCTTTGTGAAATGTCGGAAATTTTGACAAGGCTGAATAAAAAAGAACAGGCGGAAAGCTATACGCTTATTGCAAATCGCGTGAAAGCAGGCTTGCAAAAATACGCAATCGTTGAAAATGAAAAGGGTGAACGCAAGATATTGCACGGCTGGGGGGATAAACGCTCGTACAACGTGGCAAGCTTTTGTGATAACGACGGCGAAAACCGCGACGGGCTTACGTCCAACGCCTTTTGGATTATTGACCGCGCTATCGACTGGGACGACAGCTTAAAGGCGGATATTCTCGCTGCGTATAATCGCTTGGATTCCAAGTACGGTATTAAGACGTTTGAGCCGTACTTCCCCTTGGAAAACGATAAGGTAGGCAGAATCACCCGCTTGCCCAAAGGTACGGCGGAAAACGGCGCGGTGTATATTCATGCGACGCTGTTTGCCATTTGGTCGTTGTTTGAAGTGGGCGAAGCGGAGCTCGCTTGGGAACAGCTGTATAAGATATTGCCTATCACGCATTCCATGATATCCACAACGCCTTTCGTTATGCCCAACTCGTACGTGGAAAACGCTGAAAAGGGCTTTGACGGCGAATCTATGAGCGACTGGTTTACGGGCAGCGGCTGCGTGCTTGTCAAAATGCTGATATGGTATGTCTTCGGCGTTCGCGCCGATTTGGACGGAGTGACCGTTTCGCCGTGCTCATATTTACCGTTTGAGCGTATGCAAACGACGTTAAACGTCAAGGGCGCAAACGTTACAATCGAGTACAAAAAGACGGGTGTAAGCGAACGCACGTTCTTTGTAGACGGCGTGGAAATGCAAAGCGTATATAACGGAAAAACGGCGGCGAAGGAATTGCGCTTTACCCAAGACGAATGGAAAGACGGCATGCACGTTGTAATCGTGGAATAATATTCGGAGTTGGGGACACGAATGAAACAGTATGCGAATTTACATAATCACACTACCCATTCCGACGGCGTATATTCACCGACGGAAATCGTACGTATCGCCAAAAAAGAAGGCTACGGTGCGTTCGCCGTAACCGACCACGACGTCGCTAGCGCTTACGAAGAAACGCTTGCGGCGTGTAAAGCCTGCGGTATAGAATGTATGCTTGGCGCGGAGTTTAGCTCTTCGGCGAGTATGGGCGCGGCGTTCCATATCGTTGGGTTGGGGTTTGATCCTAACCAACCCGACATGAGAGATTATCTGCAAAAATTAAGCTATGAAGAAACGCACCAAACGCAGGTGCTGTTCGAGCGCGGCGTAAAAGAAGGCTTGATTGTAGGGATTACTTGGGAAGAAGTGCTCGAATATAACAAGGGTATCACTTGGCTTTGTAACGAACACGTCTTCCGCGCTATGAAAGCCAAGGGCTTGAAAAAGGATATCGATTATCGCGACTTCTTTTTTTCCGTATACGGCGATAGACGTGGCGAAGTGCCGCGTACGCACCCGTTTTTATCTCCCGATAAGCTGATTGCGCTTATTCACGCGGCGGGCGGCTTGGCGATTTTTGCACACCCGGGACGGGAATTTGCGTATGTGGATAAGCTGATAGAATTTGGAATAGACGGTTTAGAAGTTTGGTATAACAGCAGCCGTAACGACAACGCGTTAAAGCGTAAACAGTTGCAAACGGCATATAAGCACGGCTTATTCGTTTCGGGGGGAAGCGACCATTCGGGTCTGTGCGGCGGTCAGTACGAGCGCTATGAAAATCCTGAGCTTTCCGCGCATTACGCGCCGCCTTGTTCGCTGGGTACAACGGAAATTTTCTTCCGTGAAATGCAAACGCGCAAGCTTTCAAACGAGCGTGAAAAGCATATTGACGAACTCGTAGAATATTATAAAGACGGATAAAAAACCCGCGGCGCGTATTTTTACGCACCGCGGGTTTTTATTAACTTTTCGTTTGTTGGTATTTTCGGTAGTTGGCAGGGGATAGCCCTTCCTTTTGTTTGAAAATCAAGCCGAAGTAATTAGAAGAAGAAAAGCCGCATAGCTCGGCAATTTCACCGATACTTTTTTTGGAACTTAGCAGTAATTCTTTGGCTTTCGTCAAACGCACGTTCACTAAAAAATCGATAGGAGAACAGTTGGTGTATTTTTTAAAATTATACAAAAGCGTGGGCTTGGCGACGAAAAACTCTTCGGCGATATCTTCCAGCGTAAGCTTTTCCGTATAGTTCCGATTGAGATAATCAATGGCTTTTAATACCCAAGACGGCACTTCCTTTGCCGTAGCTGTGGGGACAAGCTTTTTTTGCTTTTCCGAATGGAGTAAAAACACCGTATACGAAAAGAGCGTTCTAAATACTTCGTCGCCGTATTTTTGTCGGCGGTCAAGCTTGCAAAGCTCGCTTAAAAGCTCTTCCATTTTCGTCGCCGTTTGCGCGTCGGGCTTTAATACCTGTAACGATTTCCTATCGAGTACGTCCTTTTGAAAGGAAGTGAGATAGTCTGGGGAAACGTCGATATTAAAACGTTGAAACGAACCGCCTTCCGTCTTATGCATCACGTGCGGCGGAATGACGATAACAACGGGCGCTTCTACTTTGTAAAAGGCGTTGGATAAGAAAAACGAACGACTACCCTTGCATAAAAAATAAATTTCATAATGCGGATGGGAGTGCAGGGCGTGCATAGACCAAGCGTTTTCTTTGACGGATTTTTCTATTTCAATAAACGGCATTTTTATAGCTCTCTTTATTCGATATATGTAATTTAATAAAATGTTATCACTTTTTATATTGAAAGTCAAGTGATTTTAAGATATAATAATAAGCGAAACTATAATTTAAGGAGAAAAACAATATGGTTAAAATCATGCAATACGGCGAAGGCAATTTCTTGCGTACGTTCGTCGACGCGTATTTCCATACGCTCAATCAAGAAGGGGGCGATTACGGCGTGTATATCGTCAAGCCCATTACCTTTGGGTCTTTGGAGAAATTTAAGCAACAAAACAACGAATATCATATCGTTTTGCGCGGCGTAGAAAAGGGTGCGGCGGTAGAAAAGGTATATCAAATCCGCTCCGTACAGGCAGCGATCGACCCGTTTGCCGACCCCGAAAGCTATTACGCTTTGGCGAAGGACGACGAACTCAAAATTATCGTTTCCAACACAACCGAAGCGGGTATTTGCTACAACGAAAAGGACAGCCTTGACGGTTTTGAAACTATCACCTATCCCGCAAAGCTTACCAAATTCTTGTACGAAAGATATCAGGCAGGGCTTGACGGCGTATATCTTATGCCCGTCGAGCTCATCGACAACAACGCCGACGCTTTATCTGCTTGCGTAGAAAAATATATCGCGCTTTGGAATTTACCCGAAGACTTTGCAAAATGGAATAAAGAGAAAAACTTCTATTGCAATACGCTAGTGGACCGTATCGTTTCGGGCTATCCCCGCGACGAACAAACCAAGACGCACGTAACCCAGCTTATCGGCAAAGAAGACGTGCTGATGTCTATCGGCGAACCGTTCGGTCTTTGGGCGGTAGAGAAAAAAGGGAATATTGCCGACTATATTAAAGAAGGTATGCACAATATTGAAGTGGTGCTTACCGACAATATCGGCTATTATAAAAAGAGAAAGGTGCGCGTGTTGAACGGCAGCCACACCAACCTTGTCGCCACGGGACTTATGCTTGGCGCGCAAACGGTAGCCGATTGCATGAACGACAAAAAGCTTTCCGCGTTCTTACGCAGAGCGTTAGATACGGAAATTATCCCGTACGTATCCGACGATATCGCGGCGACGACAGCGTTTGCCGACAGCGTTACCGAACGTTTTGAAAACCCGTATTTAAATCATCAGCTCGTCAGCATTTCGCTCAACTCCATTTCCAAATGGCGTGCGCGCGTTTTGCCCAGCTTTAAAGATTATTACGCGCAACACGGTCAAATCGCGCCCAACCTTTCGGTAGGTTTTGCGTATCTTATAGCTATGTATTCGCTTGTGGAAAAGAGAGAAAACGGATATTTCGTGCGAGTTCCCAACCGTGAAATTGAAATCAAGGACGACCTTCCGTATTTGGAATACTTTGCGGCGAAGAAACCGATAGGCGCGTTTATGTCGGACGAAAGCGTTTGGGGAGAAGACCTTACCAAATACGCAGGGTTTTACGACAGCGTTATCGCTAACGTGGAAAAAATCAAAAAAGGCGTTTGCTTGATATGAGAAAACAAATAGTCATCAACGAAAAAGATAACGTAGGCGTATGCTTAGAAACTTGCGGGGAGATCCCTGCGGGACATAAATACGCCTTGAAAGATATCGCTTGCGGCGATTACGTCGTCAAATACGGCGAAATTATCGGTAGAGCCAAGCAAAATATTCAAAAGGGCGAATGGGTGCATACCCATAACGTCCGTTCGCACTTAGACGAAAACGCCGCGTACACGTACGATTTTTATGCGGAAACGCCTGCCAAGACGACGCATACGTTTATGGGTTATAAGCGTAAGCAGGGCAGGGCGGGTATCCGTAACGAAATTTATATCATTCCCACGGTAGGCTGCGTGAATAACGTATGTATCCGTTTGGCAAACGCCGCGCAAAAGCTGATGAAGGGGAGCGTTGACGGCGTGTTTGCGCTCACCCATCAATTCGGTTGCAGTCAGCTTGGCGACGATAACGAGAATATCAAAAAGCTGCTTTGCGCGATTGCGCTCAATCCCAACGCGAGTTTCGTTTTGTTCGTGGGCTTAGGCTGTGAAAATAACGGCATGGACGGTATCAAGGAATACCTTGCGCCCTACGGGCGGGATAATATCGCCTATTTCAACTGTCAAGACGTGGAAGACGAACACGCTTACGGTATGGAGATTTTAAACGGCTTTATCGATAAGGCGGCAAAGTACGTTCGCGAAGAAGTGGATTTTTCGCAGCTTTGTATCGGCTTAAAATGCGGCGGCAGCGACGGTTATTCGGGCTTGACGGCAAACCCGCTCGTCGGAAAAATCTCCGATAAAACGGTGGCGGCTGGGGGGAGCACTATCCTTACCGAAGTCCCCGAAATGTTCGGCGCGGAACAACTGCTTATGAACAAATGCGCAAGCGTAGAAGTCTTTGAAAAATACAAAAAAATGATTGAAAACTTCAAGGCGTATTATACGAATCAGGGTTTTCCCGTATACGAAAACCCCAGCCCCGGCAATAAGAAGGGGGGCATTACAACCTTGGAAGAAAAATCGCTTGGCTGTATCAAAAAAGCAGGTTCAAGCCAAATCGTCGACGTGTTGGACTATGGCGAGCTCGTCAAGGAAACGGGCGTTTCGGCATTGAACGCCCCGGGCAACGATTTGATTGCGGCAACGGCTTTGGCGGCAAGCGGCTGTCAAATGGTGTTGTTTACCACGGGTAGGGGTACGCCATTTTCCACGTTCGTGCCGACGCTGAAAATTGCGTCAAACACGCCCCTTTCCGATAAGAAAAAGGGTTGGATTGACTTCGACGCGTATACCATGGACGAAGACGGACTGTTTAATTTGGTGGTGGCGACGGCAAACGGAACGTACACGGCAAAGAGCGAAGACGTTAGAGAAATCGCCTTTTATAAAACGGGCGTAACTCTGTAAGGAGATAATAGATGGAACGGTTTATTAGTGAATACATAGATAAAAAGGCTTTGCAGATTATTACGCCTGACGATAATTATCATTATTTTTTCGCCTATTACGACATGCGCGCAACGGGAAAAACTGGTTATCACCTTGCGCACCGAGTTAAATTTATGGATAGGATTCCCACAAAAGACGACATTGCAGAGCTCGGTTATTTGAAGGACGGCAAATTTGTTAAATTTGCCGAAAGCACCGCTTGGAATTTTCAACAGGGGGCTATGCTTCAATATCACCCGTTTTTGGAAAATACGGTATTTTACAATGTCTGCGAAAACGGAAAATTCATGACGGTTACGCATAATTTCGTAACGGGTGAAAAACGGTATGCGGAAATGGCGACGGCTTGCATATCACCCGACGGAAAATGGGGGCTTGGCATCAATTTTGGCAGGGTTTACGCTTTCCGCGCGGGGTATGGCTATGCAGGCTTTGTAGATAAAAACGCGCAAATAAACGCACCTGAAAACGACGGTGTGTTTCTCGTGGATATGCAAACGGGAAAGGCGCGGCTTCTAATTTCTTGCGCCGATATGCTACCGCTTACGGGCTTCGATAAGGATGATAAAATCGTCGTTAATCACGTGACGTTTAATCCCACGTCTAAGCAATTCAATATACTCGTTCGGCGTTTTATCACGCCTACGCGCAAGGGGGCAACGTCCGTGCTTATCGGTAATTTGGCAGGCAAGTGCTATAGCATTTTACAGGCGGGCTACTTTTCTCATTACTGGTGGGCGGGAGAAAACGAGCTGTTGGCGCACACCTCCATGGACGGCGGTAAAACGACGGATTTGTATTTAATCAATACGATTGACGGGAAATTTAAATCAATTGCCTTGCCTGAATATCACGGAGATATCCATTGCAGCATGCATAGAAAAGACGGTTATATTATCGGGGACGGTTACGACGACGAGCAAGGGTATAGAAGTCTTATGCTTCGCAACGCAAAAACCGGGGCGGAGACTACGGTTTTCAAGGCGTATTCGCCCTCGGCAGCTAACGTTGACGTTCGTTGTGACTTGCACGCCCGTTTTGTTTGGGAAGATAATTATATAAGCTTCGATACTACGCAAAACGGCAAAAGGCAAATCGCAGTATTTCCCGTTTCTCTTATTAAAGAGAAGCTGTTGTAAAGTTTTTGCATACGTTTGTATAGAAAAATTACGATAAAAATTCCCCGTAGGGCTTGACAATCTATATAAAAAGTCGTACAATATAGGGGAAAGATATCATTTGGGAGAATAACATGAGTTATTTGAGAGAAGATTTTTTATTGACCAACAAAACGGCGGTTCGCTTGTATGAAAATTACGCGAAGGACATGCCTATTTTCGATTATCATTGTCATTTGCCCGAAAAGCAAATTTTGGAAAATAAACCGTTTAACGACGTGTTTGAAATTTGGCTTAGCGGAGATCATTATAAATGGCGTTTAATGCGTAACTACGGGGTGAACGAAGAGTACATTACGGGCAATACTACGACGAACAAAGAAAAATTCGTCACCTATTGCCGCGTGCTTGGCACGGCGTTTGGCAATCCCTTGTATCATTGGTCGCAGTTGGAGCTTAAAGCGTTCTTTAATTGCGAGCTGGAAATCAACGAAGAAAACGCCGAGCTCATTTGGGACTGGTGTAACGAATATATCCGTTTGAACGACATCACGCCGCAAAAGCTGATTGAAGGTTCTAACGTTTCGCATATTTTCACCACCAACGAAGTATTCGACGATTTGACGACGTTTGAAAAAATTGCGCAAAAGGGGTATAAATTCAAGGTTATCCCTGCTTTCCGTGCGGATAAGATTATGAATATCGACGCCAAAGCGTACAACGAATTCGTGGCAAAGCTCGGGCAAGTAGACGACCTTGCGGCTTTGGAAGAAAAATTAGAAGAACGTTTGCAGGCGTTTATCAAAGTCGGCACGACGGCAAGCGATATTGCTTTGGAAAGCGTATATCCCGTATCGGATAGAGCGGACGCGGAAAAAGTGTTTGCAAAACGCAGAGCGGGTAAGGACGTTACCGAAGAAGAAACCAAGGTGTTTAAGGGCTATTTGACCTACTATCTTTTCAAGCTGTACGCAAAATACGGTATTGCCACCGAATTGCACGTAGGCGCTATGCGTAATAATAACGCCGTTATGTTGGAAAAGCTGGGTTTGGATACGGGCTTTGACAGTATCGCCGAAGACAACAGTATCAAGTATATGTCCCGTCTTTTCGATAAGCTCAACAGCGAAAAGGCGTTGCCTAAAACGATTGTGTTCAACTTGAACCCCAAAATGAACACGGAAATTATGACGCTTATCGGCTCGTTCCAAAGCGACGAAGCAAGGGGTAAAATGCAATACGGTCCTGCTTGGTGGTTCTTGGATAATAAAGTGGGTATGGAAAAGCATTTGGAAGACTTGACGGCAACGGGTCATCTCGGCGCGTTTGTGGGTATGCTTACCGATAGCCGTTCGTTCTTGTCCTATCCCCGTCATCACTATTTCCGCCGTATCCTTTGCAACTACTTGGGTACAATGATGGAAAAGGGTGAAATGACCAAAGACGAAGCGTTCGTTGGAAAGGTCGTACAAGACGTTTGTTATGATAACGCCATTCGCTATTTGAACATGAAATAAACAAAAGAGAGTATACCGTTTACGGAAAGTGTGGTATAATGGAAGATACGCAGAAAAAAACTTCTACCGTTTGGCAATGGACCGTGGATATCTTAATCGCCATATGCGCAGGGATTATCGTTGGTTTTGCATACTATTTCTTTCAAAACAGCAATGATTTTGCTCCTGGCGGCGTGGGCGGCTTGGCGACGATTACCTATTATCTTTGCGGGTATACCGTCAACTGGTCGGTTCTTATGGTAGCTTTTAACGTACCCATTTTCATTTTAGTGACGATTTTCGTCAACAAACGTTTGGGCGTTATTCTCATCATTTATATGGTAACGCAATCGTTTTCCGCGGAAGTGTTTGCTTGGCTGAATTGCTTGCCGTATTGTCAGGCAAATTACGGCACGGACTTTGAAGTTGTGTTTGCCTGTATCGCAACGGGCGTGATTTCGGGCGTAGGGTTTTCTATCATGCTCCGTAAGTTTGGCGCAAGCGGCGGCACGTACGCCATATCGGCGCTCATAAAGCGGTTTAGGCCGGCGACGAATATTGCTTACGTGTCCTTTTTAATGGACGCAAGCGTGGTGTTTATCGCCTTTTTCGTGTACGGCATGCGCATTACTCCCGTTATTTGTACGCTTTTAAACTTGTTTATCGCCAACATAGTGGTGGATTATATGTTGCAAGGTCTTCGCAACGGCTATAAATTTGAAATCGTTACCGATAAACCGGAAGAGCTTTCCGCCGAGCTTTTGGCAAAGCTGGGTCACGGCGTTACGGAAATCCGCGTGACGGGTATGTATTCGCACAGCGAAAAATATATGTTGGTTTGCATCATCCGTAAAAAACAAATCGGCGCAATGATGAAAATTATACAAGCGTATAAAGGGTCGTTTGCAAGCTTTTCTAAGGTGAATGAAGTCTTCGGACGTTTTAAATAATAAATAATAAATCACAAGAGGTATTATGATGGATAAATGTATTCCCGTAGTCGTCATTAAGGAATTATCCGAAACGGATAAAATCTTAACGGCGCTTCAAAACAATGGCATCAATTGTGCGGAAATTACCTTCCGTACGGCGTGCGCGGCGGAAGCGATTGCATACGCCGTGAAGAACTATCCCGACATGAACGTCGGCGCAGGCACGGTTATCAACGCTGAACAATGCGAACAGGCGTTAAAGGCAGGCGCGAAGTTTATCGTTTCGCCCGGGCTTTCCGTTCCCGTAGCCATGATGTGTAAGGAAAATAACGTGCCGTATTATCCCGGTTGCGTAACGCCCACCGAAATCATGCAGGCGTTAGAGCTGGGTATTACAATCGTGAAGTTCTTCCCTGCGCATATCTACGGCGGCTTGAAAGCCATGAAGGCTTTGGCAGGGCCGTTCCCGCAAATCAAATTTATTCCTACGGGCGGGGTAGATAGAAACAATATCGACGAATTTTTGGCATGGGAAAAGATTTACGCCGTAGGCGGTAGCTTTTTCGTACAAGAATCTTTGGCAAAAATGGAGGAGAAATAAAATGAAAAAAGTAGTAACCTTTGGCGAATTGATGTTAAGACTTGCCCCTGAAAACTATTTGAGATTTGTACAGACGGAAAAATACGAAGCGACGTTCGGCGGCGCAGAAGCAAACGTTTCGGTGTCCTTGGCAAATTACGGCGCGGACGTAGCGTTCGTTACGAAATTGCCCGCTCATGAAATCGGACAGGCGGCGGTAAACAGCTTGCGTAAGTACGGCGTAGACACTTCCAAAATCGTCCGCGGCGGCGAAAGAGTGGGTATTTATTACTGCGAAAAGGGCGCAAGCCAAAGACCTTCTAAGGTCATTTACGACAGAGCGTATTCCGCTATTGCTATGGCGAAGAAGGAAGACTTTGACTGGGATAAAATTTTCGACGGTGTAGAGTGGTTTCATTTTACGGGCATTACGCCCGCTTTAAGCGACGAAGTTGCGGAAATTTGTATCCAAGCTTGTAAAGCGGCAAAGGCGAAGAATATCACCATTTCCTGCGATTTGAACTTCCGCAAAAAATTGTGGACGAAAGAAAAAGCAGGGCAGGTAATGGGCAAGCTTTGTCAGTATATTGATTACTGTATCGCCAACGAAGAAGACGCGAAGGACGTATTCGGTATCGAAGCGGATAACACCGATATTTACGGCGGTAAGCTCAATCGCGAAGGATATATCTCCGTTGCGAAAAAGCTCACGGACGCCTTTAACTTTAAGGGTGTGGCAATTACGCTCCGTGAAAGCAAATCGGCAAACGACAACGACTGGTCGGGTATGCTGTATACGGGCGGCGAAGCGTATTTTAGCAAGAAATATTCCATGCATATTGTTGACCGCGTAGGCGGCGGCGACAGCTTTGGCGGCGGTTTAATCTATTCGCTCTTAAACGGCGTTGCTCCCCAACAGGCAATCGAATTTGCCGTAGCGGCAAGCTGTTTGAAACACTCAATCGAAGGGGACTATAACTTGGTGTCCGTTGCCGAAGTCAACAACTTAGCGGGCGGCGACGCAAGCGGTCGAGTACAAAGATAAAATCTTTTAGACGATACGAAAGAGCGGTGTTTTGTAGGCAAAATATCGCTCTTTCCGTATAATGGGGTGGAGTATGAATAAATATATCGTAGGCATTGACCTTGGCGGTATGAGCGCAAAAGCAGGACTGTTTTCCTTATCGGGGGAATTGTTGCATTGTGCGCGCGCGAAAACGGATAAAAAAGACGGCTTTGAAGGCACGCTAGACGTGCTTGGCGCGCTTGCAAAACAAGTGGCGAAAGAAGGCGGCGCAGATATTACGGACGTACAGGCGATAGGCGTGGGCTCTCCCGGAGTAGTCGACAGCCGTACGGGAACGGTTCTTCGTTGGAGTAATTTTGAATGGACGGACGTTCCGTTTGCAAAAACGCTCTCTAAAAAAACGAACTGCCCCGTATTCGTAGCCAACGACGCCAACGTGGCGGCTTTGGGCGAAGCAAAATTTGGCGCTACGGCGCAGTACCAAAGCAGTATTTTGTTGACCATAGGCACGGGTGTGGGCGGCGGTATCGTCTTTGACGGAAAACTCATTGAAGGATATAAAAGCGCCGGCGCAGAGCTTGGGCATATCACCATTCGTGAAGGGGGAATTCCCTGCGCTTGCGGAAGATGCGGTTGTTATGAAAAATACGCGTCCGCGTCGGCGTTAATTTTACAAACCCGCCGTGCTATGGTAGAAGATTTGGATAGTTCTATGTGGCAGCTCGTCGACGGAAAAATTGAAAACGTAGACGGAAAAACGGCGTTTGCAGCGGCTCGTCAAGGGGATAGAACGGCGAAAAAAGTCATTGAACAGTTCGTGGGATATCTCTCGGAAGGAATAGCCGATTTCGTCAATATTTTACGTCCCGAAGCGATTGTGCTCGGCGGTGGAATTGCCAACGAAGGGGAAGACTTGTTCGTGCCTTTACGCAAAGCGGTAGACAAAAGAACGTACGTGGCTATGGATATCGTGCCTTTGAAAATCGTTGGGGCAAAGCTTGGGAATACGGCGGGTATGTACGGAGCGTACTGCTTGACGCAACAAAAATGAAAACACGTGAAAAACCACGCTTGAAAGCGTGGTTTTCAAATTTGTCCATGAATATGTCAAAAAAATCGGGGATATCCCGTTTGACTTCCGTGTAAAAAAACAGTATAATAAATACGATATTGTTTTACGGTGAAACTATGAAACCTACTTATAAAACGACGATATTCGCGTGCTTTGTTGCTTACGTCGTACAGGCAATCGTCAACAACTTTGCGCCGCTGCTGTTCGTTACCTTTCAAAAAACGTATTCCATACCGCTCTCGCAAATCACGCTTTTGGTTACTATTAACTTTGCCGTGCAACTTTGCGTTGACCTGTTGGCGACCAAACTCGTCGATAAAATCGGCTACCGTCCCTGTATTATTACGTCACAAGCCGTTTCGGCAATCGGACTGGTACTGCTCATGCTTTTGCCCGAGCTTATCGATCCGTTTACGGGAATTTTAATTGCCGTTATCGTTTATGCCGTCGGCGGGGGCTTGATGGAAGTGCTCGTCAGTCCGATTGTGGAAAGCTGCCCAACGGATAATAAGGAAAAGGCAATGAGCCTTTTGCACTCCTTTTATTGTTGGGGAACGGTGGGTGTGGTGCTCCTTTCCACGTTGTTTTTCTGGGCGTTCGGTATACAAAACTGGCGTATTTTAACGTGCGTTTGGGCGGCGATTCCCGTCGTAAATAGCTTTTTGTTTGCCAAAGCGCCTATCGCGCCGCTCCTGTCCGAAGACGAAAAGGGTATGACGGTAAGGCAGCTGTTTGCGAACGCCACCTTTTGGCTGTTCGTCGGTATGATGTTCTTCACGGGCGCAAGCGAACAATCGGTCAGTCAATGGGCGTCGGTATTTGCCGAACAGGGCTTGGGCATTAGTAAGACGGCGGGGGATCTTGCAGGGCCTATGACGTTTGCCGTTTGTATGGGTATCGCGCGTACCTTCTACGGCAAGAAGGGGGATAAAATCAATTTAGACGTGTTTATGCTAGTCAGCGGCGTGCTGTGTATTTTTTCCTATTTGCTTGCCAGCGTTACGCCTTGGGCATGGTTAAATCTTGTCGGCTGTGCGCTGTGCGGCTTTTCTACGGCAATCATGTGGCCCGGTTCGTTTAGTAAATCGACGGTGGCGTTAAAAACGGGCGGAACGGCTATGTTTGCGTTGCTTGCGCTTGCAGGGGATTTGGGTTGTTCGCTTGGACCGACGCTCGTTGGGTTTGTGTCCGACGCGTTGGGTGGCGACATGAAAATGGGGATATTTGCGGCTACCGTTTTCCCTGTGCTGCTCACCGTTACGCTGGTTATCGATTTCTTCCGTAAAAGAAACAAAGCAAAATCTATCAAAGAAGAATAGGGCGGTAAAAGGTTGTCTTCGGGCGACCTTTTTTGCTTTGTGACAAAGCCTATTTTTTTAAAACATAAAATTTTCGCAAACTTTTTTCAAACCGTTGACAAAATAAAAAACTTGTGATATAATCAAAAGCCTATGATTTTTTTAGCGAGGCTATAAAGCTATGGAGTACTTTCTTCCTATCTTCAACCAAATGTTGGTGTTGTTTGCGTTAATCGTCATAGGCTTCGTATTATCACGGGGCAAATTTCTCCCCGATAGTGCGACGGCTGTTCTTTCCAAGCTCGAAAATATCGTGCTTGTTCCTGCGCTGGTGTTGGGGACGTTTATCGAAAACTGTACGGTGTCTACCTTATCGCAGGTATGGCCTTTGCTGGTTATGAGCATTGTTATGGCGGTTATCTTTGCCGTGATTTCTTGGGTTTGTACAAAATGCTATTATAAGGAAGGCTACGCGCAAAAGGTGGCGGCGTACTGTATGACCTTTTCCAACTTTGGATTTATGGGCAACGCTATTTTCTCGTCGCTCTTTGCGGATATCTTCTTTGAATACGTTTTATTCACCTTACCCCTTTGGGCTATGGCGTACGGTTGGGGTGTGCCTACGCTTTTAATCCCTGCCGAACATAAAGAAAAGCCGACCTTGTATTCCCGCGTTAAACCGTTTATCAATCCCATGCTCGTTTGTATGCTTATCGGTATGGTGATCGGCTTGACGGGCTTAGGCGCGTATATGCCCAACCCGATTATGCAGGTGATTGATTCTTCCGCGGCGTGCATGTCGCCGATTGCTATGATTTTAACGGGGATTACCCTTGGACAGTTAGATCTGCTTGCGCTTATCAAGCGTTGGACGCTGTACGTTGGGTCTATAATCAAAGTGCTTGTCTATCCTTTGATTATGCTGGGGATTATCGCGCTGTTGAATTTGCTGCCGACAAGCCTATTTATCAACGACGTCTTTTTCAAATGCTCGCTGTGCGTGGCGACAATGCCCACGGGCTTGACGTCCGTATTCGTGCCTGCGGCGTACGGGAAGGACAGTTCGGAGGCGGCGGGACTTGCGCTGGTTTCACACGTCTTCTCCTTGGGGAGTATACCTTTGTTTTTCATGCTGTTGCAGCTGATTATTGCCTAAATAAAACGCGACCTTAATCGGTCGCGTTTTTTCTATCCGTAGCAGGGGATATTCCGTATTTTTTCTTGTACGCTTTACTAAACGCATACACGGACGAGTAATTCAAAAGCTCGGAAATTTCTCCGATTTTTAATTTCTTTTCGTGGATCATACAACGGGCGGTTTTTAACTTACTTTCTTGATAGTATTCCAGCATGGTTCTTCCCGTCGTTTTTTTGAAAAGAGTGGATAAATAACTATAATTATAGTTGGTAAAACGGGAAAGCTCGGTCAAATTTTTCAAGGCAAAAATATGCGTATCGATATAGTGCATAACTTGATAACACAAAATTTCCGCGGCGTTCACGCCCGAATAAACGTAAGAACCTTTCTTGTTTTGAAAATCCCGTATCAAATAAATGATGGTTTGGTTTAAGATATCGACAAGCATTTCTTGGGAATATCCGTCCTGCTCCCCGCAAAATTCCGCAATCGCGTTGGAAACGAGCATTTTAATCTTTTCGTCTGAAAACAGCCTATCGTGCGGAGAACGGAAGGTAGTCATCAGTTCTTCTATTTTACGCAATTTTTGTTCGTCGTTCGGATAAAAGGAAATATAATCGTAACGCAAGGGTTTGTCCTTGGACGAAATAATCATGTGTTTATCCGCGGGAAAAGAGATATGGATATCCCCGCTCTTAACAGGGAGTTCCACGTCGTTGGTAAATACGAGCCCTTCGCCGTCCGTGACGATTGTCAGCTCTATCCATTCCCTATGTACGTGCGGAGCGATAACCGTTTCTTCTCGACAGTATGCTCTGCCGATTTGAAAAAGTCGTACGTTGCCCATTTGTAACGGGTTGGGTAGGTAGGTTTTATCCAAATGATAGTATCTTTCCGGTTGCATAATACGCCTAAAAAGTGATGGTTTATTATTTTCATTATACACGCTTTTTTTACATAAGTCAATGGTAAGGATAAAGAAAAATCGCCTAAAAAGCCTTAAAATCAAAAAAATATGAAAAAATGACAACTATTTAGTAAACAACGGATATTTACATTTTGAAAAGTGCGTGGTATAATAAGACTACCAAAATAAAAGGAAGTACTTTTATGAAAAAATTAAGAGTGGGTATTATCGGTTGCGGACGGATTAGCGTGATGCACCTTGTTCCCGCGCAGAAGTTGGAACAATCCCAGCTCGTAGCCTGTTGCGATATCCGTAAAGAGCTTGCGGAAGAAACCGCTGATAAATACGGAATTACACCGTATACCGATTATACGGAAATGCTGGAAAAGGAAAACCTGGACGCGGTGCATATTTGTTTGCCCCATTATTTGCACGTGCCCGTAGCTATGGACGCCATGAAACGGGGCGTACACGTCTTGTCCGAAAAACCTATGTCTATCGACTATGCCAGCGCGGAAGCCGCCGTAAAATGTGCGGAAGAAAATAACGTGCTGTACGGCGTTATTTTTCAATGCCGTTATAACAACGCAACGCGGCTTGTCAAAAACGCGGTGGCAAGCGGTAAGCTTGGCAAAATCATTTCCGCCCGTTCGACGCTGACGTGGAAACGTTCTGACGATTATTATAACGACAGCGACTGGAAGGGGACTTGGGATAAAGAAGGCGGCGGCGTCGTAATCGATCAAGCAATTCATTCGATTGATTTGGTGACGTGGATTGTGGACAGCGAAGTGGAAAGCATCTCGGGCTCTATGGCAAACCGCGGTCATAAAATCATGATCGTCGAAGACAGCGCGGAAGGCTTGATTACCTTCAAAAACGGCGTACGCTACGGCTACTATTGCATGAACAACTACGGCTGTGACGAGCCTATCGAAATCCGTTTGTATTGCGAAAACGGTAAAGCGGTGTTTAGCTATGACGACGCGTATATCACTTATAACGACGGAACGACGGAAGAAGCGCATCAACGGGAAAACACCGAAGTATACGAAGGCGGGAAGGATTACTGGGGCTTTCAGCACATTCTGCAAATCGAACAGTTTTATAAGGCGTGCCTAGGGTTAGAACCGTTGGAAATCAGCGGCAAGGACGCTTTGAGAACGCATAAAATCATTTGTGAAATTTACGACCAAGGGGGTATGAGAAAATGAAAATAGGCGTGATTACCGATTGTTTCCAAAAATCGCATTTTGAAGGCATTGAAAAGGCGGCGGAAATGGGCTTGGACGGCGTACAAATTTACGCCACGACAGGGGCGTTTAGCCCCGAAACGCTGACGGCGGAAGAAAAAAACGCGTACAAAAAGCTCTTGAAAGAAAAGGGACTTGTCGTCAGCGCGCTTTGCGGGGATATGGGCGGCTACGGCTTTGAAATTGAAGAAGATAACGCCGAGCGTATCCAAAAGACCAACCGTATCGTAGATCTGGCGGTGGAGTTTGGCGCAAAAGTGGTTACCACGCATATCGGCGTTATTCCCGAAGATAAAACCAACCCCCGTTACGGCGTTATGCTTGCCGCGCTTACGGAGTGCGGCTTGTATGCGAAATCAAAGGGCGTGACGCTCGCCATTGAAACAGGTCCTGAAAAGGCGAAAACTTTGCTTGCGTTTTTGCAGGATACCAAGGGGGGCGTAGGGGTCAATCTCGACCCTGCAAACTTTACGATGGTAACGGGTCAAGACGCTGTGGAAGCGGTGTATATGCTCAAAGACTATATCGTGCATACCCACGCCAAAGACGGCGTAATGTTGGATAAAAACCAAGACCCCACGGACGTATATCACGCGTTTGCCGTAGGCGGTGTGGACGCCTTGAACGCCTGCGAAGGGTTTAAGGAATTGCCGCTTGGCGAAGGGGACGTGGACTGGAACGGATATTTGAACGCTTTGCGTGAAATCGGGTTCGACGGATTTTTGACGATTGAACGGGAAACGGGCGCTGATCCTGCGGCGGATATTCAAAAAGCCGTTACGTTTTTAAAAGAAAGACTGTAAAAAATGAAAAACAAAAAATCTCTTTTCAAAAAAGGAAAGGGATTTTTTTTGTTTATGCCGCGTAAATGTAAGAAAAAAACCTTGACAAAAATCGGAAATAGGTATACAATAATAGTATGATAAAATAAAAAGGTAGGGAAACGACATGAAAGCTCAAAAACCCGAAACGCCCGCAACGGCAACGCAACCTACGCAACCACCCAAAAACTGGGCGGTCAACTGTCCGAAATGCGGCGCAACGCTCAATTTAAAGGAAGGGGGGTATGCGTTCCTTTGTCCCGTTTGTAATTCTATTTTGAAAATCAGAACGGACGAAAGACCGGTAACCGAACAAAAGGAAGAAAAATATTTACAGGTACGCTTGACGGAAAAGACGACGGAGCTTTTAAAACGGAGCGAAATGGAAATGGCAAACTCCAAAAAAGCGCAAAAGGCGGCGAAGGTGCTTTGGAAAGAACGCGCCATTCACGCGCTTACGTATGAAATTATGAACGGCGCTACGCCCGTTTCTAAACGTAAGGCGAAAAAGAAAGCGAAAAAGCTTGTCAAGAAAGCGGAAAGCACCGCGGTAAAGGACACCTTGGAAACGTTGCTTGCGCATAGCGCGAACGCCGAAGAACCGCTTACCGTAGCGTTCAGCGAAAAGGGCTTTACACTCGTATAAAAAAGAACTCCCAAGCCAAACGGCTTGGGAGCTTTTGTTTGTCAAAAGGAATTAAAGAAGGCTTGCAGCGTCCTTATCGCACACGATCGTAACGAAGGGATGCAGTTGTAAAACGGACGCGGGGAGCTCGGGGGTGACAGGGCCTTGGACCATGCCTTTTACGGCAGCGGCTTTGTTCTTACCCGAAACGACCATAAGAATGGATTTTGCCTGCATGATATTTTTGATGCCCATAGACAATGCTTGACGGGGTACTTCGTCAATGGAATTGAAAAGACGGGAATTGTCTTTAATGGTGTTTTCCGTCAAGTCCACAAGGTGCGTAACCGATTCCAACGGCGTACCCGGTTCGTTAAAACCGATATGTCCGTTCGAGCCCAAACCCAAAACCTGAACGTCTTGCTGCATGGTTTCCAAAAGCGCGTTGTAGCGGTCACATTCCTTTTGGGAATCGGGCGCGCTACCGCAGGGCAGGTTGGTGTTTTTCAAATCGATATCGATATTGTCAAAAAGATTTTTGCGCATAAAGTACGCATAGCTTTGGTCATGGTCGGCGGTAAGACCAACGTATTCGTCCAAGTTAACAGACTTCACGTTTTTGTAGGAAGTACCGTTTTCTTTGCAGTCTTTTGCCATGTTTTCGTACATGCCGATAGGGCTAGAACCGGTTGCAAGACCAAGCACCGCGTTGGGGTTGTTTTTGACAACGTCAATGATAATTTCCGCTGCTTTTTTGCTCATTTCTTCGTAGTTTTCGGTGATAATAACTTTCATTTGCTTTCTCCATGAAGGTATTTTTTGTTTTTCAACGTATTCATTATAAACCTTTTCACGGCGAAGGTCAAGTGTTTGGGGAAATTTTTTACAAAAGATTTTTGTTTTTTGCGGTAAAAAGCTTTGACAATGCAAAAAAAATATGATATAGTATTATAGCTTTGTGAAAAGCGCCAATCTATTATTGAGCCATGCAGAAGTACCCAAGAGGCTCAAGGGGCTCCCCTGCTAAGGGAGTAGCATCAGTAATGGTGGCACGAGTTCAAATCTCGTCTTCTGCGCCAAAAAAGACACGGCTACAAAGCCGTGTCTTTTTTGGCGTACGGGGCTCGTTTGAACCCGTGGATTACCACGAGTTCACGCGAGCTGCGGAAACAACGCTACGTGGAAGATTTACGGAAGTAAATCGAGCGGCGACGCTCCGCCCGAACGGGCGGTATGTCGTCTTCTGCGCTTTTTTATAAATTTACTTTGGAACTATATTGTTGATCGATTGACTTTTTAATAAAATTAACGTATAATGATTTTGATACTGATACTTTGAATAATTGATAAATGATAAGATAATCTTCATTGTGTTAATAAACTCTAACTAAGAAAAGGAAAAAAATTATGAAAAAATTTATTACATTTTTATGTGGTATATTATTGTTGTTTTGTATTACGAGTTGCAAGAATGTAAATTATGAAGAATTGATTGATTTTCCTGCACGAACGGAAGATAATACATGTTCTATTAATGTGTCATATTTTGTGTATTATCCCACGGAAAATGCAAATGCTTTATATGCAGATGTGGAAATTGAAAAATTTAGTTATACTTTTCAACCAAATAAGGACTTTTTGAATATTGATTTTTATTTTGAATGCCATATTTTAGATATGTATGAAGGGGCGGAATATTTTGCTTTTGAAATTGTCGCATATAATAAAGCGGGTATTAGAATAGAAACACTACATGTTTATGGTGAAGGTGATACTAATGAAACGGTAAGAGTAGAAACCACACTTGTTTTAGCAATGAGGGATGTTGAAAAAGGTATAACAATAGATTTTTCTAATTATGAACGTTAAAATATAAAAAATAAGTTTTTAGTTTTATAATACGATAATAAATATTAGGGGATAAAAATAATGCAAATGTGTCCATGGTGTGGTAAATTATATGATGAATCGGAATACTGTTACTGTCCATATTGTTCTGGGGAAATAGGAGACGATAAGAGTGAAAAATATTTTAAAAATTGCCCGAACTGTGGCGGTATTATGTATTGGGATGGTTGTTGGGAATGCACAGATTGTGGGGAAGAAATTGATTCTGACGAAAATGACCATGATGGCGTGATAGAATATTAATTGTAAATTCTGGTTATCGTTAAAATTTAAACTATGTCAAAAAGCACTTATCCTAAAAGACAGGAGAGAAAAAGATATCAATGGAAGTAAAGCATGCAAGAGAAAAAGCAGAGTGTAAATAAAAATTATTCAATTGGTGCATTTTTGAATAAACATAAAAAAGAAGTTATTATCGTGTCAAGCATAATAGGGATAATAGGTATTACTGTTTTGGCAGGGGTTGGTATCAGATATAAATCTTTAAAAAAGTGGTTAAAAAAAGCGACGGTAGAAGATTTAAAAGAAGTAAGAAATAATGCGCACTCTGAATGGAAGCAACATACAATAAATGATGAATATCGTGGTAAGTTATGGGGTTTAATACAATATCTAGATAGAAAGATAAATGAGAGTGAGTGGGCGGGTAAAACTCCAAAAGCTCCTGTGTATCCACGTGAGCATGGACATAATTTATATAAGAGAGATTAAATTTCAATCAGTATTTCAATGAGAGAAATGCTCGTTGTTCACAAAAAAGACATGGTTTCATAACCGTGTCTTTTTTGGCGCAGAAGACATATTCCGCATTCTTCTTTGCTATTTTCGGCGTGTATAAAATTCTTGCAATTTTCATAAAAATATGCTATAATAAACAAAAGGAGAGAAGTAATTATGAACATTTGGCACGATATTGACCCGAAACGCATTTCCGCAAAACATTTTGAAGTGTTTATTGAAATTCCCAAGGGCTGTAAAGCAAAATACGAATTAGACAAAGAAACGGGCTTACTCCGTTTGGATAGAGTATTATACACGTCCACGGTATATCCTGCAAATTACGGTTTTATTCCGCGCACGTACGCGGACGACGGCGATCCGTTAGACGTTCTCGTTTTATGCGGCGAAACCATTTATCCGTCCACGTTGGTTACCTGCTATCCTATCGGCGTTATTAAAATGATCGACGGGGGCTCGTTAGACGAAAAAATCATAGCCGTACCCATACAAGACCCTACGTATAAGGACTACTACGATATCAAAGAATTGCCCAAGCACGTTTTTGACGAAATGATGCACTTTTTTGAAGTGTATAAATCACTCGAACACAAGCATACGGCGGTAAAAGAAATATGCCATCGCGACGAAGCGATGGACGTTATCAATAAATGTATCGACGCTTATAAACGGGAGTTTGAAAAATAAAGCGGAAAATTGCCGAAAGTTCTCAAAAAAATTTGCGTAATTGAGAAATTTAACGGGAAAGAATATTGACAATATTGTAAAAAAGCGGTATAATGAAATAGGAGTAAAACTCATATTTGAGAAAAATCCAAAAAAAGCATGCAAGGAGAGCAAGTTATGAAGCGCAGACCCTTGAACAATACGTACTTAAAAAAACGTATAAACACGGTACATAGTCGGGCGAAATTTGCTGGGGTATTCTATATGTTGGGTACGCTGGCGTTGGCTGCCGTACTCGTACTGACGACGTTGGTGGATAATACCTGTTTAGGTACGGCGGCATTCCCTGCGTTTGCCATGCCCGTACTTACGTTCTATCAGCCGTTTATGACGTTATTTGCGAATTTGCAAAGCCTTTCGATGGAAATCTTAATCGACGCAACAGTAGCGGCGTTATACGCTATTTTGTTGCTCGTTTTGCTTTGCAATATTCTCGGTAGCTTTGCAAAGCTCCGTTGGCTGTTTAAACGTCGCGCAAGTTACGTTCACGGCTTTAACCGTAATATGTACGCTATGGACGCAATGGGCAAACGCTTTGCATCGTCGTTTGCGGCGGCTATCATTTTGTATTTGCAAATTTATCTGTTGACGGACGGCGCGGCGTTGAATACCTTCTCGTATGCCTTTTTAGCCGTCGGCGGATTTTTCCATATTCTTTGCGGACTTGTCGGCGGCAACGCAACCCTGTTCAGCAAAGGGGAAACCACGCAGGAAGAACCGCGTGAGTTCGGCGTATTCGTGTTCTTTATCCGCAACCTTATTCAAATTGCGGCGGTAGGGGGAATTCTCTACTTCCTTATTCCCCAAAGCGCAATCGTCCCCGCTTTACTTGACGTCGTGCAAAAAGTCGCGATTGAACAAAACGTGGAATGGCTGACGGCAAACCTTATGACGCTCGTTCCTGCTATGGCGGAGCTTGTGGCTTGGCTTTGTATTCTCGTGCTTATCAAACACGCAACCGCGCCCACGGAATATAACCGCGACGGCATGGACGGAGCGGGTATGAATAATTTTGCCGTATTTTCTTTCTTGACGGCGGCGTGCTTGGCGGCAATCGCTATCCTGCCCATGGTGCAAATCACACCTGCTTTATCGCAAGAAGCTTTGACGGCGTTTATACTTTCTGCCGTTATCGCGTTCGTTGCGTTCTTGCTGGACCTTATCGTTCGTCCCCGTCATCACGACGACCCCGACGACGACCCCGATATGGAAGCGTATTTGCAGGGCAATAACCAAACGATCGTATAATTAGCGGCATAAGCTGCAAAACATAAACAAAGCGAAGGAGATTTTTCGATGAAAGGGTATCAATCGAGAAGAACAAACTCTATCGGCAGACGGGTTCGAGTCGTGCACCGCAAGGCAAAATTTGTCGGCAGCCTGTATTTGATTGCAACGCTTGCGCTGGTGGCGTTGGCGTATTTGTTCCCCGTGCTCGTCGTAAACGGTCAGCCGTTGGATATCACCAACTTCTACCTGCCGTTTACAACGGTGATGAGCGGTGAACTCAACTGGCTTGCGCTGGTTACGTCTGCGTCGTACGCGCTGATTTTGCTGGTAGGTGCAATCAACGTACTTAAAAGCCTGTCCCTTTTGGGAAGACTTTTGAAAGAAACGTCCCGTTACAATCGCAATATGCGCGCCATGGACGGTTTGGGTAAGGCGTACTCGTCGACGTTCGCCGTAATCCTGTCGCTGTATTTGCAAATGTATTTGCTCCAACCCGTAGCAACGGCGGCAATTTTATGGGTAAACGGCGCAATCATTCTCGGCGTAGCCGTATTTTTCCACTTCCTTTGCGGAATATGGTCGGCAAAGGTTAGCCGTTTCTATATCGACGAGAATAAAACCGTTGCCGAAGAAACGCGTGAATGTGGCGTATTTACCTATTTCTTCCGCAATTTGATGCAAATTGCCGCAATCGGCGGTATTGCTTATTACATGGCGGAAACGAACGAACTGTACCGCATTATCGCTATCGTGGAAGGCTTGCTTGCAGGCATGTTCGACTTGAACGTCGTTATCGTCGTCGGTTTGCAGCTGTTGATGCTCCTTTGCATGTTCGTCATGATTAAGCACGCTACGGCGGCTACCGAATACAACCTGTACGGTATCGAAGGCAAGGGAATGAAAAACTATCGCGTGTTCTCGTTCCTTGTGTTTGCCGCGGCGGCAGGACTGTTCGTTTGGACGTATTTACAAACGCAAATTATCGCCTTGGGTTATGCGATTATCGCAGGGGTTGCACTTGTCGTATTCTTGCTTGATTGCTTTGTCAAGACGCGTCAAAAGAAGGTGGAAAAGGACGAAAACGACCTTCCCGTTAAGAATAAAGCGCAACGCAACGACGCAGTAGCTCCTATGAACGCACCTGCTCCCGTAGTAGCGCCTGCGCCTATGGCGTCAATGCCTACGCAACAGCAACCTATTTACATACAAGGCGCAACGCAACCCGTGTACGTTCCTATCTACTATCCGTACCCGCAACAGCCCGCGGCGGTAGCGTATCCCTATCCCGTAGCGTATTCTGCTCCTGCTGCACAGGAACAGCCTGCGGCGGTGGCTTTGCCCGTTCCTGAATACAAAAAACCCGAACCTGCGCCTGCTCCCGCGCACATTCAACCCACCCCTTCGCCCATAGCGGCAAGGGAAGAAGCGGAAGAAAAGGCGAAACAGGCGGAAAAGCAGGAAGAAAAGCCTATGCATTACGACGGCGAAGTGAAGGAAATGCCCGCTACGCTTGATCCTACCAAGAAATATACGGTAAGATGTCCTAACTGTGGCACGAAAGTACAAGTAACGCAAGCTACGCCCTTCCACCGTTGCCCTGTATGCGACAAGGTATTCACTTTGCGCACTTTTGAAGCGTATACGAAAAAGAACTAAGCACGAAGAAAATTGACCGCCCTTTGGGACGAGTTCCAAGGGGCGGTTTCAAAGTATAAGGAGTTAGAGAAACATGGCAAAAGAAACGCAATTTGTCGAACAAATCGCAGATATCAATCAAGATTTTCCGAAATGGTACACCGACGTGGTTCTGAAAACTAAGCTCGTAGACTACGGCCCTGTCAAAGGCACAATGGTCATTCGCCCGTACGGCTACGCCATTTGGGAAAACATTCAAAACGAAATGAACAAGCGCTTTAAAACGCGCGGCGTAGAAAACGCATATTTTCCTTTGCTCATTCCCATGAGCTACTTCACCAAAGAGGCGGAACACGTAGAAGGTTTTGCACCCGAAATTGCCGTCGTGACGGTGGCGGGTGGGGAAGAGCTTGCCGAGCCTTTGGCAATCCGTCCCACGTCTGAAACGATTATCGGTACAATGTGTTCTAAGTGGGTGCAATCCTATCGCGATTTGCCCTTAAAAGTCAATCAATGGTGTAACGTTATGCGTTGGGAAAAGACGACCCGTCCGTTCCTTCGTACCAGCGAATTTTTATGGCAGGAAGGGCATACCGTTCACGCCACCGAGCAGGAAGCGGAAGAAGAAACGCAAGCTATGCTTGAAATTTATAAGGAATTTGCCGAAAACTGCTTGGCTATCCCCGTTTTAACGGGTAGAAAGACGGAAAAAGAGAAATTTGCGGGCGCTGTGGCTACGTACACTATGGAAGCTATGATGCGCGACGGCAAAAGCTTGCAGGCAGGTACTTCCCACTATTTAGGGCAAAACTTCGCTACGGCGTTTGATATCAAGTATTTGGGGAATGAAGGCTCGTTGCAAACGGCGTACACGACGTCTTGGGGCGTTTCTACCCGTCTAATCGGCGCGATTATCATGACGCACGGGGATGAACGCGGCTTGGCGATTCCGCCCGTCGTTGCGCCCGTACAATGCGTTATCGTGCCTATTGCCGCAAGAAAAGGCGGCGTCGTGGAAGCGTGCGAAACTTTGAAAGAAAAGCTGGAAAACGCAGGTATCCGCGTGACGTTTGATAATACCGATAATAGCCCCGGTTGGAAGTTTAACGAATGGGAAATGAAAGGCGTTCCCGTGCGTATCGAGCTTGGCCCGCGCGATATCGAAACAGGTAAAATGATTTGCGCGCGCCGTGATACGTTGGAAAAATCGGAAGCGTCTTTGGAAAATGCGGTGGAAGAAGTCAAGGCTTTGCTTGCCGACGTGCAAAAGAATATGTTAGAGCGTGCGCGTAACCGCCGCGACGAACGCATTATCTATGCAGACGATATCGACGGTATTTTGGCTGGCGTAGAACAAGGTAATTTCGTTAAGGCGGGTTGGTGCGGCTGCCGTGAATGTGAAGACAAAATCAAAGAAGAAACGGGCGCTACGGCGCGTGTATTCGCTGAAAACGAAACCGCTAAGGAATGTGCAGTATGTAAAAAACCTGCAAAACACGTGATTATCTACGCAAGAGCATATTAAAGAAAATACAACCAAAAGACCCGATTTTTCGGGTCTTTTTTGCGTTCAACGCATACATGGGTGGCAGATTTTGCGTTTTTCGGGTAAAAAATCGCTAAAAACCTGTGAAAGCAAGCGTGTTTTTTTACGTAAAAAAGCCGTGAAAGCCTTATAAAATAAGCGAAAAAGCGCGTTACGCACTTGACGAACGACTAAAAAAATGGTATTATAATGTTATGGAAAACGTAAATGAAATCAATCGTAAAATCGGAAAAAACCTTGCGTGCTACCGCAAAGCGGTAGGATTGACGCAAGCAGAGCTTGCCGAGAAGATCAATTACTCGGATAAATCCGTTTCAAAATGGGAGTCGGGCAACGGCGTCCCTGACGTGTATATTCTCATGCAGCTTGCTAAGCTGTACGGCGTTACCGTCAACGATTTACTTGCCGACGACGCGGAAGAAAAGGCGGAAATCTTAACGGCGGCGCAGCCGATTAACCGCAAAAAGAAAATCGGGTTACATATTCTCATTATGCTGCTTTCTTGCGGAATCGTATGGTTGACGGCGACTTGTTTGTTCGTGGGACTTTGGCTGTGGCAGCCGCAAGGGTACGCATGGCTGACGTTTATCTACGCCATTCCCGTTAACGCCATTCTTATGATTGTGTATGCAGGCGTTTGGAAATATCGACTGGTCAACTTTCTTTCGGTGTCCACGCTCATTTGGACGGCGCTAACGGCGTTGTATTTAACCATTCGCGCGGTTTTTATTACCATAGGTTGGGCATACGGTGCGCTTTGGTGCTTGTTTTTAATCGGTATTCCGTTGCAAATTTTAGAAGTGCTTTGGGTGTTCTTCCGTACGCTGTTTAAAAGAACGGAAAAGAAATCGCAACAAGAAAATAAATCGGAACAAGAAGAATAAAAATCAATTTGGGGAAAGAACATGCTTTGCGGCAACTGTAAAAAAAATCAAGCGACGAAAACGTATAAGCAAATCAAACAGGGCAGAACGGAAACGTCGTACTACTGTTTGGATTGCTATCATAAGCTTTTCGTATACGTAGACGATACGCACGGGGAAGAACGCACCGTTTGCCCGTATTGTGCTGCGACGGTGGCGGAAATCAAAAAACGCAAGCTCGTCGGCTGCGCGTATTGTTATAAAACGCTACAAACCGCCGTTTTGCCCATGGTAGAAAGAATGCAGGGCAGTCAAGCCCATCAAGGCAAAGCGCCGTATGAAACGGAGTCCGAACGCATCATTCGCCGCCGCAACGAATTGCGTTGTATTGCCCAAAAATACAAAGACGAAAAAGATTACGAAGGCGTTCGCGCGTGTGAAACGGCGTTGACGCAGCTGGAAGAAGAAGGAAAGGAGACGTTCGTATGGCAACAGCCCCCGCTTTTATCCAAACCATAGTCACGTCTACCCGTATTCGCCTTGCCCGCAATCTTGCGGCGTATCCCTTCCCCCAAAAGCTTACCGAGCGTTTGGCGGCGGAAGTGGTATGTCTTGTGGAGAACGCGCTTGGACGCTTGGACGAGTTCACGAAAAACGACCTTTCCGTCATGGACGAGCAACGGGCGCTTTTGCTGCAAGAACAGCACCTAGTCAGTCCTGCGCTCATTCGTCAAAAGGGAACGGTGTTTCTCTCCGCCGATAAATCGGTGGAGCAGTCCATTTCTATTATGGTCAACGAAGAAGACCATCTTCGTCAGCAGTATATTTGCAAGGGTTTTGATTTATTCAAAGCCTACGAAGGCATTAGCGGTATTGACGAAGGCTTGGCGACGTCCTTGCAGTTCGCTTACGATAATAAGCTTGGCTATCTCACCGCTTGTCCGAGCAACGTCGGCACGGGTATGCGCGCGTCCGTTATGATGTTTTTACCGGGGCTTGCCTTGCGGAAAGAGTTAGAAGGGTATATTCCCCAGCTCAAAGCCGAAGGGCTCACCGTTCGCGGCGTGTTTGGAGAAGGTACGGCGGCGGAAGGATATAGTTATCAGGTAAGTAACGAACGTACTATGGGCAAATCGGAAGGCGAGCTGTTAGAAGAAATGGTTCGTACGACCATGAATCTTTGCGATAAAGAAATTCGGGCAAGAGAGAAGTTACTCAAAGAGAAAAAACTGCCCCTTCGCGACGCGTGCTTGCGTGCGTACGGACTGCTCACCAACTGCGCTACGCTTTCGCAAAACGAGCTCACGGACGGTATGGTGAAATTAAAACTGGGTATGGCGCTTGGATTTTTCAAGGCGAGAGATATCCATGCGTTTAACGATTTTCTTGCGGATATGCGCCCTGCGTCCTTCCGCTTGGAAAACAATCTTCGCGGCGCAACCGAACGGGAATGTAGTATCGCCCGTGCGGAAATCGTAGGACAGGTATTACCGGAGCTGATGCTCCGTATTGATTAGCCATTCCGTAATGGCTAACGGATAAAAAAGAAAGGGAAGGAAAAGTATGTATCCTTTGTCGCGTTCTTCGGACAATTTTAGAAAAGCGTTGGAAATCGCCAACGAAATCACCTTGCAGCGCGGTGCGCGGTACGTAGGCAGCGAACACTTCGTGTATGCCTTTTTATGCTTGCCCGAAAGCGGCGCATACGGCGTTTTGGCAAGCGAAGGCGTTACCAAAAACGAATACGAAGTTTTGTTTTTCAAAAATATCAACGTAAGCTACGCCCACGACGGACTTACCCGCCGTACGCAACAAATGTACGATACCGCAGGTACGCTTTCCGAAGAAACGAAAACGCCCGTGGGTACGCTGCATATGCTGTATAGCATTTTACAAACGTCCGATTGCGTAGCCGTCAAAATCTTACGTAAGCTTGCGGATATCGACGTGCTTTTGGAAAAGACCCGTCAAGCGTTGACGGCGCTCAAAAATAAAAGCGCGTTTGGCGAAATGCAGCCCGTGCATACCGACCACGACCCCTTAACGCAGGAATATAAAGCGACGGCGTCGTCGGAAACGTTGCAAGCAAAACCCCGTCAAGCCACTATGGAAAAGGGCGAGATGCTCTCAAATCCTAAGCGTAGCGCGGCGGTGGAAAAGCTTTCCGCTTACGGTACGGACATGACGGAACGCGCCCGTCGCGGCAAAATGGACCCTGTTATCGGCAGAAGTCAAGAAATTGAAAAAATGGTGCAGGTGCTTTCGCGTCGAATGAAAAATAACCCCGTGCTTATCGGCGAACCGGGGGTAGGGAAAAGCGCAATCGTCGAAGGCTTATCCCAACTTATCGTACGAAATAACGTACCGCAGCAGCTTTTGAATAAGACGGTGTTTTCCGTCGATCTTCCGGGTATGCTTGCAGGCGCGCGCTATCGCGGTGATTTTGAAGAACGCTTAAAGGACGTATTAGACACCGTCATGCAGGACGGCGACGTCGTGCTTTTTATTGACGAAATCCACACGTTGGTGGGGGCAGGCGCGTCGTCGGATAACGGCATGGACGCGGCGAATATCTTAAAACCGTTGCTTGCCCGCGGCGATTTACAGGTAATCGGCGCAACGACGATAGAAGAATACCGCAAATATATCGAAAAAGACAGCGCGTTAGAACGCCGTTTTACCCCCGTTATGGTAGAAGAACCCACGCAAGAAAACGCGATTGCCATTTTGAAAGGCTTGCGCGGAAAATACGAACAGCACCACGGTATCGTTATCACCGACGAAGCCATAGAAGCGGCAGTCAAGCTTTCGTCGAGATATATCACCGACCGTTTCCTGCCCGATAAGGCGATTGATTTAATCGACGAAGCGGCGGCGCGCGTGCGTATTTTACAGGACGGCGGTTCGGAAATGAAAGAACTGGAAAACGAGATTATCTGCTTGGAAGAAGAACGCCTTTTGCACGAACGCCGTGGGGAATTCCCGTTGGCGACGGCGGCGTTTAACGCCTTGCGTAGCGCAAAGGAAAAGCTGGCGGCGTTAAAGCAAGCGCAAGCGCCCAAGCTGCTTGCCGACGGCAGGGAAGCAATCGGCAGAGAACAGGTGGCGGCAATCGTCAGCGCGCGTATGCGTATACCCTTGATGAAAATCACGCAGGAAGAAGGGGAAAAGCTCATGCGCTTAGAAGACGATTTGCACCGTCGCATTATCGGTCAAAACGAAGCGGTATCGGCTGTTGCAAAAGCCATTCGGCGCGCAAGAGCGGGCTTAAAAGACCCGTCCCGTCCTATCGGTTCGTTTATCTTCGTCGGACCTACGGGCGTTGGGAAAACCGACCTTTGCAAAGCTTTGGCGGAAACCATGTTCGGTTCGGAAGAACAAATGATTCGCTTGGATATGAGCGAATATATGGAAAAACAATCGGTATCCAAGCTTATAGGCGCGCCCCCGGGATATGCTGGTTACGACGATATGCAAACGGGACAGCTCACCGATAAAGTACGCACGAAACCCTATTGCGTCGTGCTCTTTGACGAAATCGAAAAGGCGCACCCCGACGTGTTCAATTTGTTATTGCAAATTTTGGACGACGGTAGATTGACGGACAGCAAGGGCAGGACGGTCAGCTTTAAAAACGCCGTTATTATTCTCACGTCCAACACGGGCGCGGCGGAAACGCAAACTCAGCGTACGGGCTTGTACGGCTTTGGCAACGAAACGGAAAACGGCAGATCCGGCAACGCCGTAGACGAACGGCAGTACGAAAGCATGAAGGAGCGCATCACGGCGGCGCTCAAAGAAAAATTCCGTCCCGAATTTTTAAACCGTATGGACGACGTTATCGTGTTCCATCGTTTATCGCAGGAAGACTGCAAGCGTATCGGCGGTAAAATCGTCGAAGGGCTCGCCAAACGGCTTTTAGAACAGCGCGGCATTACGCTGACGGTCACCGAAAGCGCGCTTGCCGCTTTGGTGGAAGAAGGGTACGACCCGCAATATGGCGCAAGACCGCTTAAACGAGTGGTACGTAAACGCATTGAAGATAGGCTTTCCGAAGAAGTATTACTTGGAAAAATCCGCAACGGCGAGAAGGTAATAATCGATTACGCGCAAGGAGAATACGTTTTCACGGCAAGGGACTAAAAAGGGAGAAATACTATGAAATTGACAACGGCAGGAGAATCGCACGGAAAGGCTTTGGTGGCAATCGTCGAAGGCTTGCCTGCGCATTTGCGTATAGACGAAGAACAAATAAATACGGAGCTTGCGTTGCGCCAAAGCGGCTACGGCCGCGGCGGTCGCCAAAAGATAGAACGCGATAAAGCGGAAATCTTAACGGGGGTTCGCAACGGCGAAACGCTGGGAAGTCCCGTCACGCTTTGTATTTATAATAAGGATTTTGCAAACTGGGAAAGCTGTATGGGCAGCGGCGTTTGCGACGAAGGGGTTATGGCGCAAAAACGCCTGACCAAGGTTCGCCCCGGACACGCTGATTTGACGGGCGTTTTGAAGTTTGACCAAATAGACGCACGAAACGTTTTAGAACGCGCTTCGGCACGGGAAACGGCAATCCGTGTGGCGGCGGGCAGCTTGTATAAGCAATATCTTGCGCAGCTTGGCGTGGAAATCGGCGGTTACGTCAAAGAAATTTGTGGTATCGTCGACGAAAACACGTATACGTTTGAACAAATTCGATTATCCAAAACCACGCAAACGGGGATGCTCGATAGCCAAACGGAAACGCGCGCTATCGAAAAAATCTCCGCGTTAAAGACGGAAGGCGATACGGCAGGCGGCGTGGTGGAAATTCGCGTAAAGGGCTTAAAGAGCGGCTTTGGCAGCGTCATGACGTACGCGGAAAAGCTGGACGCACAGCTTGCGCAAGGCTTAATGAGTATCCAAGCGGTGAAGGGTGTTAGCGTCGGGGCAGGCTTTGCCGTCGGCAAAAAGAGCGGTAAAGATATCCACGACGAAATTTTTTACGACGAAAAGAAAGGGTATTACCGTACCACCAACCGCGCAGGCGGTATCGAAGGCGGTATGAGTAACGGCGAAGAGATTATTTTATCGGTGGCTATGAAACCCATTCCCACGCTCATGAAAGGGTTGCAAACGGTTGATTATACGACGAAACAACAGACGGTTGCAGCGGCGGAGCGTAGCGACGTTTGCGCTGTTTTCGCTTTGGAAATTATCGCCGAAGCGGTGGTCGCGCAGGTGCTTGCGTCCGCGGTAAAAGCGCGGCTGGGCGGCGATACGATAGAGCAGGTACAAGCCCGTTATAACGAGCTGCCGTAAAGGAGCGGTTTATGCAAACAGTTACGTTAAACACACCGTCCATGCAAGGTGTTATCACGGTTGGTCAAGGGAGCGTAAACGCTCGTTTGCCAAAGCTTTTACAAGGACAAAAAAACTTTGCGCTTGTGGACGAAAACGTTTTAGAAAATCACGCCGACCTTCTCACAGCCTATTTTTCGGGAGAAGAGCTCTTTGTTTTGCCGTCGGGTGAGAAGAATAAAAGCTTTTCCAAGCTTGGTAAAATTTTAAACGCCATGAGCGAGCGCGGCTTGCACAGAAGTTCGCGCCTGTTCGCTATCGGCGGCGGCGTCGTGGGGGATATCGGCGGTTTGGCGGCGGCGCTGTATATGCGCGGAATTTCCTGCGTGCAAATTCCTACCACTCTGCTTGCGCAAGTGGATAGTAGCGTGGGCGGAAAAACGGCGGTGAATATGCGCGGCATGAAAAATATCGTCGGGGCGTTTTATCAGCCCTGCGAAGTGCTTGTCGACCCGTTGTTTTTGCGCACCTTGCCCGAGCGGGAAATGAAATGCGGTTTAGGCGAAATCGTCAAATACGCGGCGTTAAACGAAAAAATTTTCCATACTTTGTATGGAAAGGCTGCCCGTGAAATGATAGACCCCGATTTTCTCAATACGCTCGTTTTGCCTTGTATTCAGCATAAAGCGCGCGTCGTTGCGGCGGACGAACGGGAGAATGGAGAACGTAAGTCGCTCAACGTCGGACATACGACGGGACACGCGGTAGAGCTTTCGTCCAAGCTTTCGCACGGGGAAAGCGTGCTTTATGGCATGCTGATGGAAACAAAGCTTGCCATAGCCGAAGGCGTATGTGAAAAAACGTACGGAGAAAAGCTGCTTTCTATCGTTGAAAACGCGCTTGCCGTTCAGCCGTTGCAGCCGTTTGATTATTCGCGTATCGGCGCGCTTGCCGGCAAGGCAAAATCGGATAAAAAGAACGGGGATGATGGCAATATCGTGTTGTCGTTGCCCGTAACTTTGGGAAAATGGACGGCGTATTCTATGCCGTTTGCAGAGTATAAACACGCGCTTACACAAGCGGTAAAAAATTTACTTTAAAGGAATAGGTATATGAAAATCACGTATTTAGGGACGGCGGCGTCCGAAGGCTTTCCCGCAGTATTTTGTAACTGCAAATATTGTAACGAAGCGCGAAAATTAAAGGGTAAAAATATCCGTACCCGTTCGCAAGCGCTTATCGACGACGACTTGCTTTTGGATTTTCCGCAGGATAGCTATATGCACTTTTTGCAAAACGATATTCAAGCGGATAAAATCAAATATTTGCTGATTACACATTCGCATATGGATCATTTTTATATCGAAGATTTGGCGGCGCGCGGTAGCGCGTTTGCGCACGATATGCGCGCGGAAACGTTAGACGCGTATTGCGGTAAGGGTACGTATGAAAAGGCTGTGGCGTATATGAGCGGTGAAAGCCGTTTTCAATTCCGTATCCACAATACGGGGCTCTTCCAACCCTTTAAGGTGGGCGATTACGAAGTGACTGCGCTCCCTGCTAAGCATATGCCGGGGGACGACGCTCGTATTTATATCGTGTCTAAACAGGGCAAAACGTTACTTTATTGCAACGATACGGGCTATTGCTTTGAAGAAGTGTTCGACTATATCCAAAGAAAGAAAATCGTTTTCGATATGGTCAGCTTAGATTGCACCAACGTAAATATTCCTATCGACGACGAACACGGTCATCACATGGGCTTTCCGAATATTCAAAGATTGTTACAGCGCTTGAAAGATATCGGCGCGATAACCAAGGACACCGTCAAATACGTTACGCATTTTTCACATAACGGCAACCCGATACAATCGTATTTGGAAGAATGTGCAACGCCCCTTGGTTGTAAAGTAGCCTACGACGGCTTGCAAGTGGAATTTTAATTTATGCGTTTTATTTCATCAAGAACACAATTTGAAGGGGAGTTTTTTCTCCCCGGGGATAAATCGATTACGCACCGCGCCGTTATGCTGAACGCAGGCGCGGACGGCGAAGCGGTGGTTACCAATGCGCTTATGGGGGAAGATTGTATTTCCACCTGTCGCGCTATGCAAGCGCTTGGCGCGGACGTGCAAACGGACGGTACGACGATTCAAGTAAAGGGCACGCCTTGTTTTCAAACGGGAAAACGGCTCGATTGCGGTAATTCGGGTACGACTATGCGTCTTTTGACGGGCTTTGTCGCTGGGAAAGGGATACAAGCTACGCTCTATGGCGACGCGTCCTTGTCTTCCCGCCCCATGAACCGTATAGCCAAGCCCCTTTCTTTGCTTGGGGCAAAGGTTACGACGACGGACGGGCATGCGCCTATTTTGGTTGAACCAAGCACGCTTTGCGGCGCGGATATTTCGTTGGAAGTAGCGTCGGCGCAGGTGAAAAGCGCGGTGCTTTTGGCAGGGATTTCCGCCGAAGGTAAGACGAGCGTCACCGAACCCGTTCTTTCACGCGACCATACCGAGCGCATGCTCAAAGCCATGGGCGCGGATATTGCGGTGGACGGAAAAAAGACGACGGTAAGCAAAAGCGCGCTCCGCGCGGTGGACGTTTGCGTGCCTTCGGATATTTCTTCGGCGGCGTATTTTATGGCGCTTGGCGCGTTGAAGGGGTACACCGTTTGCAAAAACGTAGGGGTAAATCCCACGCGCACGGGTATTCTGCGCGCGTTTGATAAGCTCGGCGTACAATACACATTGAATAACCGCCGCGTTTCAGGCGGTGAAGAAACGGCGGATATCGCCGTAAAACGCTCGACTTTAAAAGCGATTACGCTCACGGCGGAAGATGTCCCTGCTATGATTGACGAATTGCCCTTGATTGCTTTGCTTTGCGCGTTTGCAGACGGAGAAAGCATCATTTCGGGCGCAAAGGAACTGCGCGTGAAAGAAAGCGACCGTATTGCGACGACGGCAGAGCTTATTAACCGCATGGGCGGGGAATGTTATGCGAGAGAAGACGGGTTTATCATTCGCGGTAAGAAAAAGCTTATCGGCGGCGACGTGGACAGCTATCTTGACCACCGTATCGCTATGACGGCGGCGGTGGGGCTGATTGCCAGCGAAAAGGGCGGCAATATCGCAAGGGAAGAATGTTGCGCGATATCCTTCCCCGATTTCTTTGATAAACTGGACGTTTGATAGAAAAACGAAGGGGGTATGTATGACATGAATGAAAAAACCGTGCGTTTAGGGCTTGTGGGCAAAGACGTTTCAAAATCGGACAGCCGAAGGATACACACCTTTATTTTGCGGGAATGGGGATACGATTGCGCTTATGAAAATTTCTCGGTATCCGCCGACGGCTTTGACGCGGCAATCCGTACGCTCATGGGCGATTTTGACGGCTTTAACGTCACCATACCGTATAAAAGAGACGTCTTTTGTTACTTGGACGAAATCGTGGGCGACGCCTTTGCCTGCGGCGCGGTAAACACCGTCGTTACGGCAACGGGGACGGGGTATAACACCGACGGCGTGGGTTTTGTGCTCATGCTCAAAGGCGCAAACGTCCAAGTGTTTGAAAAGAAAATTCTCATTCTCGGCGCGGGCGGCGCGGGTAGAAGCGCGGCGGCGGCTTTGAAAAAAGCAGGAGCAAGCGTGTATATGTATCGAAGAAACCGTCAAGAACTGCAAGAAACTTGCGAGCAGCTGGGCGTTACGCCCACGGATAATCCCGAAACGGGCGGCTATGATATCGTCATCAATACGACGGGGGTAGGCATGCACGATACGGAAGGCGTTTCTCCCGTTTCCGATAAAGCGTTTGACGGCGCAAGCGTTGCAGTCGATTTGATTTATAAGCCCAAACGCTCCGCGTTTTTATGTCAAGCGGAAAAACTCGGGCTTTATACGGTAAACGGAGCGGCTATGCTGTTCTATCAAGCGTATTTTGCCGATTGTCTGTACGTAAACCGTAGTCCCGATACGGCGGAAGCGACGGCGTTATATAAAAAATATCTTACTATTTACGGCGAATAAATGTAAAAAAGGAGTAATCGTCATGAAATTTTTGGTACTCAACGGAGTCAATCTCAATCTTACGGGCTTGCGCGAAAAAAGCGTGTACGGCACGAAAACGTTAGACGAAATCAACGCGGAGCTTACGGCGTTTTGCAAAGCAAACGGCGACGAAGTGACCTTTTACCAAAGCAATATCGAAGGGGAGCTCGTCAATAAATTGCACGAAGTATTCTTGCAAAAATCTTGCGACGCGGTTATTTTTAACGCAGGCGCGTTTACCCATTACAGTTACGCCCTTCGCGACGCGATTGCGGCAATCGATATTCCCGTTGTTGAAGTGCATATGTCCAACGTTCACGCAAGGGAAGAATTCCGCCACATTAGTGTACTTTCTTCCGTTTGTAAGGGAGTGATTTGCGGTTTTGGCGCAAACAGCTATAAAGCGGCGATTTTCGCGGTAAAGGCGTAAAAGGGAAAGGGTATGAATATCATTTTATGCGGCATGATGGGGGCGGGAAAAACCACTATCGGAATAAAAATAGCCGAGCTTACGGGGCGTAGATGGTACGACACCGACGGTCTTATCGTGGATAAATACGGTAAGATTGCGGATATTTTCGAGTATTACGGAGAACCGTATTTTCGTAAACTGGAAACGGAAATTACGAGAGAGCTTGCGACAAAAGACGGGCTTGTTATCTCCACGGGCGGCGGGCTCGTTTTAAAAAATGAAAACAACGCCTTGTTGCAAACGAACGGCAAAATCGTGTTCTTGCGGGCGTCGCTCAATACGCTTGCCAAACGTTTAAAGGTGGACGGCACACGTCCGCTGTTGCAAACGTCGACGGAAAGTATTCGCGATAGGCTGGCGCGGTTATTAAAGGAACGTGCGCCTATTTACGAGCACGTTTCCGATTTCGTCGTAGACGTGGACGATAAAACGCCCGAACAAATCGCCGAAGAAATTATAAGGCTTGTAAAAGAATAAAGGATACGGATATGAAAACGGTAGTCATTACGGGCGGCGTTCGCGGAATCGGTCTTGCGATAGCCAAAGCCTTTTTACAAAAGGGCGCAAGGGTTTGCGTGACTTATTCCAAGGACGATAGCTCGGCGGAGCAGGCGGCGGCGCTTGGTTTGGAAACGTATAAATCGGACGTTGCCAAAGAAGAAGACGTCGTGGCTTTGTTTGCAAAAATCGGCAAAGTGGACGTGCTTGTCAACAACGCGGGCGTATGCTTTTTTAAACAAATACAAGACGTTACGTACGACGAATGGCAACGGGTGTTTGCCGTCAATACGGGCGGCGCGTTTTTGTGCAGCCGCGAAGCGGCAAAGGGCATGATTTCGCGTGGAAAAGGTCATATCGTCAACGTTGCGTCCGTTTGGGGCGAAGTGGGCGGTAGTTGCGAAAGCGTATATTCCGCGTCCAAAGCCGCGTTAATCGGCTTTACCAAAGCGCTCGCCAAAGAGCTTGGCTATGCAGGCGTTCGCGTCAACGCAGTATCGCCCGGGGTAATCGACACGACAATGAACGCCCGTTTTACCAAAGAAGAAAAAGACGCGCTTTGTCAAGATATTCCCATGGGGCGCATGGGCGCAGCGGAAGAAGTGGCGTCGGCGGTGCTGTTTTTGGACGAAAACGAATACGTTACGGGCATTGATTTACCCGTCAACGGTGGATTTTCTATCGTATAAAAAAAGTAGGCAAACGCCTACTTTTTCGTTAAATAGCTATCTAAAATTTGTTGAATAAACTCGTCGGCGATCCCGTTTGTCGGGCTTGCCGATTGTTTTTCTTCTGGTTCTTGCGGCGGTTCTTTTTGAGGGGGTTCTTTTTGCGGGGGTTCGCCCTTTTTGGCTTGGAAAGCGGTAAACGTTTGTGAAAATTTAGATAAATCGTTCAAAAAAGAAAGCATTTGCTCGGAATTTTTCAACTGTCCCATTAAAGGTTTGACGCTTTCGTGAAAATCGGGGTTTTGCGAAAGGTAGTACAAAAGTACCAACATTAAAATTTCCATAGTACAATATATGCGTAAAGTCACGAAAAATGACCGACGGGCATACGATATACAAAACACTTTTTGGGGGTAGTATGAAAAGCTTTAAAGAGTATGCAAAACAGCCGAAAACGCAAGAAGAAACCACCATGGACGCGCAAACGCTCACGCAAAAAATCGCGTCCGCGTACAACGGAAAAAGCAACGCGGATATGCTGAGAAATATTTTAACCGAAGCGGAAAAAAGCAAGCGCGCAGGAACGCTTTCTAACGAAGAGATTGAAAGCTTTTATCAGGCGTTTGCGCCCATGCTCGATAATGCGCAACGCAAAAAACTCCGCGCAATCGTCGATAAACTCAAACAAATTTAATCGGTGTAAGAAAGCTCGTTTAAGGCAAGGAGCAGTTTGTCGATTTCCCAAGCGTTGTTAAAATGAGAAAAGGACACGCGCACAAGGCCGTCGTCCAACGTTTGCAATCCTTCGTGCATCAGCGGCGCACAATGCAAACCGCCGCGCACCGCTACGGCGTACGTTGAAGATAGCCGCTCGGCAATATATTCCGATTGTTTGCGCTTGTGTGCAAAGGCTACGATACCGCACGGGTTGGGTTTGGAATAGATTTTGTATTCGGAAAGGTTACGCAGTCCGTCAATGAGTTTGCGCGAAAAATCCGTCAACGTATATGCGATTTCCGTGCGGTGTAGCTGTAAAAACCGCACGCCTTCCAAAAGAGATACGATAGACGGAAAGGCGGCTGTGCCCGCTTCTAAGGCGTCGGGATAAAAATCAGGCATATCCAAGGAAATGCTCATAGATCCCGTTCCGCCGTAGAGTATAGGACGCGGTTGAACGCGCTCTGAAAATAGCAAAGCGCCGCTGCCTTGTATGCCGTATAAGCCCTTGTGCCCTGCCAAGGTCAGCATATCGATACCTATTTTCCGCATGGAAATAGGCAAGTGACCACCGCCCTGCGCACCGTCGCATAAGAATAAAACGTCGGGCGGTAATACCTTTTTAATACGGGATAAAGGGGGCAGCATACCGTTGACGTTGGACGCCGTCGTGATTGCCACCAAACGGGTGTTGGGCTTTAATAAAGCGCGTACGTCTTCGGGGCGGATATTCGCGTTTGCGCCTTCTCCGTGTAACGGGCAAACGTCGTAAGTAATGACGCCCGTCTTTTTTAAATATTCCAAAGGACGGAGCACGGAATTGTGCTCGCTACAACCCACGACGACGTGGTCGCCGCGTTGTAAAACGCCGAAAAGAGCGATATTTAACCCTTCGGTGCAATTTTTGGTAAATATAACACGGTCAAAACCGTAGCCGTCGAAAAAGGCGGATAATTCGTTTCGGCAATCTTCCACGGTTTTGGCGCAGGCAAGGGCAAGCTTATGTCCGCCGCGACCGGGGTTGGCGCATACTTTAATTGCCGATTGCACGGCGGAAAGTACGGCGTCGGGTTTTCTGCCGCCCGTAGCGGCGTTATCGAAATAAATCATTTCATAGCACTCCTTGTTTTACGAAATTCATATAATATAGTATTCCAAAAGATAGGAGCGTATGACTTATGATGATATTAGCGGTATTCCGTTCCCGTGCGCACAGTATCGACTACGTGGGGCGGCTGAACGCATACGGCGTGCAGGCAACCACCGTGCCCACGCCAAAAGAAGCGAAAATCGGTTGCGGGCTTTGCGTGCGTTTTGACGGAAGATATCTCGTCCGCGCGCGGGCGATTATGAAAATAGGGCGGTACTCGTCCTTTAAAGGTTTTTATAAAACGGAGTTTCAAAACGGTAGAATGGTTGTTTTACCGTTGCAATAAAAACACTTGCCAAACGTGCCGTAAGGTGGTATAATATAAGTATGCATACGAATGATAAACAACGCGCCTTACAGCTTTTGTCGGCGCTGTATCCCGAAGCCAAACCCGCGCTTATTTACCGCAATCCGTACGAATTGTTGGTGGCGGTCGTGCTTTCCGCACAATGCACGGACGAACGAGTGAATAAGGTGACGCGCGTACTTTTTGAGAAGTACGATACGCCCGAAAAAATGGTTACGCTTACGCAAGAAGAGCTGGAAAAATATATTTTTTCCTGTGGCTTTTACCGTATGAAGGCGGAGCATATTCTTTCGGCGTCAAAGGATATTTTAGAAAAGTTTAACGGCGAAGTCCCCGATACGGTAGAAAAATTGATGTCGCTTGCAGGCGTAGGTAAAAAAACGGCGAACGTCGTGTATTCGGTGGCGTTCGGCGGCGACGCTATCGCCGTGGATACGCACGTGTTCCGTGTGAGCAACCGCACGGGGCTTGCCAAGGGCAAAACGCCCTTGGAAGTAGAAAACCGCTTGCAAAAGTCCGTTCCGAAAAAGGACTGGTCGAAGGCACACCATTGGCTGATTTGGCACGGGCGTAAGGTATGTCATTCCCGAAAACCCGATTGCGAAAATTGTGCGTTGTCGCCCTTGTGCGATTACGTGAAAAAAAGAAAATAAAAAGGTATAACTCCTTCCCGCTTTTGCCATACTGCTAAAAACGGAAAGGAGATTTTTTTATGCAAGACGCACGGGAAAAGGAAACGGCTACGCTGCAAAAACTAAGGAAGATGGAAGAGCTCGCACAAAAGAAGATAACTATTTTTTCACGCATACTCATGGACGTTGCGCTCGCGCAGGATTTGGAAACGTTAGCCGCTCGGCACGACGAAAGAAAAAATACGCTTAGCGCGCTGCTTGGAGAAACGTCCGAAGATAAGCAGGGGGAAGAAGAATGAAACTAGAAAAAAGAGAGATATCCTTAAACGAAACGGATAGTTTATTCGACGCGTTATGCACCGAAAATATGTTGCTTATATCGTATGCGCAAGGGTTGCAATATTGTACGCGGAAACAATCGCGCGACGAAATTTTGCGGCTGATGCACGAAACGGGAAAAGACGTGACGTATATCAAGGATTTGTTGTCGGATTTGCAAGACGGAGAGTGAGCTCTCCGTTTTTTTTTCGCTAAAAATCTTGACAAATGCCGCGGAAAGCTTTATAATAAATATATACGCTTTCTATGGAAAAGAAAATAGGCAAAATCAAGCAATTTTTTGCGGAATTTAAAAAGTTTATCACACGCGGAAACGTACTCGACATGGCTGTCGGTGTTATCGTCGGCGGCGCGTTTACGTCTATCGTCAACGGACTTTCTAACTTCATTTTAAAACCCATTATCAACTGGCTGATTGCGTTAATCCTTGGCAAAGAAGGTTTAAGCGGCGCAATCACCATGCTTTCGCCTGCATACACCGAAGTGACGGACGCGGCGGGCGTCGTTACCAAGCAGCTCGATTTGGCACATTCCATTTATATCGACTGGGGCGCGTTTATCAGCGCAATCATCAATTTCTTAATTATTGCGTTCGTGCTGTTCTCTATCGTGAAAATTTTGAACGGTATTAACGAAGCGAGAGAAAAAGCCGAAGCGGCGGCAGATACCTATTCCAATGAAAAGAAAGAAATTCGCAAAATCCGTAAGGAATTGAAGGTGAACAAGGAAGAAGCGAAAGCCATTTTAGCGCAACGCAAAGCGGAAGCGGCAGCAAAGGCGGCAGAAGAAAAACGCCTTGCGGACGAAAAAGCAGCGGCGGAAGCGAAACTTGCCGAAGAAAAAGCTATGGCGAATACGCTTTTGCTCACCGAAATCCGTGATTTGTTGAAAAACAAATAAAATCGTTTGACAATCCCTGAAAAAAAGTCTATAATATAGAAAGTAAATATTATAAAAGCGAAGATCAAGTCGGCGTTTTTCCACTCGTCTTTTTGCAGAGAGCGTTACCCGTAGGCTGTAAGGTACGCAAAGACGGAAAAATAGCCTTTCCCTTGGGAGCTACTCTTTTGAAAATAACAGTAGGAAGGGTCGTAATTGCGGCGTAACGGCAAACAATAAGGTACGGTTTTTCCGTACGAAAGCAGGTGGTACAGCGACGACGGTTCGCCCTGCGCGTGAAAACGCGCAGGGCGTTTTTACGTAACCGATAGGATTATGGAAAATAAAAAAGGAGTGTTACTATGCAACAAAAATTAGAAGCGTTGCGCGCGGAAATTGAATCGGCAATGCAGAAAACGGAAACGGGTAGGGCTTTGTATGAAGTCAAGGTCAAATTCCAAACGGGCTTGAAAGGCGTCATGAGCGGCATGAAAGATTTGCCTAAGGAAGACCGTCCCGCATTTGGTAAAATCGTCAACGAATTCAAGCAAAACATGGAAGAAAAGTTTGCGGCAAGAGAAACGGTTGTCAAGAAAATGGAAATGGATAAAAAATACGCGGCGGAGCGTATCGATATCACCATGCCCGGTAAAGCGTATAAAGCAGGAGCTTTGCACCCGATTACGCTTGTAAAAAATCAGCTTATCGACATATTCGCAGGCATGGGCTTTAAGGTATTTGAAGGGCCGGAAATCGAAACGGATTATTACAACTTCACCGCGCTCAATACACCCAAAGACCACCCCGCACGCGATATGCAGGATACCTTCTATCTTGCGGACAATTTGCTCCTTCGCACCCAGACGTCGGCAGGGCAAATTCGCGTGATGGAAAAGGAAACACCGCCCATTAAAATTCTTTCTCCCGGTAGAGTATTCCGTTCCGACGACGACGCTACGCACTCGCCCATGTTCCATCAAATGGAAGGACTTGTCGTAGATAAGGGCATCACCCTTTGCGATTTGCAAGGTATGCTTGCGGAATTTGCGCGTAAAATGTTCACTTCGTCGACAAAAGTGCGTTTGCGTCCGTCATATTTCCCGTTTACCGAACCCAGCGTAGAAGTGGATTTAAGCTGCTCGGAATGTGGCGGCAAGGGCTGTCGTCTTTGTAAGGGCACGGGTTGGATTGAAGTGCTCGGCGCAGGCATGGTGAATAGACACGTCCTTGAAAACTGCGGCGTAGACCCCGACGAGTATACGGGTTTTGCGTTCGGTATGGGTATTGAACGTATCGCTATGCTCAAATACGGTATCAACAACATTAAGACTTTGTTTGAAAATGATACGCGCTTTTTAACGCAGTTTGAAGAGTAAAACGAAGAATCTGCTGCGCAATGCGGCGTTGCGCTACGTTTTTCTCGCTCGTTTACGCTAAGTAAACGTCCCGTCGAAAAGTCTCGCGCGTCTTGCCTTGCTTGCAGCTTGCTCCGTTTTACAATGCGGAGATAGAATAAAAGGAGAAAATAAAAATGAAAGCACCTTTCAGTTGGTTAAAAGATTACGTAGATATAGACGTTTCCGCACAGGAACTTGCGCAAAAGCTGTTCTCTTGCGGTTTTGAAGTAGAAGGATTGTCCTATCTTGGCGAGAAAATTTCTCGCGTTGTCGTAGGACAGGTGAAATCGCTCACGCCCCACCCCGATAGCGACCATATGCAAATTTGCGTGGTCGATTGCGGCGAAGAATACGGTAGGGATTTACAAATCGTTACGGGCGCGTCCAACGTATACGTAGGCATGAAAACGCCCTGCGCGCTGGACGGCTCGACGGTAGTGGAAAGCAATCCTGCGGTATTAGAAAAAAATCCCGACGCCGTCAAGAAAATTAAAAAAGGCAAGCTCCGCGGCGTAGAATCGTTTGGTATGCTTTGCTCGGGTGAAGAGCTGGGGATTAACGACGATTATTATGCCGGCGCGGAAGTGGACGGACTTTTGGATTTGGACAAAGACGCGCCCGTGGGCGAAGATATCCGCAAAATCGTCGGCTTAGACGACTGGATTTTCGACATTTCCATTACGGCAAACCGTCCCGATTGTCAATGCATTTTGGGTATCGCGCGCGAAGTAGCGGCAGTACTGCAAAAGCCTTTGAAAGAACCCTGCTACGATTATACGGCGAAAAAGAGCAACGCAAAGGACGTAGAAGTGGAAGTACTCGCGCCCGATTTATGTCCGCGTTACGTAGGGCATTACGTAGAAAACGTAACGGGCGGTCAAACGCCCGCATGGATGAGAAAACGTCTTGCGTTGTCGGGCTTGCGTTCCATTTCGCCTATCGTCGACATCACCAACTTCGTTCTTTTGGAAATGGGTCAACCCATGCACGCGTTTGACGCCGACGATTTAGGGGAAAGAAAAATCGTCGTCCGCAGAGCGGAACAAGGGGAAAAAATCGTTACGCTCGACGAAAAAGAATTTACGCTCAATCGTGAAAATCTCGTTATTTGCGACGGGGAAAAGCCCGTTGCTTTGGCAGGGATTATGGGCGGCTTGAACAGCGAAATTAAGGATACGACGAAAAACGTGTACTTTGAAGCGGCAAAATTTGCGCGTGATAGCGTGCGTAAAACTTCCCGAGCGCTTGGGCAATCTTCCGATTCGTCTTCGCGTTTTGAAAAGGGCGTAGCTGCTTACACCAACGCATACGGCATGGCTCGCGCACTGCATTTGATTGAAGAGCTCGGCTGCGGTACGGTAACGGATATTCGCCGCGACGTTTGCGCGGAAGACCTTACGCCGCGCGTAATGAAAGCAAGTATTGCCAAAATCAACGCGCTCCTTGGCATCACCGTACCCAACGACGAAATCGAGAATATCCTTACGCGTTTGCAGTTCAATCCCGTAATCGACGGGGATACGCTGACGGTAACCGTTCCCGGCTATCGCGACGACGTCGACGGCGCGCCCGATTTAGCGGAAGAAATTATCCGTATGTACGGTTACGAACACATTACCCCGACGTTCTTGGAAAAGGCAAGCGTGACGGGCGGCGGATTGACCGACGAGCAAAAACGCGAAGCGCACTTGAAAAACGTATTGCGCGTACAAGGTTTTTCCGAAGCGTATAACTATTCTTTCTATTCTCCTAAGGATATCGACCTTATGAAGATTGCGGAAGACGGAGTAGAAAGAAACGCCGTTAAAATTCTCAATCCCATTAGCGAAGAGCTTTCGTTGATGCGCACCTTCTTAGCGCCGTCCATGCTGGGTAACGCCGTAAGAAATATCCGTCGCGGCAACGACGAAGGCAGACAGTTTGAAGTGGCTAACGTGTATATCCCCAACGATACGGCGGCGGGGGAACAGCCCGACGAAAGAAAACACGTCGTGCTCGGTGTTTGGGGCGGTAATAACGACTTCTTTGATATGAAAGGCGCGGTGGAACGTTTGGCGGAAACCTTCCATTTGACCTTTACGTTCGAGCGCGCAGATAAGCCGTATTTACACCCCGGCGTATCGGCAAACGTACTCTTGGGCAAAGAAACCGTCGGTTGTTTGGGCGAGCTTGACCCTGCTATCGCACTTTCCTTGGGCTTGGATAAAAAGGTATACCTTGCCGAACTCGATTTGGCGGCGCTCACCGATAAGCTTGACGACGCTATCCGCTATACCAATCTGCCCAAATTCCCTGCAATCAAGCGCGACCTTGCCTTGATTGCCGACGAAGCGCTTACCTGCGGAGAGATAGAAGAAGTCCTGCTCCATTCGTGTAAATACGTTACGGAAGCCAAGCTTTTCGACGTATATCGCGGTGGGCAAGTCCCCGAAGGCAAAAAGAGTATGGCGTTCACGCTCACCTTTACGCCCGATAATACGGCGGAAAAGGCGTTCACGCCCGAAGTGCTTGACAACTTCGTTAAGAAAATCTTAGGTAATTTGAAATTTAAGCTCGGTATCGAGCTGCGTTAAACGGAGAAGAAGATTGAAACGGCAAGAAAAGCTGCTTTCGACGGGATTTTTCAACGTCGATAAACCGTCGGGACTCACGTCGTCGACGGTAGTCAACAAATGCAAATGGCTTTCAGGCGTACCCTGCGGACATATGGGTACGCTTGATCCGCTTGCCAGCGGCGTCCTGCCCGTAGGGGTGGGCAACGCCACGCGTCTTTTCGACCACTTTTTAGAAAAGGAAAAAGTGTATTTGGCGCATTTCACGTTCGGCGTAAGCTCGGATACCTTGGATAGCACGGGCAAGCTCGTCTACGGCGGAGAAATCCCTACGCCGCAGCAAATTGAAAACGTCCTGCCCGCCTTTTTCGGGGATATTATGCAAGTACCGCCCAAATACAGCGCAAAAAACGTCAACGGTCGTAGGGGATACGAGCTTGCGCGTGCAGGCGTGGATTTTGAACTTGCGGCAAAAAAAGTGCATATTTTCGGTATGCGCTTAACCGAGCAAATCGACGAAAAAACGTTCGGCATTGAAATTCGTTGCGGCGGCGGTACGTATATCCGCTCGCTTGCAAGGGATATCGCAACAGCTTTGCATACCAACGCCGTGATGAGTGCGCTCCGCCGCACCAAAAGCGGTATTTTTGAAATCGGCAATAGTATTCCGTTTTCCTTTTTAGAAAACGATCCGCCCGTAAGCGAGCTTGAAAAATACCTTATTCCTACCGAAAGCGTATTGCCCTTCCCCGTTTTTCAAACGCAGGGCAAGGAAGAGCAAATGCTGTTTAACGGTATGACGGTATTTACCGATTACGTCGACGGCACGTATAAAATTTATAAAGACGACGCCTTTTACGGACTGTTGGAAGTTACGAAAAAACGGGCGAAAATCAAGACGAAATTATGTTAAAGACGGTAGATTTGACAACCAAACGCCATGAAAATAAGCATACCGTTATGTTGCTTGGCGGGTTTGACGGCTTGCATATCGGGCATAGGACGTTGCTTACCTGCGCGCAAAAATACGGCTTGCCCGTAGGAGTAATGAGTATCGTTGGCGGTAAGGACGAGAAGAGCCTGTTTACCTTTGCCGAACGGGAAGATGTCTTTTTACGTGCAGGCGCGGATTTTGTTTTCGAGCTCCCGTTTTGCAAAATCAAAGACCTTTCTCCCGAAAGCTTTATTTCCTTGCTGGAAAAGGAATTTTTCCCTAAGGTATTCGTTTGCGGGGAAGATTTTCGCTTTGGTAGCGGCGCAAGCGGTAACGTTGAAACGTTAAAAAGTATGGGGCATGTATGCGTTGAAGTTTGTCCACAGGTCAAAATCGGCGAGAAAAAGATTAGTTCTACCATGATAAAAGAATATTTATCAAAAGGCGACGTTTGTATGGCGAAAAAGCTTTTAGGGGAAGAGTTTTTCCTGCTTGGCGAAGTTTTTCGCGACCGCGGCGTTGGCAAAACGCTGGGCTTTCCGACGGCAAACGTGCGCTATGCAAAAGAGAAATTCCCCTTAAAAATAGGGGTGTATGAAACACGCGTTACCGTGGACGGCAAGACGTATAAGGGTATAACCAACTACGGCGCAAGACCAACTTTTGATAATACCGACGTGTTGACGGAAACGTATTTGGACGGCTTTTCGGGGGATTTGTACGGAAAAACCATAAAAATCTCCTTCGTTCGTTTTATGCGCGAAATACAAAAATTTGAAAGCAAAGATAAGCTTATAGAGCAATTACAATCGGATATAAGGAGTGTGAGAAAAGCATGATTAAATTTGGACCGAGCGGGAATAGTGAAAGTTTTTATGCGGCGGGCTATAAGCACACGGAAGACGCGGCGGCGTTTGTCAAAGAACGCGGCTTAGATTGCTTTGAATATTCCTTTGGGCGCGGTGTGCGCATGACGGAAGAAAAGGCGATCTCTATCGGCGAAGCCTTTCAAAAGGCGGGCGTTGAGATTTCCGTTCACGCGCCGTACTTTATCAATTTTGCTAACCCTGACGACGAAATGGCGGCAAAGTCCTACGGCTACGTGCTTGACAGCGCGAAAATGTGTAAGCTTATGGGCGGAAAGCGTATCGTGTTCCACCCCGCCGCGCAGGGGAAAGCCACGCGCGAAGACGCCGTTGCGCTCACCGAAGAACGTTTAAAAGTGCTTAGGGATTACATATATTGTAACGACTTGCAGGATATGATATTTTGTCCCGAAACCATGGGCAAGCACGCGCAAATCGGTACGGTAGAAGAAATCGTTCGTTTTTGTAAGGTCGACCCCGTCTATACCCCGTGCGTCGATTTTGGACATATCAATGCAAGGGAAGGCGGTTCTTTGAAAACCGCAGGGGACTATGAAGACAGGCTTTCGTATATGATTAGCGAGCTTGGCTACGAGCGTATGAAACATTTTCACGTGCATTTTTCCAAAATCATGTACGGAGCGAAAGGCGAAGTCAAGCATCTTACCTTTGCCGACGAAGTCTACGGGCCTGAATTTTCAACGCTTGCGGGAGTGTTGAAAAAGCTGAATCTTTATCCGTATATCGTCAGCGAGTCGGACGGAACGCAGGTGGAAGACGCAAGCGATATGAAAAAAACGTACGAGAACGCATAAAAATTCATTTATTATTTGTCGTATACTTGACGAATGAGAAAATATTTGGTAAAATAGTAAAGAAGACAGGTTTTTTATGTTAGTCACCAACGGAAAGAAATTATTACAATCGTCTAAAACGGACGCTATATACGTTTCCTGTGAGTTTTTACTTCGCTACGTTACGGGGCTTGACCCCGAAAACGGTTGCGCTATCGTAGACGAAACGGGTACTACGCTGTATACCGATATGCGGTATATGGAAGCGGCGGAAAAGCTGTTCAAGGGTACGGACGTTACCCCTGTTTTGTATAAGCAAAGCGACGTGCAGTCCCGTCTTGCTGGCTATAACAGCGTGGGCGTTTCGTTTGACTGGACTTCACACGTGGAATACCTTGCTTTGGAAAAAGCAGGCGTGAAAATGCAAAACGTGGACGAAGGTTTCCGCGCCGCTATGGCGGTGAAAAACGAATGGGAGCTTGCGCAAATCCAAAAGGCTTGCGATATCGCGGAAGAGAGCTTTCTTGCGTTACTTCCCGAAATCAAGGAAGGCATGACGGAAACGGAAGTCGCGGCGCTGTTGGAATACAATATGCGTAAACGCGGCGCACAGGGCTTAGCGTTCCCGACGATTGTCGCATTCGGCGCGCACGCTGCCGTTCCCCATCATGAAACGGGGGAAACAAAGCTTAGCTTTGGCGACGAAATTTTGATTGATTTTGGTTGCCGCGTCAACGGTTACTGTTCGGATATTACCCGTACGTTTTTGTTTGGCGACGATAACAAGCACGAAGAATTTAAAAAGGCGTACCAAGCGGTACTCACGGCGCATACCCTTGTCAAAGAACAGGCAAAAAGCGGCATGACGGGCGCGCAGGTAGACGCGATTGCGAGAACGTATTTGCAAGAGCAGGGCTACGGTGAATTGTTTACCCATTCGCTTGGCCACGGTATCGGGCTCAACGTGCACGAATTCCCGTACGTAAGTAAGAATCGGGATTGCGTGCTTGAAGATAATATGGTATTCTCGGACGAACCGGGGGTATATAAACAGGGAGAATACGGTATCCGTATCGAAGATACGATTACTTTGCAAAACGGAAAAGTGAAGAGCTTTATGTCCAAAACGGATAGAAATCTCATTATTTTATAAAAAAGAAAAAAGCAATACAAGGAGAAAAAAAAGTATGGCACAAATTTTGGCAGGCGACATTCGTAAAGGCGTAACCTTCGAATACAAGAGCGGTGTTTACACCGTTACCGACTTCCAGCACGTAAAACCCGGTAAGGGTGCGGCGTTCGTTCGCGCAACGTTGAAAAACGTCGTAACGGGACAAGTTCTTTCCAACGAAACGTTCAACCCCACGGCAAAGCTGGAAACGGCGCAGGTAGAAACGAAGAAGATGACGTATTCCTATTACGACGGCGAATTCTACGTATTCATGGACGAAGAATACAATCAAGAAATGCTTTCCTTCGACCAAGTAGAAGAAGCGCTCAAATATATCAAGGAAAACGATATGGTTACCGTGAAATTCCTTTACGGCAAAGCGTTCTCTGTTGAACCCGAAAACTTCGTTGAACTCAAAGTTATCGAAGCTGAACCGGGTGTTAAGGGCAACACCGCTACCAACGTTATGAAAAACGCGAAGGTAGAAACGGGCGCAACCATTCAAGTTCCCATGTTTGTAGAAGAAGGCGAAACCATTCGTATCGACACGAGAACGGGCGAATACATGAGCCGCGTTTAATTTTCATTTTGATTTGACAACGGACGAAATGCAGGATTTTCACCGATCCTGCGTTTTGTTGCGTTATCGGGGAGTATTATGAAAGCAGTAGTGCAACGCGTAAAGCGTACCACGCTCGACGTGGACGGGCAACGCATATCCGAAATCCCATTCGGACTTACCGTCTTTTTAGGGATTAAGTGTGAAGACACCAAAGCGCAGGCGGAATACCTTGCGCGTAAAATTGCGAATCTTCGTATCTTTGAAGACGAAAACGGGAAAATGAATTTATCCGTGAAAGACGTGCAAGGAGAAGTACTCATGGTGTCGCAATTCACTTTATACGGCGACGCGTCGCACGGCAACCGTCCCAGCTTTACGCTTGCTCAGCGTCCTGAAAAGGCAGAGCCTTTATATGAATATGCGGTGGAGCAGCTATCTTCCTACGGTATCCCCGTCAAAAAGGGCGTATTTGGCGCAGATATGCAAATATCCCAACACAACGACGGTCCCGTTACCATTTTGTTGGAAACGTAAGGGCGAAAAAATACATAAAAACACAACTCTACTCGGGGTAGATATTAAAATCTACTTTGGGTAGAGTTGTTATTTTTATTGCGTAGAGTGTCATACTGTTTGAGTAGACGGAAAACACCCGTGAAAAGGTTGAATTTTTTATCGGAAAGGCATACAATAACGTTGTTGAAATCGGGCAAGAAAAAAATCCCTTTTTCAAAGGAGTATATTTTATGCAAGCGATAAAGACGAATAAGCAGAAGAAAATTATGCAAAAAATTGAAAAATTGCAAACGGAGCTGAAAAAGATAGAAATGCAACAACAGGAAATGCAAAATCGAAAAATGCGTAACCGCAAAACATTCCCCGTATTCTTTGCGGCGGACGATAATTATTTGCCGTATTTATCGGTGGCGTTACGTTCGTTAAAGGAAAACGCCGACCGCACGCACATTTACGAAATATACGTTTTGCACGCAGGCGTGGATAACGCTGCGTATGAAGCGCAAATTCTTACCTTTTCCGAACCCGATTTTTCGGTGTCTTTCGTAGACGTAGGCGAAAAGCTCAAAGAAATCAAACGCGCGTTACAGCTGCGCGATTATTATACGGGCGCAACCTATTACCGCATTTTTATAGCAGGCATGTTTCCTAACTTGGATAAGGCAATTTATTTGGATAGCGATATCATTGTCCGCGGCGATATTTCCCGTTTATTTGACGTAAGCTTAGGCAATAATCTTGTTGCCGCCGTCCCCGATACCGCGGTGGCGTCGGTGAAGGAATTCCGCCGCTATACCCAAGAAGTGCTGGGGATAGAATATAGCCGCTACTTCAACGCGGGCGTGCTTGTCATGAACTTGAAAAAATTCCGTGAAGACCATTTTTACGATCGGTTTTGTGCACTCTTGCGCGAGTATAAATTCAGCGTTGCGCAAGATCAGGACTATCTCAACGTGCTTTGCAAAGACAAGGTTAAGTTGCTCTCCAAAACGTGGAATACCATGCCTATCGGCGGAGATAAAAATAAAACGCCCATGCTAGTGCATTACAATTTAACAGCCAAGCCTTGGCATTATGCGGATATTCCGTATGCCGAGCTTTTTTGGGCATACGCTAAATCCGATCCGTTTTATCCAACCCTGCAACAGCAGCTGTATACCTACGATAAAGCTTGTCGGGATAAGGACGCGACTACGGAAAAGGCGTTGATAGCCTTGGCGATACGCGAATGTGAGCGAGAAGATAATTATTTGAAGGTGCGTCAAAAGGCAGAAAAGCTGTACGCGGAATATTGCGCTGAGCAACAAACGGAAATATTAGAAGAAGAACAGGAGTTACAGCCCGTCGGCGTATAAAGGATAGTACCATGGACGAAAACAAGCTTTCCGAAGATAGAAAAAGGATACTCGATAAAATTCAAGAATATGAAAAAAACGGCTGGTTTGACAAGGACGTGGAAGAAGATCCGCCCGCGCCTGAATTGCTCCCGGATAAGGTGGACTATTTAAGTAAAAAACTGTCGACGAAAATTTCCCGCCGTATTGCGAACTTCGTAGGGGATAGGTACTTTTTGGGTTTAATTAAAAAGGACGTTCTCGTGATTGACGGCGTGGAAGGGGAAGAACACCTTTCCGCGCTTAAAAACGGAGCTATCGTTACCTGTAACCATTTTTCGCCGTTTGATAATTATATCGTTTTTCATTGTATTCGTAAGGCGTTGCCGAGAAAGTATCTGTATAAAGTTATCCGTGAAGGCAATTACACCAACTTCCCTGGGTTGTTCGGCTTTTTATTCCGTCATTGTAATACGTTACCGCTTTCGTCTAATCGACGTACTATGATAAATTTTTTATCTGCCGTGCAAACGCTGCTTAAACGTGGAGAAAGCATACTTATCTACCCCGAACAGGGTATGTGGTGGAATTATAAAAAGCCCCGTCCGTTTAAAATAGGCGGTTTTAAAATGGCGTATAAAGCGAACGTACCCGTCTTGCCTACCTTTATCACCATGCAGGACGATCCTGATAGAGTAGACGAAAACGGCTATCCCGTACAACGGCATACGTTGCATATCCTGCCGCCGCTGTATCCTGACTTATCGTTGGGGGAAAAGCTAGGCGCGGAAAAGCTCTGCCAAGACGCTTACGCCGCGTGTAAAGCGAAATACGAAGAAGTGTATCAAATACCGCTCGTTTACCATACGCAAATATAAAAAACCCCCGTTCCAAATGACGTCGGAACGGGGGTTCGTTTTCTCGTTTTATTCGGCGAGCAGGTCTTTCATCTCATAACTGCCTGCCTGTTTTTGGAAAATAAACTTCGCCGCGCGGATTGCGCCAACGGCAAAAACACGCTTGCTTGCCGCGCTGTGGGACACGGTAATCACTTCGTCTTCGCCTGCGAAAATCACTTCGTGTTCGCCCACGATCGTGCCGCCGCGTACGGCGTGAATACCGATTTCGTTTTTCGTTCTTGCGCCGACGATACCTTCTCTGCCGCCGACGTAATTTTTCTTGCCGTCAAACGCTTCGTTGACGGAATCGGCAAGCATCAAAGCCGTACCCGAAGGCGCGTCCTTTTTCAAATTGTGGTGTTTTTCAATAATTTCCACGTCAAACGCGTCGCCCAAAATTTGCGCTGCCGCTTTAACGAGCGCTTGCATAACGTTGACTCCTAACGACAGGTTGGCGGTTTTGAAAATTGCCACTTCCTTGGCGTATTCGTCAATCAGCGCCAAATCTTCTTTGCTAAAACCTGTTGAAGCGAGCACGATACCCAAACGCTTTTGCTTGGCGTATTCCAAACGTTCTTGTAAATTTTCCGCGGAAGAAAAGTCGATAATGACGTCCGCTTCTTCTTGGATATCGGCAAAACGCGTGTATACGGGGATACCGATTTCTCTGGGATATAAATCCACGCCGCAAACGGCGACCGCCTGTTCGTCCGACGCAAGCAGGGAAAGAACGTTGCCGCCCATTTTACCGCATGCGCCGCAAAGGATAATTCTCGTTTTCATTACGCGTTAATCTCCAAACCGTAGTTTTGCATTGCCGCAATCAGCTTTTCGCGGTTGGGCTGTTCCATAACCGTCAACGGCGCTCTGGGTACGCCTGCGTTAAAGCCGAGAAGGTTCATGGCTTCCTTAACGGGAATGGGGTTGACTTCCACAAAACAAGCGTTTGCAAGGGGGAGCAGCTTATCGTTGAGTTTCGCCGCTTCGGCAAAATTCCCTTCTTGAATCAAGGTGCAAAGCTTTTTCACGTCGGCAGGCACGATATTCGACAGTACGGAAATCACCCCCGCGCCGCCGCAAGCAAGAATGGGGAAGTTGAGCGCGTCTTCGCCCGAGTATACGTCGCACTTCTCACGCACCAAACGGAAGGTTTCCATGGTCTTGCTCATGTTGCCGCCAGCGTCCTTAATGCCTGCAATGTTGGGGAATTCAGCAATCTTCGCCATGGTGGTAGGTTGAATTTCCACGCCCGTTCTCCCCGGGACGTTATACGCGATTACGGGGATAGACACCGCTTCGCAAATGGCTTTGTAGTACGCTACCAAACCGTTTTGGGTGCATTTGTTGTAGTAGGGGGTAACGGCAAGCAACCCGTCTGCGCCGAAACGCTCCGCCGCTTTTGCCGTCATTACCGCGTCGGCGGTGTTGTTGCTACCGCAACCGAAGATGACCTTGCATCTGCCGTTTACCTTTTTTACGGCGTAGTCCATAAGCAGGTGCTCTTCTTCAAAAGTCATGGTAGAAGGCTCACCCGTCGTACCCAAAAGCACCAAAGCGTCCGTACCGTTTTCGATTTGATAATCGATAAGCTGTCCGTATACTTCGTAATTTACGCCGTTTTCGTCAAAGGGCGTGATAAGCGCCGTTGCGCTGCCGTTAAAAAATCCTTTCATGATATTAGTTTATTCTCCCTGATTGTTTTTTGTCCGTTAATCAAAATAACCTTTTGCCGCCAAAAGCTCGGCAAGCAATACCGCGCCGCCTGCCGCGCCGCGTAAGGTGTTGTGCGAAAGTCCGATAAATTTATAATCGTACACGCTGTCTTCTCTCAATCTACCCGCCGTAACGCTCATACCGTTGCCTTCCATTCTGTCCAGCTTGGCTTGGGGACGGTTGTCTTCTTCAAAGTAGCGGATAAACTGCTTGGGCGCGGAAGGCAAGTTCAGCTCTTGCGGAACGCCCTTGAAGTTTTGCCATGCGGAAAGGATATCTTCCTTGCTCGGCTTGTTTTCAAAGCGAACGAACACCGCCGCGGTATGCCCGTCGGAAACGGGTACGCGCAGGCATTGTGCGGTAATGGCAGGGGACGTAGCGGAAACAATTTCGCCGTTTTGAATTTCGCCCCAAATTTTTAAGGGCTCTTTTTCGCTCTTTTCTTCTTCGCCACCGATATACGGAATAACGTTATCCACGATTTCAGGCATAGTGGTAAACGTTTTCCCCGCGCCGGAGATGGCTTGATAGGTACATACCGCCGCTTGCTGAATACCGTAGCCCTTCAAAGGGTGCAAAAGGGGTACGTACGATTGTAACGAGCAGTTGGATTTGACGGCGATAAAGCCGCGTTTCGTGCCAAGACGCGCCTTTTGCGCGGCAATTACTTGGATATGCTCGGGGTTGATTTCGGGGATAACCATAGGTACGTCCACCGTAAAACGGTGCGCCGAGTTGTTGGAAACGACGGGTACTTCCTTTTTGGCGTACGTTTCTTCCAAAGCCTTAATTTTCGCCTTGTCCATATTGACTGCGCAAAAAACGAAATCCACGCTGCCGGCAATTTCGTCCACGTCCGATTCTGCGTCGAGTACTTTCATATTTAAATATTTTTCAGGGATAGGACAATCGAACGCCCATTTTTCACCCACGGCTTGTGGATACGTTTTTCCTGCGGAACGCGCCGAAGCCGCTAATACCTTTACGTTGAACCAAGGGTGGTTTTCAAGGAGCAACATAAATCTTTGCCCGACCATACCCGTTGCGCCGATAACGCCTACGTTAAATTGTTTCATATATCTTTCTCCTTTATAGATGAAAATACAAACGAAAATGAAAAGGACGGGAAACTCCCGTCCGTGAAAAGCCGATTACGCCGCCCGAAAAGAAACGGGGGAAAATATCGTGTGTAAATAGCTCTTCACTTGGGGTGACAGTCATACGGGTGTTCTCCCGTATGCCCAGCGTAAGCTTGGCGGGCTTGCGCTTCGGCGGAGATACCCTTTCGCCGTCGTTTTTACCGTGCGCGTTTTCGCCAAAAAACGCTGTAACGACGGGTACTCATGTTCGTCCGCTCCTCTATTTGACAAATGTATTGTAGCACATAAAAGCGCAAATGTCAAAGATTTTTTGCCTATTGCGCATTTTATTTGTATTTTTTTTGAAAAATTCCTTGAAATAATCGCAAAATTGTAGTACAATATAAAGGTATTGCGATACGCTTATCCTTTTTGTGTTTAAGACGCGGAAAAAAGTGGTATAAATGTTCGTTAATACTGCACGCGCGTTTGCGTGTGAATACATTATTCGGAGTGATACTATGGCGCAACAAAAGAAAGGGTTGATTACCCGACTGCTCGAAGGAAAAGAAAAAAGTGAAGAATACGCAAGAAGTACCTTGCCGACCAACCGTTGGCAGCTCTTTTGGGATATCTTCAAAGGCAACTTCGGCAAAATCGTCAAGGTCAACCTGTTGACGTTGGTATTCTTTATACCGCTGATTGCGGTGATTGTTTTACATTCCATGATGCACGAAAGCGACAGCCTGTTTTATCCGTTTGCTGCAAACCTTGGCGTAGGCTATCCCGCCGCACCTGGGCAGCAAGGTCTTGCGGAGATGCTCGTTCTTCGCAACGGCTTATTTTTGTACGTAGGCTTATTGATTACTTCCGTTCTTGCGGCGGTAGGGCTTGCAGGCGGTATGTACGTCGTTAGAAACATGGTTTGGACGGAAGGTATTTTCGTCACCAACGACTTTTGGCGCGGGATTAAGCTCAACTATAAAAACGCATTACAAACGGCGCTCTTTTTCTGCGCGGTATTCTTCCTTTGCGGAACGGTTATCGATTCGGCGGAATTTTATATCGCGGCAAGCGCGTCTATGTCCGACGGCGAACGCATTTGGATGCGTATCTCACAAGGTACGAGCTACGTTTTCTTAATTGCCGCCGCGCTGATGAGTCTTTGGATGATTGCCATGGGCGTCAACTATAAGCTCAAATTTACCACGCTCGTACGCAACGCGTTTTTGCTTATGATCGGTACGCTTCCGCAATCGGTATTTTTTGCCGTGCTTGCGGCAATTCCGTTCGTATTGTTTGTCTTTAATCAACCCATGCTCACCGTTATCGGCGTATTGCTTATCCTGCTCTTTGGCGTAGCGTACGCGTTGCTCGTTTGGCTGGACTTCGCACAATGGGTATTCGATAAGTATATCAACCCGAAAATCGTCGGTGCAAAGACGGGTAGGGGTATTTATAATAAAGACGGCACGGCGCAGCTTACGGGCGGTGAAAGCGAATCCAGTAAAGAATATCAACGTACCATTTTGGCGTACGGTAAATCCAAGCTCGTCGCAAAACCCATTAAGCCGATTGACGACTCGTTGCAGGTATACGAACTGCCCGGTTCGTTTACCCGTGAAGACTTGAAACGTTTACGCGCAAGCAAGCAGCAAATCGCGGAAGACAGCGCGGCGTATGAAGAAGAACACAAAAACGATTTGCGTTACGTTGAATACAACAAACAGTTTGAAGAACGCGAAAAGGCGTTACAAGAAAGCGACGATAAAAAGAAGAAGAAACGTAGACCGAAGATGCTCGGCGAAGACTAAAAAACGAAAAAAACGGTTGAAATACTTCGCAATACGGCGTCGGGCTTGCGTTTGCCCTTGGTCATTTGCGCTTAGTAAACTTCCGTCGGTCAAGCCGCGCGCTCCTTTTCTCACGCAAAGATATGCTTTGCGCTCGGGTACGCGCACATCTAGGTTTCAATCTTACCTATGTTTCAAACTTTAACACAGGAAAATGACTATGGATAACAAATCGGCATACGTTCACCTTGCCAAGTGGTTTGAATATCTTAACGACGACTGCGGCTACCAACAATGGTCGCAGTATTTAATTGATACTCTAAGCGAGTATCCGCTTTCCTGCGGTTTGGATATCGGTTGCGGGGGCGGTTGGTTTACGCGCGCCTTGCAAAAACACGGTTATATCATGACGGGTATGGATATATCTCCCGAGATGCTTGATTTTGCCCAGCAGCAGGCGTTGCGCCTTGGCGTGCGTAGCGAATATATCCTTGGCGATATCACCAAGAAAAAACTGCCGAAAAAATTCGATTTTATCACCGCTATCAACGATTGTATCAATTATATTCCCAAGGAAAAGCTTGGTTTAGCATTCAAAAACGTAGCGGCTATGCTTAAAAAGGGCGGCGTCTTTTTCTTTGATATCAGTTCCAAACGAAAATTTGAAAGAAAGATTGCAAATACTGTAAGCGTGGACGATAGGGACGAAGTAACTTACCTTTCCTTTAATAAGCAGGAAGGGGATAAGGTTACCATGGAAGTAACGCTCTTTTCCAAAAATTCCGACGGGTCTTATACACGCGCCGACGAAACGCATATACAGTACGCGTATGAGATAGAAGAGCTTTCCACCGCGTTAAGCGCGGCAGGGTTGAACGTTCTTTTGACAGAAGGACATTTGAAAACAGACGAAAAAACGGCGGACCGTATTTGCATTTTAGCGCAAAAGGAGTAAAAAATGACGAACGTATTGCGTACTTTGGTATTCGACGGACAGGTATCCTTAACGGTAGCGGACACTACCGCTATCGTCAAAAAAGCGATACAATTACATAAGCTTTCACCCGTTTCCGCATACGTATTTGGGAAAGCTATTTCCGCTATGACGTTTGCAAGCGCGTGTTTAAAAGGCGAAAAAGGGGAGATTTCCCTTGCCGTCAAAACGGAAGGCGAAGCGGTGGATATCGCCGTTTCAGGCAACCATCAATTAGGCTTGCGCGGTTATATCGAAAACACCAAAATCCAAGGCGACGATTTTTGGGAAGGGGAAAAACGTGCGCTGGGGCAAAACGGCTCGCTTACGATTATTCGCGACGACGGTTATGCTCGTCCGTTCGTGGGCTCTTGCGCTATTCCCAACCCCGCAACGGTGGATACTGCTTTTGAAACGTACTACGCCGTAAGCGAACAGCTCCCCACGCGTATCGTAACCGACGTGCGCTTGGACGAAAAGGGACGCTGCGTTTACGCCGCCGTAGCGGTATTGCAGCCCTTGCCCTTTGCGGATAACGCCGCGTTGAACGCTACGCAAACGACGGATTTGCAAGCTTTGCTTGACGAAGTGCAAAAACAGGGGATAGAACAGGCGGTAAAAGCTGTGTTTATGGTAGATGCCACGGTTTGGGAAACGCGAATAGCAAAATATAAATGTAACTGTTCACGCCCGTATTTGAAGAAATTGATTATCTCTTTGGGTGAACCGCAAATGCGGCAAATTATTGCCGAAGACGGCGCGGTAAGGGTGCATTGTCATTATTGTAATAAAGACTATGCGTTTACGGAAGAAGACGCCGATAGCATGTTCGGAAAGAAGGAAAACAAATAAGCATGGCAACCAAAACGGAAAAAATCGATTTCAGCCGAAAGCGGCTGGCGTCGCAAGCAGATAAATATTATAATGAAGGAAAATATCTTTCCGCACTCCGTTTGGCGCATAAGGAGTTGTTTCTTTACGGCGGCGACGGTGACGTGTATACCCGTCTTTCGGATATTTACGAAAGCATGGGCTTGCATGCGTCCGCACTCAATTACTGGTATAAATTCCTGGACGTTGCTGACGAAGAAGATTTGCCCGACGTCTACGAAGGTTTAGCCGTTAATTATTTGAATATCGGCAACGAAACGCAGTCGGCGTTTTATTATAATAAGCTTTTGGACGTGGACGATTCCATATCCCCCGAAACTCGTTCGGAAATAATCGCAGCGTTCACCCCCGAAAAAAAATCGCCCTTCCGTTTTACCTATCCGCCCGAGCTTGCCGATTATTCCAAGGAAATCGAAGTGGGCGCAAAAGCTATGAAGTCGGGGGATTTTTCCAAGGCGATTGAACACCTTTGTCGCGTAGTTAAAGGTTCTGAGCAATATATGGCCGCGCAAGAAACGTTGGCGGTGGCGTATTTGCTTGCCGACGACAAGCAAAAGGCGGAAGAAATTTGTCTTGCGGCGCTACAAGACGAGCCTGATAATATGCGCATTTTGGCAACGCTTGCCGCCGTGTATTTGGAAACGGATAAACAGTCGCAAAGCCGCGAAATTGCCTTGCGCTTGTACGCTATGAAACAGGAAACGGCGGACGATTTGTATAAGGTGGCTACCGTTTGTTGCGAAAACGGCTTGCATAAACAAGCCTACGAAAAGTTTTGTCAGCTGGAAGAAAAAATCCCGTACGACGGCAGAATGTTGTACTTTAAAGCGGTATCTGCTTATAAAAGCGGTGAGAAAAAGCAAGCGGAGCTTGCCTTTGACCAGCTTTGTACCGTCTATCCCGACGCCGAAGTCGCGCGATATTATTTATATGCGTTACGCTCGGAAACAGAAGTCGAACCCGATTATTTTTATCACGTACCCCAAGAAGAGAGAGAGCTCCGCGCAAATATCCTTCTCAATATCAGCAACGCAGGTAAAGAAGAAGCGCAGCTGCTTGGCATGATTGCTGAAAAAAGCGGTACGTTTTTATGGGCGTTTGATGAAATGGACGGCACGGATTTAGAACTGCAATATTTGGCTTTGACGGCGGCGGTTCACGCCTGCGCGGACGAATTTATTTGCGACGTATTGCTCGATTACGAAGTGGCGGACGTTTTAAAGGTGGAAACGGTGCGTATGCTGTTAGAGCGAAACGAAGAATCGGAAGTGGGCTTAGTGCTTTGTCATATTTACCGCAAGGTCAAGCTTTTACCCGTTTCCGTAGGGCGAAAACGCCGTAAAAAGTTTATTCAAAGCTACGCTAAAACGGCGTCGAAATTTGGTATCGTTTGCGACGATTACGCACGTAAAGTCAGCCGCGCGACGGAAAAACTCTACTACGCATTAGAGAAAAACGGCGCGCTGGACGTGATTGACGACACCGACGCTTTGGCGTGCGCTATCTTTTTAACGTCGGGCATTAAGGAAATCAAGGAAAGCGCGGAAAAAGCAGCGCTCATGTTTGGCGCAAACCTTGTCAAAGTACAGGAAATTTTGGCGGCTGCATTAGGTGAGCAAAAGGAGAAAGAACATGAAACTCATTGATTTTGACGGACTTTTCGACGAAAAGCTGACGCAATTCATGGAAGAAAATAAAAACAAATACACCGAAAAACAATGGGAAGATATCATTCCCAAGCTGTATAAAAAATTTGGGGATACGTACGTAGCGAAGGTGAAATGTACGCCTAAGGAATACTACGCGAAAATGACGGACGAACAGCTTGTCGAAACGCTTTGCGCGCACGTCAAGGAAGACGTGCCTACGCCTGAATTTTTATGCGCGGAAATGGAAACGCGCGGACAAACGCAAACGCTCCTTCCCTTGTTACAAGGCGACGACGAAACGATTGCGCTGTACGCGCTCAATTTAATCGGCGACGATCGCGCGGCGTTCGACGCGTATTTTGCCATTATTACCGAAAACCGTTTAGGGGAAAATATTCGTTCGGATATCACCGACGTGTTTAAGCTCCACGCCGACGAAGTCAAAGAAAAAGCGCTTGCGGCGTATAAGCAGGGCAAGGGACAGGAATATATGCTGGAAATTCTTTCCCGTTTAAAAAACAAGGACGACGAAGTGTATCATATATTGCTTTCGGCGTTTTTATCGGGTGAAGAAACACCCATTCGCGCAAGCTATCTTGCCGCTTATGGCGACGAACGCGCTTTGCCCCATCTTATGCAAAAAATTCAAGACCGTTCTATCGGTTTTGTGGAATTTCAAGAGCTTAAATACGCCATAGAAGCGCTGGGCGGCGAGTACGACGAACCGCGTGATTTTACGTCGGATAAAGATTATATCGCCGTAGAAGCGGCGGCTGTAAAAACGGCGGCAGCAAACGCCGTCGGCGAGCTGAAAAGCTAAAAACGATACATAACGCAAAAATTCTCTGCATATAGTAAACCGTGTAAGGTTTGCCCGCGGAGATTTTTTTATTGCCTTTTCAAAGGGCAAAACGCAAAAAATCCACTTTCTCCGCGCATACGATGGGAGGTCGTTGATGGAAAATTACAGCGTATACGAAGACATAGCCAACCGCACGGGCGGAGATATTTACATAGGCGTGGTAGGCCCTGTGCGTACGGGAAAATCCACTTTTATTAAGCGTTTTATGTAAACGCTCGTCATTCCTGCCGCGTCGGAAAAAGAACGCGGCGTTATGACGGACGAATTACCGCAATCGGCGGCGGGGCGTACGATAATGACCACCGAACCTAAGTTCGTTCCCGCCAAAGCGGCGAAAATTGCCGTCAGTAAAGGCGCGGACGCGTCCGTGCGTTTGGTTGATTGCGTCGGCTTTGCCGTGGAAGGAGCGGTGGGCTTTGAAGAAGAAGGCGCGCCAAGGCTTATCCACACGCCGTGGCAAGACGAACCCATGCCCTTTGAACAGGCGGCGGAAACGGGTACGATAAAGGTCATTCGCGAACACTCCACCGTCGGAGTGTTGGTGACGACGGACGGCACGGTTACCGATATCGAACGCAAGGCGTACGTACCTGCGGAAGAACGCACGGTGGCGCAATTAAAGGCAATCGGCAAGCCGTTTGTTATCGTGCTCAACTGTAAAGATGCGCAAAAGAGCGAAAAACTCCGCGTATCGTTAGAAGAAAAATACGCCGCGCCCGTCGTAGCGGTCAACGTGGAAAAAATGACGGAAACGGAGCTGGTTGCTATCCTTCAAAAAGCGTTATTTGAATTCCCCGTTACCCGTATCGACGTTTGTCTGCCCGACTGGCTGCGCTCGCTGCCTGAAACGCATTGGGCGGTTGCAGAATGTATTGCGGCGATAAAATCGGTCGTGCCGTCTATCAAGACCATGCGCGATTGCTTTACGCTGCAAACGCTATTCGACGGTGAAAGCAATTATTGCAATCCCGACGAAATCCGCATGGAACTTGGCACGGGCAGCGCGGAAATTACCATTAACGCCAAGACGGAACTTTTCTACGGCGTATTGAGCAAAGAATGTGGTGAAGAGCTTGGAAACGATTTACAGCTCCTTCGCTACGTCCGTCAGCTTTCTAGCATGAAGGAAAGCTTTGAAAAGCTGGAAACTGCGCTTGCGCAAGCGCAGGAAAAGGGGTACGGTATCGTAGAACCTACGCAAAGAGAGTACCGCTTGCAAAAGCCCAAGCTCGTCAAGCGGAGTGCAGGCTACGGCGTACAGTTTAAAGCGGACGCGCCCAGCTATCATATTATTAAAGTGGACGTGAAAGGGGAGATTAGCCCGATTATCGGTACGAAACAGCAAAGCGAAGAGTTCGTAGACGAAACGCTCCGTGCGTACGAAAACGACGATAACGGCGTATGGGAAACGAATATTTTCGGCAAATCGTTGCGTGCGCTCGTCAAAGACGAATTGGAAGGCAAAGGCGGCGCTGTGCCGAGCGAGCTTCGTAAAAAATTGCAAAAAACGGCGTCGCGGATCGTCAACGAAGGCAAAAGCAATTTGTTCTGTTTCCTGTTTTAACGGCATAAAAAACGCAAAGCGGGGAATACTGTATACAAACGATTTTTTCGGGAGTGTAACGTATGGGAAAACCGTCCAAAGCCAAAAAAGACAAAGTGCCTAGAATCAGCGAACAGGAATATGCGGAGTATCTTTTTTCTCTGCGTAAGGCAGACGACAAGCCGACAAACGGCGGAGAAGAAAATTCTAAGCTTACGGAGTCGCAATAACGCGGCTCCGTTTTTCCTTATAAAATTGTTGAAAATACTTGCCATAAGCAAAAGAATGTGCTATAATACGTTTGATTATGATACACGTACTCATTGAAGAAAATTATTCGGACAACAATCGTTTTCACGCGTTGTTGGACGGCATATCCGCTACGGCAAAGAAAAAACACCTTGACGTTGCGCTGTATAAAACGGTGGATGAAATTGCGCAAGATTGCCGCGTGGCGGTGCTGATTTGCGCTTCGCTCAAATGGGCGGAAGAGCGTATTGCGCAGCTTTGCCGTCGGAATATCCATCCGTTAATTTTCGGTATGGAGCATTTAAACGTACCGCACGTGTACAGTAGCGTCGTACCCGATTACGTCCGCGCGGCGTATTCGCTTACCAAATATCTTTTGTCTTTTAACAAGGGGACGACGGCGCTCGTGGGGTATAACGAAGACTCGCAGCCCGACCGCTCGAAATATACGGGCGTTTATCAGGCGTTGCAAGAAACGGGCGCAACGTGTAAAGTGTTTGAAAACCGCGGCGACGTTATGGCGTGTTTAGACCGTTTTGCTGCCGATTGCGAAAACGTAGAGAATATCGTTTGCTGTAACGATAACGTGGCGATTACGCTGTACGTGCGCTATCCCCAGCTTTTGTTGAATAGAAAAGTTTGCAGTTTTTCGGGCTTAAAAATTTCAGAATTTTTCGACGAACCCTATCCCGTTTGCCGTATCGATTATTACAAGGCGGGAGAACAGCTTGCCGATTTATACACGTTCTTGTGTAAAGGCAAGGATATTTGCGCTACCGCTATGACCTTTGCTATGGACTTCTTTTTAGGAACGGAGCGGTTAGAACTCGGCTTTGCGCCGTCTATGCAAACGCAAAGCAAGGAAGAAGTCGATTTTTACGGGGATAAAAACTTACAGGAAATGGAACGTTTGGATAAAATGCTGTCCGAATGTGACGATACTGACGTGCATATTTTAAGGGGGCTTGCAGACGGCAAGACTTACGAATATATTGCGGAAAGGGAATATCTTGCCGTCAATACCGTGAAGTATCGCGTGAAAAAAATGCTCTCCACGGCAGGCGCGGACAATAAAAAACAGTTGCTTTCCCTTTTGGAAGAATACCGTATAAAGTTCAAAAAATAAAGTAAAAAAGTAAAAAAATTTGGCTTGTAAACTCTTTGGCTTTACTGTATAATAAAAGCAGTATAGTCAAGGAGTTTTTATACTGTGAGTAAGATTGAGAGAAAGAAGACCGTTATTCCTACGTATCCCGTTGGAAAAGCAGAACCGTTGCCGCTGTTTTTTGAAAAGCGCCCTTATCAAGGCGCAAGCGGAAAACTGTATCCCATTCCGTATACGTCGGGAATATTCGATAAGAAAGTGGATAAAGAATACGACGGCATTGTTTTAGAAAACGATTACATACGCGTAACGCTGCTCCCCGAAATCGGCGGTAAAATCCACAGCGCATACGATAAAACGAGCGATTACGATTTTATTTATCATAATAAAGTCATTAAACCCGCTATGGTCGGGCTTGCAGGACCTTGGGTTTCGGGCGGTATTGAATTTAACTGGCCGCAGCATCACCGTCCCACGACGTTTATGCCCGTGGACGTTTCCGTAGGGGAAAACGGTGAAGAAAAATTCGCGTACATGGGCGAAGTTGATTACTTCCACAATATGAAAGGTATGGTCAAGGTTTCCGTTGACGATACACATTCGTATATTAAAGCGGAAATTACCGTCTATAACGGTACTTCACAGGCGCATCCGTTTATGTGGTGGGCAAATTTGGCGGTGGAAGTCAACGATAATTACCGTATCGTATTCCCGCCCGACGTTGAACACGTCAACGATCACGACCGTCGCGCCGTGTTGGAATGGCCTATCGCTAAGGGCGTATATAAAACGGCACGTCCGTTCGATTACGGTGACGGGACGGATATTCATTCTTTCTCTGCCGTCAAAGTGCCTTGTTCCTTCCTTGTTTCCAAAGGACAGTCCGACGCGGAATTTGTCAGCGGTTACGACGCTGGTAGAGAGTGCGGTATCGTTACCGTTGCCAACCATCACGTAGCGCCCGGGAAAAAGCTTTGGACGTGGGGAGATAACCGTTTCGGCGCGAAGTGGTGCGCCAACCTTACCGACGACGGCAGTAAATACGTAGAGCTCATGACGGGCTGCTATACGGATAATCAACCCGACTTTACGTGGATTGCCCCTTACGAAACGAAAACGTTTGAACAATACTGGTATCCTATCAAGGATATCGGAGAAGTTAAATGCGCCAACAAAGAAGTGGCGCTCAACGTAGAAAAGGTAGAAAACGGAACGTTTATCGGCGTATATTCTACCTGTAAACGTACCTGCGAATTGCGGCTTTACGACGGGGAGAAATCGGTGTTTGAAAAAACGGTGGAAATTTCCCCTAAAACGCCGTACGTCTATACATGCCCCCTGCATTTGCAGGAAAAAGCCAAATTAACCGTGTGTGAAAAAGACGGGGAAGAGCTGCTTTCCTACGTCGAATATACCCGTGGGAATAAGAAACCTATTCAGCCTAGACAACCTGCTTTGCCGCCTAAGGATATCGCTACCGTAGAAGAGCTGTATCTCAACGGCAGACACTTGACGCAGTATAAGCACTTTGCCTATCAGCCTAAGGACTATTTTGAAGAAGGTCTTAGACGAGATAGCGGCGACGCGCGTTGTAACGCGGCAATGGGCGAGTACTGCTTAAATCGCGGTGAATTTGCTAAGGCGGAAGAATATTTTACGAAGGCTATCGAGCGTTTGACGCTCCGTAATCCTAACCCGTACGATACCGAGCCGTACTATCTTCGCGCGCTTTGCCGTTTCTATCAAGGCAAGCTTACGGCGGCTTACGACGACGCGTATAACGCCGTTTGGTCGTATCCTCAGCGTAGTGCGGGATATTATTTGCTTGCCAAAATCGACGCTTTGCGCGGGGATACAAAGCAAGCGAAGGAATTTTTACAAAACTCGTTGGAAACCAACGCCAACCACCTTTGGGCGAAATACGTTTACGGCTTGTTGACGGATAATCAAAATATCCGCTTGGAAATCGAGAAACAAGACCCGTTGTTCTTTGCAGGCTTGGAAACGACTAAAAACGCCGTTCGTTTTGCGTCGGAGTTGATGTCTTTTGGCTTGTACGAACAAGCAAAAGCGTTGTTAAACGACAGTAACGACGGCGCGTTGAAGTATTATTATTTGGCGTATATTGCAAAGTTGCAAGGGGATACCGCCGCGGCGGAAGAATACAACTGCAAAGCGGACGCTTGCCCTTGGGCTTACGAATTCCCTTCGCAAATTGAAAATATTCCCGTGTTACAGGCAGCGAATACGCCCATGGCGCAATACTATTTGGGCTGTATGTATTACCATTTTGAACGCTACGAAGACGCTTGCGCGGCGTGGGAATACACGGTGCAAAATATAGAGCTCGCCCCTGCGTATAGAAACTTGTCGCTTGGTTATTTCGATCATTTGAATCAGCCTAAGAAGGCAAGAGAATGTTTGGAAAAAGCGTATGCGCTCTATTCCGAAAGCGATAGAATTTTCTTTGAGCTTACCCAGCTTTATAAGAGTTTGAACTTGCCTTTGGCTGAACGCTTGCAGTTCTATGAAAACAATGAAGAAATTGCCTTCCGTCGCGACGATTGCACTTTGCAATATTCCGTGTTGTTGACGCTTACGGGTGATTATCAAAAGGCGCGCGAAGTGTTGCAAAACCACCGTTTCCATACCTATGAAGGCGGCGAAGGCAATCTTACGGCGCACCATGCATGGCTGCAATTCTTAATCGGTAAACAATTGTATGAAAAGGGCGAGTATGCCGCCGCGCTTGCGGAGCTGGAAAACGGACTTACTTTCCCCGAAAACTACGGTGAAGAAAAGACGTATTTCGTCAATGACGCGCCCTTGTATTACACGGCGGCGCTTTGCGCAAAACAACTTGGCGATACGCAAAAGACGGCGGAATATTTAGCGCTTGCCGATGGTACGCACGGCGCGCCTACGCTGCATAGCTATTTTCAATGCCTCGCCCGTCAAATGGCAGGCGACGAAGTAGGGGCAAACGAGCTTGCCGATACGCTTGTGCAAATGGGTGAAACGCGAATTCAGACGGCGGATATCAACGATTATTACGGCGTCGGTTCGCCCGCATATCCCCCGTTTGGTTACGATATCGTTAAAGCGCATACAATCGCGGGAAATATTTTATGCGCCTACGGCTATCTTGCTAAGGGTGATTTGCAAGCGGCGCAAAGCCGTATCAACGAAGTGAAAAAAGCAGATGTTGCGGATTTTGCCGCAGGACTGTTTGAAAAAATTATCAAATAAGGAGAAAAATCATGAGAGGACAATGGACGAAAGAACAAGCGTGGGAATGGTATAATAAACAGCCGTGGATTCGCGGCTTTAACGGTTATCCGTCTAACTGTGTCAACCGTATCGCTATGTGGCAGGCGTATAATCATAAAGAAGTTGCCGAACAAATCGACTACGAATTTTCGATTGCCGAAAGTATAGGTCTTAACGCCGTTCGCGCCATTATTCAGTTTGAAGTTTGGTGTTTCGAGCACGATTCTTTCATGGCGAACTTGGAAGAATATCTCACTCTTGCCGATAAACACGGCATCAAGGTTATGATGTGCTTAGGTAACGACTGTGTCGTGCCGAAAAGCCGTTTCAAACCCGTCCAGTTCGGTGAACAGCCTGTGGACTGGGGCTATCATAGCGGTATTCGCAAAGGTCAGCACTCTAACGACTTCAAAGAACCCGGCTATCAGCTTATTGACGACCCTGCGTATACGCAAAAGTACTACGACATGGTTGACGAGCTTGCCAAAAAATACGGCAAGGACGATAGAGTGCAAATTTGGGACGTATGGAACGAAATCGGCAACAGCAACCGCGGCGAAATGAGCGTTGTACACATGGAAAAATTCTTCCAAATTCTTTGGGAAAACGACGTGCAACAGCCCTGCACGGCAGATTGTTGGAGCTACTGGCACGAAGATAAACACCCCCGTCCTGCGGAAAAACGCGCGTTGGAGCTTTCCGACGTCATCACCTTCCATCAATACGGTTCGTATGAAGATATGCTACTGATTATCGAACGTCTTGTCAAGGAATACGACAGACCGCTAATCAATAACGAATGGTTAAACCGTATCAAGGGCAACACCGTTCAGGCAATTTTCCCGTTGTTCTACTATTTGAAAATCGGTTCGTATCATTGGGGCTTAATGCAAGGCTATTCGCAAACGTTCGAGCCTTGGGAAGTCTTCTATCAAAAGCAGGATAAAGGGGAATGGTGGATAGACACCACCCGTTGGCAACACGATTTGTACCGTTTCAACGGTCGTCCGTACGATATTAAGGAAATCAACGTAATCAAACGGTTTACCAAGTTTGCCGATATCCGCGACGGCATTATCAAAGAATAATAATGACGTACGCGCGCTCACGCGGAGCGATAGCCCATGGGCTATTTGTTGTATGCACAACAAATAAAGATATTATCCGCATGACGTCATAGGATAACTCGTCATTCTGACGCGTAAGCGGAAGAATCCCAACAATCTTCCCAAACGTCATTCTGACCGCAGGGAAGAATCCCATGGAAGAAAATACGAACTTACGTATGAAGGGATGTTTCACTACGTTGAATATGACGTTTGGAAAAAACACGGAAAAGGTTAAAATTTTCCATACACAGGTTAATTTTATACATTCACAAGTTAACCGAAAAGCATTATTATAGATATATAATAGCACGATTTATATAAATAAAATTTTTTAGGAGGGAAAAATGATTAAATCAATGAAAAAAATAGGTTTAATCGCAAGCTCGTTGGCGCTGTCATGTAGTTTTGCGCTCGGCGTAATGCTTTTGCCCAGCAGTACGGCACTCGCAGACACTACGGCAACGACAACAACGGTGCAACTGGACACGGCTTCTTTGTTTAAAGGAGATTCGGCGTCGACTATTGCACCTGCTACGACGTTTGGGGATTTTACGGCTGTAAAATTAGCTGCACCGTATTTAGTTGTATGGGACGCAGAGCAATCAAAAAACGTTGTTGCGCCTGAAATCGAAAACGGTGCGGTTGCTTTTAACGGCGTATTTTCAGGTAAAACGTCAATTGAATACGTTACTGCAAATGCGTGGAGCGGTTTTGCGTTTGACGTTTATAATGCAGACGGAACGGACCTTATCTTTAATTTCGTAAGAGTTTGGGCAAACCAAGGCGGAACAAACTATAACGGCGGTTTGGGTTACGTTGGGTATGACGACGATGCGCCTGCGGACGCGCAGGGCGGCGACGGTGTTGACGGTGTAAAAAACTATGCGTCGGCAACGACAACTTGGGTAAGCCCGAAAAATACAGCTAGTCGTCCGTATGCAAATGCCGTTGTGCCTAATTTGAACAAATCCAACGGTAAAGGCGAATTTGTTATTAATGAAGTAGGCGCGGACGATATTTTGAAAATTGACGTTACGAAGGCAAACTCGAATACGGACGGCGATTGCTCGTTGGGAGAACTTGTTTCTATCCAACTCAATGCCGACGACGCGGACGCTTTGCGTGAAGGATATACCATTAAATATCGCCATCTTTCCACCGAAACGGATGGTACACAAATAAAACCCGACAACGTTGCGTTGGTTGGTATTATTTCGATTAACGGCGTATCGTTTGCTGGTACTACGGTAAATGCAACGGCAAACGTCGCGGTTTCGTATGTTTATGAAGATAACGGCGTTATCGAACTGAATAAGGGCGCAGAGCTTGGCGCATTTGACGTAGCTTATACCAACAAGAAGGTTGGTTCTTTGAAAGTGGCGGATACGACGGGTACGGCAACGGCAACTGAAACGTTTGCCGATAAAGACTACGGCGAATATACGGCTAACGTTTTAGGCAAAGAATATACCGTAAAGGTGGTTGAACCCATTACTACGACGTCTACTTCTATTATTTCTGGTACGGGCGTTAAGGTTGAACATGCTACGCACACCAAGAGCGATACGCTCAGCTATACGGGTGTAATGGTGACTCCAGATGAAAACGTTGCAAAATTCAACGGTACGTTCAAAGGCACGAATACGATTGAATATTTGCGTTTGGCTACGTGGGGCGGCGTAGCGTTTGACGTATGCGATACACAAGGTAACCGTATCTTCACTTTAATGAATAGATGGAGAGATGGCACGAAATCAAGTATGTCTGCGGCGTATAACGGTATGTACTACATGTACGACGACAATACGGGTAAAACGGTTCAAGCGACGTACGTCAATGCGTCTTATAATTTCTTGCCGAATATGCTGATGGAACAAACGGGTGAATTGACGATTATGCCTACGGCAGACGGGGTTAGCTTGTACGCAAGTAGAACGGACGGCAGCGTTCTTGAATGGGCAACCATTCCTTTGACAACCGAACATAAAGCGGCAATCGCGCAGGGTTATACCTTGCAAATTCGCCGTACTGCCAAAGACCTTGACGGATTTAAAACGGACAGCGGGGCAACATGTTTACTTACCGCAATTAACGGCGTATCCCTTGCAAACGAAACGGCTACCTTAGACGCGGCAACGGAAACGATTACCGCTGGTCATACCGTAACGGAAGATAAAGTCAACCTTATTCTTGGCGACGAATACGTAAAGCCTACGGCAAAAGTAACCAAGGCAAGAATGGGCAGTTTCTATCTCAACGATTACGCAATCGAACTTACGGGCAATAACGACGTGGACACCACCAAGGCAGGCGAAACGCAAATCACCGTTTCCGCGCAACGCGAAAGCCTTAGCTACACCGTAAACGTACAAAAGCTTTCCACCGCGCTCACGGGCGTTTCCATGGAAAACGGCGCTTGGATTCGTGTAGGCAGCGCAGCCGACAATTCGGATAGGGGCTTAGGGTTCAGAATGCTTGTAAACGCCACGGCGCAAGAAACGTTGAACGCGTACGTAGGCAAAGGCAAAGCGTACACGGCAGTTCGCTACGGTATGGTAATCATGCCGAAAGCATACGCAGATGAAAATGCGGTTACGGCGGAAAACTTGTTCGGCGCAAGCGCTGCATATACGTGGGCAGGCAAAGAAACGGCGTCCGCTCAAAACGCAAAAATGATTTTGCAAATGGAATCGGCAAACTTGCTTGAAAACGGAACGTTCTTCGGCGCGATCACGCAAATCCACAACAGCAACGTGAAGAAAGAATTTATCGGCGTGGGCTATATCAAATTACAGCTTGCCGACGGTAGCTTTGAATATTTGGTAATGGAAAACTATTGTGTTCGTACGGTATACGACGTAGCGCAAATGGCTTACGAAGATGCAACCATAACGGATGCAACCTTCAAAAAATGGTTGCTTGACAACTATCTTACGCCTAACGGCTATATAGCATAAAAAGGGGGTGCGGTTATGAAAAAGTATACAGAACTGGAATGGAAAATCGTTTTAATAGACGACGCTGACGTAATCACCGCATCAGGTGAAGACGAAGAAGGTATGTTCCGTACGGACATTTTCTTCTAAGAAAAAAAACATAAGCCCCTGCCAAAAGCAGGGGCTTAACTTTACGCAAAAAACGGCTACGCGTGTAGCCGTTTTTCTTGCATAGAAAGGAATAAAGTGTAAAATTATCGTTCAGGGGGGGGGGACTATTTTTGAGCCTTTTTGTTTCTTGGATATCCTGTATGGGCGGACGGAAATTATACTTTTTATAAATTTTAGAGAAGTATAATTCGTCTTCAAACCCCACCGAATGGGCAATCTCTTTGACAAGCTCGTGTCCTTCTTGGATAAGCAGTATCGCGTGTTCCATGCGCTTTAAGGTCAAATAGGACGTATAACAAACGGACATTTCGCGTTTGAAAATTCTCGAAAGATAGTTGGGGTGCACGTTGAGCTGCGACGCGATTTTCTTAATGGACAGCGACGGGTCGGATAAAGCCGACTCGGTGACTTCCAACACGTGCTGTACGTAGCTTTTGTGTTTGTTGAGCTCTGGCATGGGAATGGTTTCTTCGCCATGCGATTCTTGAAAGATAACTTCCAAAATCCGCAATAAATTTTTCTCGAAAACGATATCCATAATCTTCGAGTTTTTTACCCACGTTTCAAAGTTTTCCTTGAAAAATGCAATTGCGCGCGTGCCAAGATTTTGGGCAAACGGCTTGTCTTTATGTAGTCCGATTGCTTCCGTATAATTTTTGGCGTTATAGCCGTTAAAGGCAACCCAGTAAAATTCCGTTGTCGCCCGTTCGTTCTCTTTGACGTAATAAATATCCGTACCCGGCATCAATAAAAACACGCTGTTTTTCCCAAGCGTCGCCTTTTGCCCGTTGCCATAATATACCGTTACTTTTCCCTTCACGATAAAATGCAACCGATAGGCTGGGTACGAATGAGAATCGACGGGGGCTTTCGTGCCTTCTATCGTTTCGTGACCGTAATGATTAACGGATAGGTCGGTGGAATGTCGTTTTAGCGAATTGAGTAAAGTAACCGACTTAATGCGGTGATTTGGTGTAATCATCTCTCGTTTTCTCCCTGATTTTATTATAGAACTTTTCAAAATAAAAGTCAATAAATTGCGGTGGATTTTTTGTTTTTTTAAAGGGTGTTTATCATGAAAAAATGGTTAAAATATTCCATGCTAGGGTTAATATGTTCCATTCAAAATATGCGTTCTTAATGTTATAATGTATATATTATAACAAAGAAAGTTCAAAAATTACAAAAAAATGGAAAGTTTTTTTGGCTTGAAAGTTTTAAAAAGATACGCTATAATGATACTGGAAATTTTTTAAGGAAAAAGATAAAGGAGAAAAGTATGAACAACAATTCTCGGAAAAAAGGTTTAATCGTATCCGCGCTGGTTGGGGCAGTTGCCTTGACGTGCGGATTTTCGTCGTTACCTGTTTCCGCGCAAGAGCTGTCCGTCACCGTAGCTCCGTCGTCGCTGTTTACCGAAAACGCCGCCGTGGAAACGGAAAAAGACGTGACGGGTTTAATCGTCAAGGGCAATGCAACGCTTAAAGGCGTTTGCACGGGCGAAACGACGATAGAATACTACTTGCCCGCTGCGTGGGGCGGTGCGGTATTTGAAGTTTGCGACACCGACGGGGATTTGATTTACAGCGTGTATAAGCGTTGGCGCAGCGGTACGGGAGTAAACGGCGGCGGCGCGTTCGTCGGGTATAACGGTTCGTATTACTTATACGACGGCACGGTAACTACGGCGGAAGAAATCACGGTGGAAAAAATCGGTTACGGCGCATTACCTAATCCCGGGTATATGGGTACGGACGGCGTGGGTACGTTAAAGCTCAAACCCGTTTCCAACGGAGAGATTGCCGTCGATATGAGCTATAACACGAAAGGTATTATCGAGTTGGCGTCTTTTGCGTTAAGCCAAGAAGACGCGGCGGCGCTTAGCGACGGATACACGGTAAACGTCCGTGGCTACGCAAAAAGCGACCCCATTCCCACCGACCATCCGTCTAACGTACTCATTACCAAGATTAACGGGGTAGACGTTACGAGTGAATCGGTTGCGGTGGCGTACGATAGTTGTGATATCGTATATAGCGATACCTACAATCCCGAAGTGGCAGTCGGGGGCAAAAACGAAATTACGTTGGATAAAGGCAGCGCGCTTGCGCCCTTTGCCGTGCTTGCGAAAAACGCGCGACTTGGTTCGTTGCAGCTAGGCACGATTGAGCTTGCCGAGAAATTGACGGCGACGGAAGACTTCACGCAAAAGTCGGCGGGTAGCTACGATATCACTATCGGAAACGCTCTTGCTACGAAACAGTACGGTGTACGCGTCGTCGACCCTATTTTATATAGCGTTTCTTCGCTGGTGATCGGCGACGAGAATGCAACGGTGAAGACGGCGCACACCCAAGCGTACGACGGCGACGGCTATTCGGGCGTATACGTCGAAGGTACGGCGCAGTTTGCGGGTACGTTCTACGGCGATTTTGAAATGGAATACGTACTGCCTGGGTCAAGCTGGGGAATTGCCGCAATCGGCGTATGCGATTTGGAAGGGAATGAAAAGTTTTACGTCGGCAGGACTTGGAAGGACGGCGGACATTACGCAAGCAGCGGCGCGGCGTACGTATACGACGCTACGGCGAATAAATATTACACCAACCTTTCTTCGGAAATCACGGAATTGACGGCGATTGCGCCTGCACAGCTTTGTCGCGATATCCTGCCTGCCTATAATCACCCCGAAAAAGCGGGTAAGCTGTACTTACAATGGAACGGCGACACGATTATCGTCAAGGCGGATTTGCTTGGCGGCGGTACACGCGCTTTGGCGGAAATCCCTGCGGCGGAATTGAAAAACGGCTATAAAATCGTGTTGCGTTCGCAATCGTATGCCGATAAAACCGTATTCAGCGTATTTTCCGGTTCGGCAAGTCCGTTCGTCGTCGGTTCGGTCAACGGCACATCCCTTGCGGAGAGTAAAGCGAAAATCAGCTACGGCGCGGACGTTCTTGCCTATGAAGGCTCGATAGAAAATAACGTTATCTACCTGCCCAAGGACGGCGCGTTTGATAACTTTACGGCAAATACTTATCGTTTATTCGGTACGGACTGGAAAGAACCCTGTTCGCCAGCGGGAATCACCTTTACGGCGTTGGGAGATTTTGATATCCACACGGAAGGTACGTATCAAAACGTGGCAATCCGTCCTGAATTGAATAATCGTTACGGTAATTTGAAAACGTACGACGTAGTGGTAGAGCCGTCCTATAAAGTAACCTTTGACGAAAACGGCGGCGAAGAGATATCCGACTGGTACTATTCGGCGCATACGTGGAATAAAGCGTTACCCACGCCCGTACGTAGATACTGGAAATTCGGCGGTTGGGAAGAAAACGGAACGCCCTTCACGGCGTTACCTTCCGAAAACCAACGCGCAATCAGTTTAAAGGCTGTGTGGATTGACGACGTTGCGCCTATCGTTTCCTTGAACGTCGACGCCGTTGTTACACGGCAAACGGGTGAAGGGCTTGGCATAGCCAAGACGGACGTAACCGCGATAGACGCGGTCAGCGGCGCGCTTAGCGATACGGCGATTAGCGTATTCGTCAAAGCGCCTAACGCAAACGATTACGTAGAGTATGCGACGTTCACGTTTAACGCTGAACTCTACGGCGCGTACGATATCCGTTACGTGGTAAAGGACGGCGCAGACAATCAAACGGTGGTGGATAGAAAAATCTATTACACGGCAACCCCGCCTACGCTTACCGTGAAAGGGGAAGTGCCTGAAAGGGGCTTGACCTATCAAACGATTACGCTTCCCCAAGCGACAGCCAAGGTGGGCGAAAAAGTCTTGACGTATACCCTTTCGGTAACGCTTGACGGCAAGCAAATCACGGTTACCGATCACTCGTTCAAGCCTGTGAAGGCGGGCGCGTATTCCGTTATTTACGCGGCGATACAATCGGGACAAACGGCGTCTAAGGAATTTACCGTAACCGTTGAAGAAGATACGCAAAAGCCCGTTATCGAAGTGGAATTTACGACGACCCGTATCGTGCTCGGTGAAAAAATTACGCCGCCCGCGGCGACGGCAACGGATAACGTTGCCCACGGCGTTACGGTCAGCGTAGAAATCAAGAGCGGTACTACCGTCGTGGCTACTGATGAATATACGCCCGAAAAGGTAGGCGTGTACAGCGTGGTATACACGGCGTCCGACGAGGCGGGTAACACGCAAACGCTCACCTTTGAAGTGCTCGTATCCGAGCAAGCGGAAGACAACCACGACTGGAACGACTCAACGCCCGAAAATTCGGGGAATGGCTCGGGTGGCGCGGGGAACGACGGCGCAGGCGGCTGTGGCAGCAGCGTCGAAAGTACGTTTACGGCGCTTGGCGTATTGCTGATTGCGGCAATCGTATGCATAACGAAAAATAAAAAACAAACCGAAAAGGGGGATAAATAAATGAACAAGAAACACATCAAGCTTACGGCGCTCCTTGTATGCGCGGCAATGGCAGGCTCTATGCTCGCGGCGTGCGGCGGCGGAAACGAAAGCTCGTCCGATCTCGGCGGTTTAACGCCTGATAGCAGTATCACGGACGAACAAAGAGAAAAACACACGGTGCTTTCGTTGGGTATTTTCAACGGCGGCGTAGGGTATGAATGGACGAAGAAGGTGGCGGCAGAATTTGAAAAGGAATTTGCCGAAGTCAGCTTTGAAGAAGGAAAAACGGGCGTCGTGGTAGATATCAATCCCCAAAAGGACGCATTCAGCGTAGACGGTATGCGCTCGGCGATTAAACAGGGTATCGACGCGGAAGATATCTATTACAGCTGTTATAACGTCAGCAAGGATTTTGCGCGCGACGGCACATCATTGAATATCACCGACTGGGTAACGGAAGACGCGTATAAGGCGGATAGAACGTTCGCCGACTGGGAGCTTGTAAACGGCAAAGTCGTATACACCAACGCAACTTCGAGTATTCAGGACAAAATGTACGACGTACATAAAGAAGGTCACTACCTTGACGAAAGCGACCTTACCGTCGGTGCGGAAGTGTTGCCTTCGGGGTATTATTCCTTGCCTTTTGAAGACTCGTTGACGGGGTTTGTTTACGACCACGACTTGTTTGAAGAAGAAGGCTGGCTTATCTACGACGGTCCGAACGGCTTGCCCAAAACGGAAGAAGATTTCTTCGATTTGTTAGATACCATTTACGACGCAAACATGATTCCGTTCACTTATGCGGCAAACGACGCCTACGACTACTTCTCCCGTGGCTTGACCCAAGCGTTCTTGGCTCAGTACGAAGGGTATGAAAATGCCGAGCTTGACTATACCTACGACGGAGAATACGTATTCGACGCGGATACGGCGGCAATTATCAACGAAAACGAAGAAGGCGCGCTCAGCGCGCTTGTCGACGACGGGCTTGCGGAATTTAAGCCGACCGACGGTTCGTATAAAGTAACGATTACGCCCGAAACGGCGTGGGTGCTTATCTATCAACCAGGTAAAGCGAAGTACGTCGAATTTATGCGTAGAGTTATCTCTACCAAATATATCGACCCTGCAACGATTGAAGGCACGTACACCTTCCGTGACGCGCAAAAGAATTTCGTATGGAGCTGGGAAGGTCTTGGCAATCAAAAGCGTATCGCTATGCTGTACGAAGGGGAATGGTGGGAAAACGAAGCGAGAACGTTCTTCGCCGCAGCTGAATACGGTCAACGCGATTTCCGTTTTATGCCGTTGCCTACTTTTGAAGGACAAAAGAACCACGACGAACAATCTATCGGTAATTACAGCAAGGGCGTAGACCTTTTCGTAAGTTCTAAGACGAAAATCCCCGAAGTTTGCCGTTTGTGGTTGCAATTTGCTCATTCGGAAGAATCGTTGGAAACGTTTACCATGCAAACAGGTCTTACCCGTTTCTTTGATTACGATTTAAGCGACGCGCAGTACAATCAACTGACCAAGTTCGCGCAAAACGTATACGACATCAAGAAGACGGACAAAACGGGTATCGTTATCCACACGGCTCGTCACCTTACGCAAAACCACGAATTTTACGACGCTATGAAAATGGGCGGGTTCGGTTCGGATTTGTATTCGACGATTGACGGGAAAGAGCATAAGAAAATGCTGGTTAGAACGTTCTTTGAAAATCCGGGCACGACCAAAGTCAACATTACGTCCGAACAATACATCAACGGTATGTATAAATACTACACCAAAGCCAAGTGGGATTTGGCGTATGCTACGTGGCAAGAAAATAACGCGGACGCTTAATTCTAACGGAGAACACATATGAAACGGACTAAGCTCAAAGGGCTGCAAACGCAAGCCAAACAGGAAAATATTTTTTGCTTTTGCATACTTATATTTTTCTTCATTCAATGGGGGATATTTTGGCTGTACGCGAATTTAAACTCCATTCGTTTGGCGTTCTCGTATTTCAACACTTCGGTAGACGAATATCTTCTTTTGCCGGCGAATCGTTTTTTTGAGAACTTTGCAGACTTCTTTTCGTTGCTCATCACGCCCCGTGGCGGCGAATTTTTACTCAACGGCGCGTATTTCCACTTGATCACTTCGGTGGTATGCTTGCCGATTAGTTACATGGTGGCGTTTATTATCTACAAAAAACTGCCGTTTAGCGGTATCTTCAAGGTGGTGCTGTATCTTCCCGCAATTCTTTCGGGTATGGTCGTCATTTTGCTGTATCGCCACTATATCACGGCGCTTGCGACGGAAAACGGTTTCCGCGGTATCTTCACCGACCCGTCCACCAGTCGTTGGATTGTATCCTTATACGTTTTGTTTACGGGTATTCCCAGCGGACTTTTGGTCAATTTGGGCTCTATGAGCCGCGTCCCGTCCGAACTCATTGAATACGGCGAGCTGGAAGGCATTTCTCTTTGGAAAGAATTCGTACTCATCACCGTACCCATGATTTTCCCCGTATTGCAAGTACAATGCTTGGGGCTCTTTACAGGATTTTTCACCACGCAAGGCCCGCTGTTTACCTTCTATAACCGAAACGCTCCCGACGAGCTGCAAACGTTTGGTTATTATATGTTCATGGCGGTGTACGAAGGGGTGGACGGCATGTCTAAACAGGACATGTACGGATTCACTTCTGCTGCGAATTTATCTATCGGCTTAATGTCCATTCCCATTGTGCAGGGAACGAAATGGCTGTTTGATAAATTTGACCCGGGCGCGGAATTTTGAGGTGACGTATGGAAAAATTATCGTTTAAGTCCAAACGGGCAAGAAGTATTTTCGCGATAACGGTATGGACGTTAATCTTAACGTGGTGCGTATTGTTTTTATACGTGCTTGCGTGGGGATTGATGACCAGCGGTAAATCGGATATGCAGTTCACCTATAATAAACTCGGTTTTCCCAAACCCATTACCAACAAATGGGGAGTGGTGCGCGACCCCGGTAAATTCCAGTTCTTGGAAAACTACGCCTTCGTCTTTGAATCCATGACCGCGCCCGATAGTCACGGCGCACGGGTAAGCTTTTTCCCCATGCTGTTGAATACGTTGTATTATACGTTGGCGTACGGGCTTGTGGCGGTTGTGTCGCCCATGCTTTGTAGCTATATCTATGCCAAATACAGCAAACGCGTACGTTGGACTAAGCTCGTTTGGGTGATTATGCTCGTCAATATGTACGTTCCTTTAAGCGCGTCGTTGGCGGCGTCTATCAACTTGGCAATGCAGCTTGGAACGTATAACAATATATTTACGTTTATATGGACGTATTGCGGCGGTTTCGGCGGTTGTTTCTTAATCTATTACGCTATTTGGAAAGGTTTAAGCTGGGACTATGCCGAAGCGGCAATCATTGACGGGGCAAACCACTTTACCATTTTATTTAGGATCATGTTCCCCATGACGCTTACGGTGTTTTGGGTGCTGTATATCACGCAGATAATCGCGCTTTGGTCGGATTATCAAACGCCCATGGTATATCTTCGTGATTATCCCACGCTTGCATACGGCGTATTCGTATTCAACAGTACGGTTAACGCCGCAGGCGCAAACGGGCTTGACCCCACTTCGGTAACCATCAAGCTTGCCGCGTTGTTTATCGTGGCGACCCCCATGTTCACGCTGTTCATGATTTTTAAAGACAAAATGATGGGCTCGCTGACTATGGGCGGTTTGAAAGGCTAATAAGGAGAGAAAATAATGAAACTCAAAAAAGTACTTTGCGCGATAAGCCTTGCTTTGTGCGCTACCACGTGCGCGACGGCGGCGGCAACCGTTTTTGCGGAAACCGCTCCGCCCGTCAAGGCAACCGCGCTCGCCCCGTCCGACCTTTGGTTGGAAACGAAAGGGATTACGGTGCAAAGCAACGTCGAAATGCCTGATTACTGTAAATCGGGGCTTTTGCAGACGGGCTACGCCGTAACCGACGTAAAGCCGATTACGGAAAAGGATTTACAGGACTGGGAGAAAAACGGCGTTAAGGTCACCACCGAAACGGAAAGCGAGCTTTTATATTTCAAAAACGTCATTGATATTGACGGTTTTACTTCGGAAGACCACCTTATCGACATCATGCCGCTTACGTCCATTCGCGCAACTTCGCGCGATATGGCAGGCTTGCGCATTTGGCTGTACGACGCGGACGACGAAAGCAACTGGATTAGAATCAATCTCAACGCCGTAAACATTACGTCCACTACGGGTACGTACGTTTCCGTAACCACCAGCACGGGGTTCACGGGCGGCTATCGTTGGGGCAACCAAGCCGATTTAGAGCTGAATAAAAAATACGGTCAATGCGAAACGAGCGTCGGCGGCTTTTATAACGCCGATTATCCGCAGACCAAACGCAACGAAGAAACGGGGAAATACGAACCCATTCATGCGTTGGATTCGCTCATTTGCCGTCCGTTTTCCATTCGTTACGACGTAGCGAAAAATTCCGTGTATATGCGTGCAACGAGAAACGATAACTTGACGCATATACTTAATCTCAACGACGAACCGTTAATGGGTTATGGTAAAACGTGGAACGGTTTCACGAATAACCGTATCCGCCTTGCCGTGCAGGCGCAACGTATTGAAAATTCACCTGCGTCGTATATGCTACTCAACGTGGCTAACGAAGGTATGAACGGTACGCAGGTGGAAGACCATTCCGCTCCGTCCTATTTAGAGCACGTTCCAAATGGCGGCGTACCCAAAGCAATCGTCGGCAAGCCGTACAGCGCGTTTGATATTGATTTTTATGATTTTTACGACGGTGAGCTTGACTATACCGTTAAGGTAAAAGCCCCTGGGGAAAACAATTTTACGACGATAAACGGCACGTTTACGCCGAGCAAGGAAGGGGAGTATACCCTGCGTTTGGAAGCGACGGACGCCGCGGGCAATAAAACGCCCGTAGATTACGTCGTTAAAGCCGTTCCGCAGGTGGATATGCCCGTACTTTCCATGCAGTTTGACGGCGATATCGCCGACTGTAACGTCGGAGCTACGGTACAGCTGCCCACGGCGATTGCAACGGGCGGCAGCGGACCTGTTGCAATTACCAAGCGTATCGTGCGCGCGGCAGACCATACGGTTATCCCCGTCCAAGGCAATACCTTTACGGCGCTTTACGCGGGGCAATATTCGGTGGAATATACCGCTCGGGACTATTTGGGTATGACGTTGCAAAAAGAGCTTTCCTTTACCGTTACGGGCGCAAAAACGCCCGCCTTTGAAACGGAACTGCAAATGTATAAGAAGTTTGTCAGCGGTATTAAGGTAGAGCTGCCTAAGCCCAACGCGTTCGACTATGAAACGCTCCCCGGGCAAAAATTAAACGCTGTCACGAAAATCACCGCGTATAGCACCAAGGATGATTATACGGAAGAAGTAGAAAACTTTGTATTCACGCCCGACCATGAAAAATTCGGGGATAAAGTTAAACTTGTCTATTTGGTTACTTGCGCAGCGTATCCCCAAGCGGAATACGCGCAAAAACGCGAATTTGAAGTGGACATCTATGAGCCGAGTTATATTTGGGAGTATTTTACCTACGATACGGAAAAGATAACCGTTGGGTATAATACCAAGGAAGAAGGACAGTTAGAACAACCCGACCAGTACATGAGTTTAACCATGCAAAGCGACGAGCTGGCTACCTTTATCAGTCCGCTCCGCGCGGCGACGTTTGAATTTGAGTTTGCGACGGTAACGCCCGACGCGTTCGACGGGATACGTCTTGTGCTCACCGATAGTTTTGATAGCACGCAAACGGTGGAGCTTATCGTCAAACAAAAGGATAACGTGCAATCGTACGTGTATTATAACGGAAAGGAATCGGTGATGAACGGCGGTTTGGGAAATAGCGCGTATCCGTTGGTGCTCAAATTCCAAAACGGCAACTTATGCGATTACGCAGGCGCAGTCGTTTTCGATATGCAAGACGTCACGTTTACTAGCGGTAAAATTTGGGCAAGCGCAGGTCTTAGCGGCGTCAACGGCGAAGCCGAACTTAAAATCCGTAAATTTGGTTCGCAGGTTATCCGCGCAAGCTATAAAAATAACGTCGTGGAAAGCTTTACCGACCGTTTAAAACCCGAAATCGAAGTGCTTGGTAGGGTAAAGGCTGAACCGGAATTCGGGGAAAGAGTGACGATTCCCACCGCAAAGGCATACGACTTGTGCAGTCCGTATATGGAAGTTTTCTTTACTTTAACTTCGCCCAGCGGTAAAAAACTGTTCAATAATCAGCCCGTTGCCGAAGACGTAAGCTTTATTGCCGAAGAATACGGCACGTACCGTTTGCAATACACGACGGTAGACGCGGCGAATAGAAAGACGAATTTGCCGTTTAATATCGTTATCTCGGATACGACGACGCCTACGATTGATTATATCGGAAAAACGGAAATTGCCTGTAAAGCAGGGGATACGCTGTACTTCCCCAACGTAAAGGCGTACGACGCAATCGACGAAGAACCGACGCTCATGGTATTCGTTTGTACGACGGACGGCAATCTTATTAACGTAACGGATACGTTGCAATATACCTTTACGAAAAAGGGCAAGTACGTACTTCGTTATTATGCGTACGACGCAAACTATAACGTTGCCATTCAAGACGTTACCGTTACGGTAGGATAAGGAGAAAAAGACGTGAAGACAAAAAAGATATTATATATGACGCTTGCTCTTTTGATGAGCGCGTCTATGGGAACAATCGCCGCTTGCGGCGGGGGAGATTCTTCCTCGGAAAAAGACAGCTCGTCTTCTTTAACCGATAGCAGCAGCTCGGTAGAAGAACCGCAAGAAGAACCGCTTGTGCCGGTGTTTGAAGAAACGTCCATCAAGCTTGCCGATAACGGTGTGACGAGCTATAAAATCGTCATTTCCGACCAGGCGTCGGCGGCGGAAGAATACGCTGCAAACGAACTTGCCACTTATCTTGGCAGAGCGACGGGCGCAACCTTCCCTATTGTCAAGGATAACACCGTTTCGTCGGCAACTTCGCAAGATTATATCCTTTCCGTCGGTAGAAACGATTTGCTCACGGCAAGCGGTATCACCGTCGACCGTAACGAAGTTACGCGTGACGGATATAGAATTGTCAGAAAAGACAATACCGTGTACATTTGCGGCGGCTACGATACGGGGACGGCGTTTGGCGTGTACGAATTCATGAACCACCAAGTGGGTTACGAAGCGTATACCGCGGAAGAAATTTACTATGACGATTCGCCCGTTGTATACGTGCGTGATTTTGATTATACGGATATCCCTGATTTTGCGGATAGATTGATTGACGGACTGTACTGGGCAGACGCAAACACGGCGTATAAGCACCGTATCGTAAACGATCGCGAATCGGTTGCTCGTTACGGCTACGGTTGCGGCGCGGACTGGATTCCTTCGTCGGGACATACCTTGAAAATTATCGTCCCCGAAGATAAGTATAAAGAAGCACACCCCGAATGGTTCTTGGCGACGCCAAACGCACCGTCGTCCAACCCGGCGTGGGCGCAGCCTTGCTATACCAGCGAAAGCTTTATTACAACGTTCATTGAAAACATGAAAGAACGTATTCTTGCCAAAACGGACGGCTATATCGTCAATATCGCGCAGGAAGACGGTACGACGTGGTGTCCTTGCTCCACCTGTGACGGCGAACGTAAGCAATACACTACGACGGGATATATGCTCCGTTTCGTCAATAAAATCGTTACTGAGCTCGAAAAGTGGCATCAAGAAGTATGCCCTGAAAGAAAGCTCATTTACGCTACGTTCTCTTATGGGAATACGACGGACGCGCCGTTAAACGACGACGGTCAGCTCATTGACGAAAGCTGTCGTCCGCACGAAAAACTGTGGATTCGTAAGGCGACGTCGGGTATGTGCGGTTATCATACGTTGGATAATCCTACCTGCACGCAAAATCGCAAAATCGTCAATTCCATGGAAAACTGGCTGACGCTTACCGATCAATATATTTGGTGGGATTATGCGGCAAGCTATTCTAACTATTTGACGTTTTTCCCCGACTTCGGCTCGATTCAAAGCTTTTTCCGCGCCTATAAAGAATGGGGCGTAAACAATTTGTTCCGTGAATATAATTCGGGTGGCAACGTAACGCCGTTTGGGTACTTGCGTGGGTATATGTATTCCAAATTTATGTGGAATACCGAACACGACGCCGAAACGCTTATGGATAATTTTATTACCCATTATTATAAAGACGTTGCTCCGCAAATGCGCGCGCTTTTGAATTTACTCCGCACCCATTACGCGGTTATGGACGCGACCTTTGACGGCGGCATGCACGCTTTGCCTGCAACCGATTTAGACGTGAGAAAGTGGCCCAAACGTATCGTTGACCAAGCCGAAAGCATTTGCAACGACGCTTTGGACGTAATTGCGCGTATGGAAGATAGAACGACGGCGGCAAAGCTGCGTGAACGCGTGCTTACCGAACGGCTGTGTATCTATTATTTGAAGGTCAGCAATTACGATAACTACGGTTATGATAGCGCAGATTACGCGTCTTTTGTTGCGCAGTATATCAGCGACGGTAACGAAATCGGTATTACCCGTATTAGCGAAAAGGTGTCTTGGGCAAGCCATATTGCCACGCTCGGTTAAGCTACTTGACAGAGCGGATGAAAAAGAGTATAATGTTTACTATTCAAAAGACGGGAGCAGTACATGGTCAATTATAGCAAACGTTTTTCATTTACGATAAAGGACGGCGAATTTTGGTGGGGCGGCGTAGTGGCGCACGGTCAACGCATGCCGTTTACCAAAAGCAGCGAATATTCGTTTGATTGCAATGAAAACGCAACGGGTAACCCTTATCACGGTTTATTTACCAGCAATTTAGGGAGATATTTATACGTGGAAGGCGGTAGCGCCTTTACGGTAAAAGACGGTATTTTTACCGTCTTTTACAATGATATTGCGGAATTTTCAGAAAATCATACGAATTTGAAAGACGCATACCTTGCCGCCGCAAAGAAATATTTTTCCCGCGATAGCGTAGAAATCCCTAAGCAACTGCTCACCCGTCCGCAGTTTTGTACTTGGGCGGAAATGGATATCCACGTTTCGCAGGAAAAGATAGAAAAATACGTAGACGGTATTCAAAAAAGCGGTATGCCCTACGGGCTTTTGATTATCGACGACGGTTGGAGCTGCGATTACGGCGACTGGCGTTTTCACGAAGAAAAATTTCCTAATCCCAAGGGCATGGTGGATAAATTGCACGCCATGGGCTTTGCCGTGGAATTGTGGTTAGTTCCGTTTGTCAACGTAGCTACACCCGATTACGAGTTGCTTTGTCGGCATAACGCCTTTATCCGTGAGAACACGGGTGCGGTGGCAAAGAAAGAGTGGTGGAATGGAAAAAGCGCGCTGCTCGATATGACGAACCCGTTTGCGTGGGAGTGGCTGAAAGGCAAACTGGACTTTCTTATGCAAACGTACGGCGTCGACGGCTTTAAATTTGACGCAGGCGGGGAAAATTACTACGCCTTCGACGACGTCACGTATCAGCAGGTATCGCCTGCGCAGCATTGTGATTTGTGGGCAAAATTCGCGAATCAATACCGTTATAACGAATTGCGCGAAGTGCTGGGCTATTGCGGTCAGCACTACGTACTGCGCTTAAACGACAAACGCCGTTCGTGGAGCGAAACGGACGGTATCGGCGCACTTGTGCCGCACACCCTTTTAGCGGGACTTTGCGGTTATCCGTTTTGTTGTCCCGATATGATCGGCGGCGGGCAAATCGCCGACTTTCGCTCGGCAAACGGGGCAGAGTACGATTTCGAGCTGGTCAGCCGTTTTTGCGAATGTTCCGCGCTGATGCCGAGCATGCAATTTTCCCATGCTTACTGGGAAAAGGACGGGCGGGAAAAATCGCTGTTTTTGCAATACGCGCTTTTACATACGCAAATGGAAGAGTATCTTCTTTCACTCGTTCAAGAATCAAAGGAAACGCACGCGCCTATCGTACGGCATCTGGAATACGAATTTCCCCATCAAGGGTACGCTAGGGAAATGCGCGCCTTTATGTTTGGGTCGGAGTATTTGGTAACGCCCGTTACCAAACAGGGCGAAACCAGCCAAACGGTTCGTTTGCCCAAGGGGACGGACTGGACGTATATACCTACGGGCAAAACGTATTGCGGCGGAGAAACCGTTTGTGTGGACGCGCCCGTCGGTACGTTGGCATACTTTAAGAAAAATGCGCGCTAAGCGCTAAGATAAGGAGAAAAAAACAATGCAAACGCTGTTACAAGGTATTCGAGAAGAAATCGGATTTGTCTTTCCTGAAAACACCGTTTATCAGCAAAGAGAGAAAGGGCTTTCGCTCACGCTTGAAAACGGGAAATATACCGTAGGGTATTCGTCGGCGGCGGATATCGCCCGCGCGGCGTTGCTTGCAAAACGCAATAACGGTATAGCGGAATATCGTCTACAAGAACAGTCTGACTACGACGATTTGTGTTTTATGGTAGACTGTTCCAGAAACGCCGTACATAACCTGCCTACGGTGAAAAAACTCATTCGTAATATTGCTATGCTTGGATTTAATTCTATCATGCTCTACACGGAAGATACCTATCAAATTAAGGACGAGCCCGTTTTTGGATATCTTCGCGGCGGATATACGATAGAAGAAATGAAGGAGATTGACGCCTACGCTTGCTCGTTTGGTATCGAAGTCATTCCCTGTATCCAAACGCTTGCGCATCTGCGCGGTTTAAAACGCTGGTATGCCGATTATCAAGGCATATTCGATTGCGAAGATATTCTTATGGTCGGCGAAGAACGGGTGTATGCGTTGATTGAAAATATGTTCAAAACGCTGTCCGAATGTTTCTCTTCCCGCCGTATTCATATCGGCATGGACGAAGCGCACATGGTCGGTCGCGGCGCGTATATGGATAAGCACGGGTGCAGAAACCGTTTTGATATTTTAAGCGAGCATTTGCAGGTTATATCCAAGCTTTTGGATAAATACGGCTATCAGGCGGGCATTATGTGGAGCGATATGTTTTGGAAAATCGCCAAAGAAACCAAGGAATGTGTGGATAAACAGGGCAGAGTATGTATTCCCCCGTCCGTATTAGAACGCTTGCCTAATAACGTACAGGTATGCCATTGGAACTACGCGTCCAAATGGTCGGCGGCGTACGAAGACTATTTCCGTATGCATAAAGGGTTCAAAACGCCCGTATGGTTTGCCGAAGCGGCGCATAAATGCACGGGGTATATGCCGGCGACGTACAGCAATAATAACGCCGTAGAGCTTGCCGTTCGCATGACGAAAAAATACGATATGAAGAGCATTATTTACTGCGCTTGGGCAGACGACGGCGCGGAATGTTCGCTCTTTTCCGTATTGCCGAATATGGCGTATATGGGCAATAAAGCGCGCGGAAAGAATAAGGGGGACGCTAAAAAGGACTTTTACGCGCTTACGGGTTATTCGTTTGATCAGTTTATGAAGGTAGGCTATGCGGACAGTTGTTGCGGAAAGGTGGCGGACGGCTGCTCGCCGACTAAGCTTGCGCTGTATAACGATTTGTTCTTGGGACAAATGGATTTTAACGTTATTCCCGAATACTTAGAATATTTCAAAAAAGCGCGCACGGTTGCCCGTCGCATGACGAAAGGTCAGTACGGATATATTTTCCGTACGATAGCCGATCTTTGCGACGTAGTCATTATCAAATACGATATGGGTATCCGTTTGCGTACGGCGTATCAAGCAGGAGATAAGCAAACGCTTGCAGAAATTGCCGATGAAATGACGAAACTGCAAAGAAAACTGCGTGCCTTTATTGTCAGCTTGCGTGCTCAATGGCTGACGACGAATAAACCGCACGGTTTTGAAATACTCGAATTCCGTATCGGCGGTTTAATCGAACGCACGAAAGCCTGTCAGCAGCGCTTGCGTCAATACGTAAAAGGCGAGATAGACGCCATTCCCGAGCTTGCTGAAAAACTTTTAGGCGAAGTCTTGGAAGGGCGCAATCCCCGTACGGGTAGATTTGGCTACAACAGCTTTATGTTGACGGCAAGCGTCAACTCGTTTGGGAAATCGTCGTAACGCGAAAAATCTTATAAATAATTGAACAAATAACGGGTTACCGCTTGCGTAATCCGTTGTTTTGTGTTATGATTATAGTAATCTTTTTTTTCAGGAGTAACGTTATGAATACCGTTTTAAAAATTGCGACGTATAATATCGCGCACGGCTTGAACTTTTCCACCTACGACGGGTCTTTCCCCGCAGGGCAATTACCCGTAACCTTGGACGAAACGGCGAAGGTGATTCGCTCGTTAAACGCAGATATCGTGGGCTTGAACGAAGTGTATAATTCGGGCGGCGGCGCGTTGGATATGCAAACGGATACCTTGGCAAAGCTTTCGGGAAAGCCCTATCAAATGTTTGCCGAAGCCATTGTCTTTCCAAATAATCCGCCGAGGAGCTACGGGAATGCCTTTCTTTCGGATAAGCGTATTCTTTCGCGGAAGGTGGTCAAAATACCTTCTCCCGTCGGCGACGAACGCCGCCCCGAAGAAAATGAATACTATGAAGATCGCGCTATTTTACAGGCGCAAATTCAGGCGGATTTCGGTATCGTCACCGTACTCGTTGCCCATTTTGGCTTGAACGGTTTAGAACAAGAACGCATGATAAACGCGCTGGTACGAATCATTGACAATGCAAAAACACCCTTGATTTTAATGGGGGATTTCAACGTTCGTCCCGATTCGCCTGTTTTACAACCGCTGTACGATAGATTGCAAAGCGCGGCAAAGGTTACGGGCAATACCGAGTATACGTTCTCGACGTATAATCCTTATCAAACGATAGACTATTTTTTCGTGTCGCGTGATTTTTTGGTTACCGATTATCAAGTAATCAAAAACCGTACGTCCGACCATATGCCTTGCACGGCAACCATTGAATGGAAAGGAAAATAAAGCTCATATGCAAAAGAAAGAAATTTTACAAGAGTTAAAAGGCTATTTGTTTATGCTGCTTGCCTGTGTTGCCTATGGTATGAGTACGTCGTTATTCCTTGCGCCAAACTCTATTATCGCAGGCGGAATTGCAGGTCTTTCCGTACTTGTCAATTACTTCAATGAACAGATTCCTATCGGTGTTCTTTCCATTGTTTTTAATTTGCCTATCCTAATTTTTGGCATTAAATATCAGGGTTGGAAATTTATTTTCCGTTGTCTTTTGACGATAGTTACCCTTGGCGTCGTTACCGACTTGTTGGCGTTTTTTCCTGCTATGACAAACGATAGCGTATTGTCTTCGCTCTACGGCGGAGTATGTCAAGGAATAGCCGTCGGCTTGTTTGTTAAATACGAATTTTCCAGCGGCGGTACGGAATTGCTCGGTAGATTGATTGCCCGTTTGGTTAAAGTGGTGAAAATCCCCGTATGCGTAGGCATATTAGATGGGATTATCGTCCTTGCCGGCGCTATCGCTACCCAAACGCCTAACAATATGCTGTACGCGCTTATCGTCGTATTCGTCAGCACTAAGGTTTCCGAAGTCGTTCTTGTCGGCTTGGAAAAATCCAAAATGTGTATTATCATTACGGATAAAGGGGAAGAGCTTTCCGACGTGCTCGTACATAGTAGTCCGCGCGGCGTTACCATGCTTGCAGGTCAAGGTATGTATACCCATAATAACCACGACGTCTTACTTACCTGTGTAAAAAACAGACAGCTCACCCAGCTTCGTCAGCTTGTCAAAAGCGTAGACGAGCACGCCTTTATCATTATTAACGAGTCGGTGGAAGTACGGGGGAAGGGCTTTCAGTCATTAGAATAACGGCTCGCCGTATAGACGGCGCATCTCGTCGTCACGCTTGCGTTTTTCCTTGCTCATTTACGCATAGTAAACTCCCGTCGGAAAATCCGCGCGTTCCTTGACCTGCTTGTCTCTTCGACGAGCGACAAGCGTTGCAAATATAACGGCTCGCCGTATAGACGGCGCATTAAATTACAACGATTAAGCCCTGCAAGCGCAGGGCTTTTTCCATAAAAATCAACGCAAACTCTTGACAGGGTTACGCTTTAAGTGGTATACTTAAACCATTCCAAATAAGGAGAAAAAAGATATGAATACCATTAAAGTAGAAGATAAGGGAAATATCCGTATGATTGCGCACCGCGGCGTTTCCGGGTTAGAGCTGGAAAACACCTGCCCTGCTTTTGTAGCGGCGGGGGTGAAAAGCTATTACGGGATTGAAACGGACGTACACGTAACCGTTGACGGGAAAATTATCGTTTTCCACGACGATAACTTAAAGCGCTTGACGGGGATTGATAAAGTAGTGGAAGAATGTACGTTTGACGAGCTGCGTGCAATTCGCATGACGGATAAAGACGGCGTAACCAAGAGAAACGACTTGTTTTTACCTACGCTGGAAGAATATATTTCCATTTGCCGTAAATACGAAAAGGAAGCCGTGTTAGAACTGAAAAATCCCATGGCGGAAGAAAAGGTTTGGGAAATTGCGGCGACGATTGAAAGTATGGGCTGGCTGGAACGCACCACGTTTATTTCGTTTGCTGGGGAAAACCTTGTGAACCTTCGCAAAAAATATCCCAAGGCAACCGCGCAGTTTTTAACCTGTAAGGTGGACGAAGAAGAATTCCGCTTTATGGTGGACAATAAGCTTGACGCCGACCTTTGCGGAACGTGCGTCACCAAAGAACTGGTGGATAAATTGCACGCGGCGGGCATTGTCGTCAACTGTTGGACGTTAGACACGTTAGAGCACGCGCAGCTTGCCAAAGCGTACGGCGTAGACTTTATCACAAGCAACATTTTAGAATAAAAAGTAAAACTCCCGAAACGGGAGTTTTTAACTTTGTATCAGCGTTTTAAACGGTTCGTATAAGTACGCTTGGTCGTACTCGATTTCTATTTGATTGTATACCTTCGTCGTTAGCCAAGACGGATCGCCGTAAATGGCGCTAAACAGCCAAATCAACACGTTGTATTCTCGTGTTTTTGCGTATGCGTTTGCCTGCTCGTGTGTGTCGAAAAAATAGAAAAATATGTATTCCTGTGTGTCGGGGTCGGTGGCTTTTACGTAGCATACGCCGTTTTCCACGTTCGCCTTTTCGCTATGGAATACGGTAAACCCTGCGGCTTGATATACCGCCGTTACGTCGTCGCAGGTGATAGCCTTGTTCGTTTGCTCGCTGCGATTGCAGCTACAAAACAAACAACATATGGCGATAAGAAAAAGACAAATCAAACGTTTCATGATAGTACCTTTATCTCTATTGCCGCTACGCCGTACGCATCAATTTGCGCTTGCGTATAATAAGCAAGCATGTCTTTGGGGTTGGCTTGCTCGTTTTTGTCGTAGCCGATTGCCGTTTTATCATAATGAAGATACAGCTTATCAAAAGTGGCAAACGTGCGCATATTGACCACTTTGCAAGCAACCGTTTGCCCTGTATCCACGTCAGTAAATATAATGGTGTCGCCCGCGTGGATTTTTTGCCGTTTTTCGTCGTATAAACGCATTTCCACGGACTTTTGCCCCGAAACGATTTTTTCAAATGGGTCGTGCCATAAATTCATGGTATGGGTCATAGTGTTCTCCTTTACGGATATTATAACACACGCAAATCAGAAAAGCAAGAAAAACGATACCATTCCTTACGCACATAGGCTTGACAAGTCAATCTAAAAGGCGTATAATGATAACTGTTTAAATAAAAAAGGAAGTACTTATATGAAAAATATTGTCATTTTAGGGGATAGCTACTCAACCTATGAAGGATACATACCCCAAGATTACCACTTTTATTATTGTGAGCAGGGTCGTGAAGTCGGTCCGCCCGTCACCAAAATGGCGTTAAAGGACACGTGGTGGAAACGTTTGCTGGACGATGCGGGGGATAATTTGCTGCAAAATAATAGTTGGAGCGGTTCTACCATAGGGTATACGGGCTATGACGGGGAAGATTGCTCGGCGTCGAGCTCGTTTATTTATCGATTTAGACGATTAAAGGAAGACGGATTTTTTGATAAAAACCGTATAGACACCATTTATATTTTTGGCGGAACGAACGATAGTTGGAGCAACGCGCCCCTTGGCAGCATGCAATTTGAAGACTGGCAGGAAAAGGATTTATATAGCGTTCTCCCTGCGATTTGTTATCTTATCCACGAAGTAAAAGCCGCCGCGAAGAATACGGAAATCGTCGTTGTCATCAATACGGATATCAAGGAAGAAATCCAAGACGGCTTGCAGGCGGCGGCGAACCGTTACGGCGTGAAATATATCCGTTTGCAAAATATAGAAAAGGAAAACGGTCACCCCAACGCAAACGGAATGTCGCAAATTTATCAGCAGGTAAAAGGTATACGGAAATGAAAATAGAAAAATTATATCCCGTTTGTAAAGATTATATTTGGGGCGGAACGCGCTTAAAAGACGAATACGGCAAGAAAACGGACAAAACGCCCTGCGCGGAAAGCTGGGAGCTTTCCTTCCATAAAGACGGGTTAACCTGTCTTGAAAACGGCGAAACGCTTGCAAAAGCCGTAACCCAAGCGGAGCTTGGTACAAACGTGCAAGATTTTCCGTTTTTTCCCGTGCTCATCAAGCTGATCGACGCCAAACAAAACCTGTCCGTGCAGGTGCACCCGTCCGATAACTACGCCTTGAAATACGAAAATTCCTTTGGGAAAACGGAAATGTGGTATATTGTCGAGGCGGACGAAGACGCAGGGATTTACCTTGGCTTTAACCGTGACGTTACCAAAGAAGAATACCAAACCGCCATAGAAGAAAACCGTTTGACGGAGCTGCTAAACTTCTATAAGGTCAAGGCAGGGGATTGCTATTTTATCCCGTCAGGCACAATCCACGCTATCGCTAAGGGCTGCTTAATTTGTGAAATTCAGCAAAACAGCAATCTAACTTACCGCGTATTCGATTACGGTCGGGGTAGGGAATTGCACGTGGAAAAAGCGTTGGCGGTTACGACGCTTAAAAAGCATGAAAATATTGCGTTGCAGGGAGATTTGCTTGCCGTAAATAAATACTTCACCGTACGAAAAATGCATGTACGTGACGAAGTTTTTACGGCTGATACTAAAACTTTTCAATGCATAACCTGCGTAAACGGTCAAGGGGAAATCGACGGGAAAACGGTGCAAAAGGGCGACAGCTTTTTCGTGCCTGCCGCGTACGGGAAGTATACGCTGAAAGGAGATATGGAAATCGTCATGACGGAAATTCGTAAATATTATATCGGTATCGATTTGGGCGGTACGTTTATCAAAGGCGGTATCGTAGACGATACGGGTCGCATTATCTTGCAGGATAAAGTCCCTACCGAAAGCCAAAAAGGCTCTGCCGCCGTAGCGGCAAATATCGCAACGCTTTGCAAAGCTTTGCTTAAAAAAGTGAATATGACAAACGACGATATCGTCGGTATCGGCATGGGCGTACCCGGTATGATTGACAGTCAAAAGGGCGAAGTCGTCTATTCCAACAACCTTGCTTGGGAGCATTTTTATATCGGTGAAGAAGTGGAAAAATTGACGGGTTTACCCGTCAAAATCGCCAACGACGCCAACGTTGCCGCGCTTGGGGAAACCAAATTCGGTTGCGGCAAAGACTATAATAACACCGTGCTCATTACGCTGGGTACGGGCGTGGGCGGCGGCGTGATTATCGACGGAAAGCTGTTTGAAGGCAACCGCTCGGCTGGTGCAGAGCTTGGTCATAGCGTTATCGTAGCAGGCGGAGAACAATGCACCTGCGGCAGAAAGGGCTGCTTAGAAGCCTACGCGTCGGCGACTGCGCTCATTCGCGATACCAAACGCGCTATGGAAAAGGATAAAAACAGTAAAATGTGGGCGGTCGGGTCGCTGGATAAAGTAACGGGAAAAACGGCGTTTGATTATCAAGATAGCGACGCTGCGGCAAAAGCGGTGGTGGATAATTATATTGAAAAGCTTGGCGTCGGGCTTACGAATATTGCCAACGTATTCCGTCCCGAAGCGATTATGCTCGGCGGCGGCGTTTGCGCGCAAGGGGATACGCTGATCCAACCGCTTAGGGCGTTTTTAGAAAAGGAAATTTTTGCAGGGGATAAAGGCCCGAAGGTACAGCTTTTAATTGCTACGCTTGGAAATAGCGCGGGACTTTTAGGTGCGGCGGCGCTTTGGTTGTAAAGGCGTATGTATAGCTTACTTTTTATTAACGAGCTCTCGAAAAATATCGTCGACGGCTTAGACGGAGCGCTAGGGATAGGGTATCCCATATTGTTTAACGCTATCGGTATTCTTTCTATCTTTTTGCAGTTTATGATTTTTCAAATGCAGGATAGAAAGAAAATCATAATCGTCAGCATTTTTAGCAATATCGGTTGGCTTTCATACTTTGCCTTACAGGGCGATTTGATTAGCGGTACGGCGAATATTATCGGTATTATGAGTAATATTATTTTTCTACTGCGTGGAAAATACCGCTGGGCGGACAGTAAATGGTGGCTTGTGTTCTTCTTGGCGGTAGCAGGCGGGTTCTCGCTGTTTACCTTCAAGGTCTGGAACGACGTTTTCGCCTTTATGGCAAGCCTGTCCACCACCGTAGCGTTCTTTATGTTGAAAGAAAATAATATCCGCAAAATTTCGCTGTTTAGCTATTGTATGTTTGTATGTAACAGCATTTCCAAATTATATCTCGTTGCATTGATTGCCGATATCACCGCAATCATTTCGGTGGTTACGTCATTGATACGGTATAGCCAAAAGGAAAAAGAGAAAGGGGAATAATGTAAAAATCGCACGGATTGCTTTCCGTGCGATTTTTTTAATAGCATTGAATAAAAATTAGTCGATTATCGTTATGATATAAAATTTTTCCATGCTGCTATCGTAAAGCCCAACGACTCGCTTGTTATTAAAATCCGCAGGGGAGAATTTAGCGAAAATAGAACTGGAAAAATAAGGATTTGTATCTACTTGTTTTACATGCTCTCCATCAGTAATTTGGACGGTATAATAAATAGAACGTCTATAAGCATAGGAAGTGGATACGCTATCTAAGGTAACTTCAAAGCATTGAAAATTCTTGTAATTTTTTATAAAGTATTTGTTTTTGAAGAGATGAAACAGTATAAATCCCAAGAAGAGTAATCCGTAAAGACACATTGCGATAAACCAAATGAAAAAGCCCAAGCCTAATAATTCCCAGTCGTTCTTGTTGGGGACGAGAGCGAACGGCAAAAACAAAGAAATTACGGCAATAAAAAGCCAAGCGGCTAAAAGCGTATGGATTTGATGCTTACGCCATTGATATTCCATGCTATTTTTTATTTCTTGTAAGCTAAAATTATTTTCCATTCTTGAATATATCCAAGCCCCTGTGGTTTTATTTTTTATTATATCATAACGGTAAAGAAAACGCAAGCGTTTTTCGTAAGGGACGCCACCGTAGCGGGCGAAGATTATATTAATTAGAGCGTTTTTTAATTAACGAGTCAAAGCTTTATTTATGCGACAAAAATTGAAGAAAAAAAGGGGAATGTAGCGGAAGGTGAAATGGGGGCTTGCGCTTAAATTCTTGTTGGCGTCAGATTCAAAAAGCAATCATTCTCTATATGTATCATTGACTATTATATGAAAGAATGGAAAAAGGTTGCACCATCAACAACCTAAATTGAAACTTGTTGCTGTTTATTTTTCATAACAACGCGTTTATTATCGTTTTATACAAATTTTATATTGATAGATAGAACTTGTACATAAATTCTTCATGCAAAGTATTCCATTGCTCCTTGAAATCATTTGGTTGTTTCTCTAATAGTTGCAATGCGCGTAGACGATAGTCGTATTTTTCATCTTCTTTTTCGCGCATAAATTCAGTATCATCTTGACCGCAAAACATATAATATGGTGCAACTAAGTCAAAGCTTGATATAATGTCGATAGATAAACCAAAAAATGCCATGTTATCCAAGAATATCTCTTTGTCGGTTCGTTTGTATGATTCGTAAATTTGTAAGACATATGCATATTCTTGCGAACTTAAATTTTCTTTTGCTTCTAATAAATTAACAAGACCAGCAACGATTTCATGAACAGTAAAACATTCTATTTTGCCAGGGTTATTTTTTATCCGCTGTACTTTCAATGGGGTTTGAAATGCGGATTCTAATTCATTTATAGAGTTTTTAATATCAATATTTTCTGTTGGTGAAGAAGATAAGTCTAGTAAAATATTATCGCTGTTTTTTTTGACATTATGTATTGTAAAACAAATGCCAATAATCCAAGTAAAAAGTAACACCACCCAGTATTGTCTAATAGATTCTATGGCAAAACAAAGAACAATCCAAGTAATCATAATGATTGAATGAATTATAATCCCTATTGCCATACTTGTCCTTTTGGTCGGGGTTACGTTGTTATATTCTTCTTGAAAATTAAAAAGTATATAAAAAAAACTAAATACTTGTGTTCCCGATATCCCCAAAACAAGCAATGTAATCAAAATCCATAAAAACCACATAAATGTTCTCCTTTGTAAAATGTTCAATATATATATATTCGACAAATTTTTTATAATTTTACTGCTTAATTTGAAATTATATTATTGTTTTTTTTGTAATTATTCCCTGTATTAAATTTATTTTTTTAATATATATCCACAATAAGAACATTCTTTATCGTCTTTAGAAATTTTATGAAAGCAAGATGGACATTCATCTTTCGACGGAGTATTAATGTCGATTTCTTTTGTGTTTTTTTCGTGATCTATTTTTTTTTGGGATTTTAGAGTTTTGCATATTTTTATCGCGACTATACTAGAAAAAACTGCAATTAATGTTTTAAGCAACGGATTTAACATATAACCATTTCTTTCAATGCTTGTAAATAAAATTGCGGCAGGTAGTAAACACCCTATCCAAATTAATACTTTTTTCATTTTACATTCCTTTAATTAAAAAAATTATCTTTTTCTTTTAAGTAAAAATAACCGCCGTTTTTACCTTTCTTCCTAATAACAGGCAGACCGAAATCAATTAAGTATTGTATGTTTCGTCCTATCGTCCGCTTATTACAATTAATGCCCATTGAATTGAGTACGTTTGTCATTTGCATTACGGTAATAGGATTATCCCAAGACGAGCCTTTATAAAGCATTTGTAAAATGTATAGAATTAGTGTCTTTTTTGCTATCATAAAAATCTCCTTTATAAATAGTATAACATATTAAAAACGACAAAACTTTACATTTGTCAAGTGTTTCAAAAAAATTATAAAAAAAGTGCGCCCCATCAAGAGACGCACAAAAACGTATCTCTCAATGTTGCTACACATCTACCCATATAAAGGGAGAGAGAATACATTTTTACAATAGTATTCCCCCTTATACGGGTAATATGAAGATGTGTAGCATATTTAGAATAACACAAAAATATACATTTGTCAAGTATCTTTGAATATTAAAAGCGTTTCCACGTGTGAATTGCTTGACTATAACAACGAAATGTATTATACTTAAATAAATTCGAATTTAAAATCGTAGACGTGCTTTTTATTCGTTTTTCTAATTTTCAAATATGGAGTGGCATATGGAAAAAATAAAGAAACAGTATGGTGTTTGGACGGGCATGGCGATGGTAGTCGGTATTGTTATCGGCTCAGGCGTCTTTTTGAAAGCAGGGGGCGTATTATCCCTTTCGGGCGGTGATTTGAAGCTGTCTCTTCTTGCATGGTTTATCGGCGGCTTAATCATGGTTTGCTCAGGATTTTGTTTTGCCGTATTCGCAACGCGGATTACCAAATACAACGGTGTGGTCGACTATGTAGAAGTGGCGACAAATAAAAAGGTTGCGTATGGGTTGGCTTGGTTAATGACAACGTTTTATTATCCGATTATTGCTTCCATTGTCGCATTGTTTGCAGGGCAGTATTTCTTTCAACTTATCGGTGTCAATATCGGGCTTGCCGATTGGCAAAACTTTCTTCTTGCTTTTGTTGTATTAACGGCGTTTGTTGCATTGAATTATTTTTCTCCCATTTTGTCGGCAAAATTTCAAATTTCCGCAACGATTATCAAATTGTTGCCGATCGGGGTAATTGCCATAGCGGGATTGTTTGCTTCCTTCTTTTTGGGCGATAGCGTAGGGATTGTGAACGCCTTTACCACTCCTGCGGAAAACTGTGCCGTAAATTTCGGGGAAGCTATAAAAAAGACGGCGTTTGCATACGAAGGTTGGGTATGTGCAACTTCTATCAATGCGGAGCTTAAAGACTCTAAGAAAGATTTGCCCCGTGCATTGACGTTTGGTACGATTGCAATTTTAATTTTCTATATAGTATACTACGTTTCGTTATCCGCATGCTTAGGGAACGCGTCGACAATTGCGCTGGACGCAAACGCGCCGATTGTAGCGTTTGAAAAGCTGATGGGCAAATTTGGTAGCGTCTTGTTTACGCTCTTTATTATGATATCCTGCTTGGGTACGGTAAACGGCGTTGCGATGAGTTGTTGCCGCGGTATGTATACGATGTCTTGTAGGGGACAGGGAATTTGCCCTGAAAAATTTTCTAAGCTTGGCAAAAACCAAAGTGTTTCCGCGCTCTCTTGTTTATACGGGTTTGGGTGTATGGTGCTTATGCTCGGCGTGTGGTATTTGGCAATGCACGGAGTTTGGATTTTTAAGTATTTAGGTAGCATGGATGAAATTATTTGTGCAATTATTTATGCAGTATATATAACTATGTACATTTATATCATGAAGCATTTTACGGACTGCAAACCGTTTACACGCTACGTAATGCCTATCGTTGCAATTATCGGCTCGGTATTTTTCTTTATTTGCGGTACGGGTTTGTACCAACTACTTACAACGGGAAAAACCGATAGCTTGCTTGCATTCGGTGTGTTTATGATTTTTTTCGCGTTATTGATGTTCCCGTGTTTGTTCTTCTATCACGACAAGGAAAGTTCTACGCAGGAAGAGCTTTGCAACGACGAAATCAAAACGGAATAAAAATAAAAAGAATAAGCATAAAAGCCCTGTCGCTGGACAGGGCTTTTATGCTGACAACTAACTAAAATAAACGCTTGCTCGCACGAACCCTATGGGTTTGCCCGACGGAAACACACAGCAAAAAAGACAGGAGTAAATCCTGTCTTTTTTGATAAATAATTTTGCGAAGGGTCAATTTTTATTCTTAGGGGAACTGTGAGATTTTCTTTGCCTATAACAATGTGGACAACCGCTACCATTGTTTCTATGGTCAACCCTTGCTTGATATTCATGCCCTTGAGGACATTTCCACCAAACTTTTTTTCTGCTGTTCGCGGTAAAATCTTCTGGTTTTAAATCTTGATTTAAAGCATAATTCCATTCTTTCGCTAAACAGGGATTTAGCGTTGCTAAATCGTTATAACCTGGAAGTACTTTTTTATTTGAACAAAATGGGCAGCCGCTGCCGTTGGTTCTACTTGCTATTGTTGAGCGCCATTCGTGTCCTTTTGAACAGTTCCACCAGACCTTTTTATTGCTGTTAGGTAATACGTTAAAAGGTTGTAAATCTTTGTTTAAAGTGTAATTCCATTCTTTTGTTAAAAGTGGGTTAAGTGTTGCTAAGTCACTTTCGCCCGACAGCACGCGATTGCTTGAACAATATGGACAACCGCGTCCATTTGTGCGATTATAAATTTTTGCTTGGTAGGTGTGTCCTTTTTCGCAATTCCACCATATGTTTTGATGACCGCAAGAAAATACATCAGAAGGTTTTAATTCTTTATTCAAGGAATAATTCCATTCTTTTGCTAAAAGGGGATTAAGCGTTTCTAAATCATTATATCCCTGTAAAAGTTTTTGATTTGAACAATAGGGGTACCCAGCACCTTTATTTTTATTGATAATCGCTGCTTGATAGTTGTGACCTTTACTACATATCCACCAAACTTTTTTTCCGCTGTTCGCGGTAAAATCTTCTGGTTTTAAATCTTGATTTAAAGCATAATTCCATTCTTTCGCTAAAGTGGGATTAAGTGTTGCTAAATCGTTATAACCTGGAAGTACTTTATTATTTGAACAATACGGACAACCGCTGCCGTTGTTTCTATGGTCAATTCTTGCTTGCCACTTGTGGCTTTTACTACATATCCACCAAACCTTTTTACCGCTTCCCAAAGTGAGCGTTTGCGGATTAACGCCTAATTCGCTGTTCTTTTCCCAATTCCATTCTGCCATTAAAGCAAGATTGTCCATAAGGCGTTTTTCGAACATATAAAATGCTCCTTAGTGGTGAATATTATAATTTAATTATATCAATTTTAAATTAACAAGTCAAGGTTTTATTATAATTAACAAAAATTGAAGAAATAAAAAGGACAGGACTAAATAGTGACTCGTACGGGTATCTCCGACACCCTTAAAAGGGAACTCTCGGAGAGCGTCGCCGTTTTCAACGGCTCGCGCGAACCCTATGGGTTCGCTTTTACCCGTAACGGTGTCACACACAGCAAAAAAGACAGGATTAAATCCTGTCTTTTTTGCTGGTGACCCGTACGGGACTCGAACCCATGTTACCACCGTGAAAGGGTGGTGTCTTAACCGCTTGACCAACGGGCCTTA
>JAGAIW010000014.1 GCA_017626305.1 Clostridia bacterium
ACCCCCCCCCCCCGAAAAAGTCAACCGTTTGACAAGCGTTTTTTGGATTTTTTTAACTTTTTTACAAAAAATAAGAGCCCCTTTTTTCAAAGGGGCAATCCTTTATCCTTTGACTGCGCCGCCTGTTACGCCTTCGACGTAATAGCGTTGCATACTCATAAACAACGTTACGATAATACCGCCAACGACGAACGCGCCTGCGCAAAATACCGTAAAGTTATCGTTAAAGCTACTTCGTTCTCCGTTAATCATTTTATACAGTCCCAGCGAAACGGTGTATTTCGTACGGTCGCTGATAATGGTATTGACGAAGATAAAATCGCACCACGGCGAGATAAACGACGTCAGTACCGTATACACGATTATCGGTTTTGCCATGGGCAGTATGATTTTCCAAAAAACCATAGGTTGACTTGCGCCGTCTAAAATCGCCGCTTCTTCCATAGCGCGCGGTACGGTATCGAAAAATCCTTTACAAATATAATAAGACAAAGCTGCGCTGCCCGAATACACCAAAACGAGCGCTAACAGAGAGTTTGTAAGCCCCATGGCTTTGAGAATGAAGTAAATAGCTATCATACTCATAAACCCGGGGAACATTCCCAAAACGAGCAGGATATTGACAAGCGGCGTGCGCAATCGAAAGCGCATACGCGAAAGGGCGTAGCTTACCATTAAAATAAACAGCGTCGTTACCGCGCAAGAACTGATAGCGACAATCAACGTGTTGACGAGCCATTTTAAGAACATAGTATCCGCAAACAAACGGCGGAAGTTGCCGAAACCAAGCTGTAAATTATCGGGAAACAGCGTATTGATAATCCCCGTGGACGGGGTTATGCGAAACGCCGTATAGATAAGATAGCAAATGGGCAGCACCCACAGTATTCCCAAAACTGCCAAAAGTAAATATACCAGCAAGTTGGAAAGGCTTTTGCGGTATTTTGCCGCATACGCTTTAATCATTGAAATGCGTCCTCCTTTTTCGCCGACGACGTCCGATTATACGTGATAAGCGAAAGCGCCGCGCTAATAACGAAAATGACGATACCGATAACCGACGCTACGTTAAATTTCGGGTTTTCGTCTACCGTTAAACGGTACAGCCACGTCACCAGCAAGTCGGTAGATTGCGCTTGCGAGCCCCTGCCGTAGTAGATATTATCCACGGGTCCGCCGCCCGTCAACAACCAAATGACGTTGAAGTTATTGATATTCCCGACGAATTGCGTAATCAAATAGGGCGTCGTAACGTGCAACATATACGGCATAGTGATGCTAAAAAAGATACGAACGGGCGACGCGCCGTCAATGCGCGCGGCTTCGTAATAATCGGCGGGAATGTTCATTAAAATACCCGTACTCATTAAAATGGTATACGGTACGCCGATCCATACGTTGACGAGAATAATCATCAATCTGGGTAACAACGAAAAGAAACGTTGGTCGGCAAGCCATAAAATATTCGTACCCAAAATTTTATTGAGTATGCCGTCGCCGTCTAATATCTTTTGCATCAACAACAGGGTAACGAATTGCGGTACGGCGATAGCGATTACAAACAGCGTACGCCATAAAACTTTGAGTTTAATCCCCTTTTTTTGAATAAGCAAGGCAATAACGATACCGAGAAAATAGTTGGTAAACGTTGCGAAAAACGCCCATATAAACGTCCATGCAAGCACTCGCAAAAAGATAAGCGCAAAACCCGTTCCGCCGCCCGTAAACGAGAACATAGACGCAAAGTTGGAAAATCCTACCCAGTCGAATAATTTTCCCGGGGGCATATGCGCGTAATCGTAGTTGGTAAAGGCGATTAGCACCATAAAAACAAGCGGCAGTACGGTAAATACCAACAGTCCTAAAAGCGGCGGAAGAAGTAACGGCACGTAGAATTTCTCTCCAAAAAGCACCGACAAGTCTTCCTTAAACGAACGCACGTGTTCGCCTCGGGCAAGGCGTAAATCGTTTTCATAGCTCCCCTTTATATTCATTACCCAAACGGCGGTAAACAGCAGCAAAAGGACGATAGTCACTACGCCGTAAAGCAAAATCAAAAAGCTGTTATCCCCCTTTACTTTCTCGAAAATTTGTAATTCTTCGTTCCAAATTTCCCCTGAGAGCTGCGTGCCAAGGTTACCCGAAAACAGGTGCATAAGATAGTTGCCGCCGACAAATATCAACCACAGAATAAAGGCGATTTGCGTGAGTAGATATAACGCGCCTTTGATAAATTGCCGACGGGCAAGCTGTCCGCTGCCCATGATAAAAAAGGAAAGACGGGTATACGGCGAACCTTTCGCAAACGCCGTCGCTACGCCCATGCGTGTAGAACTCGGCTTGGCGTTTCTTACTTTTTCCATATGAGCATCTCTCCTTTTTTGCCGTTACGAACCGGCAGTCGTTTTTTCAATGGCGTCTACGCACGCCTTTAATTGTGCTTTTAAATCAAAGTTACCGCTTTGCGCGCCCGTAATCATAGCCGAGCCCAAACCGATCATGGGCGTCCACATGGTGGAAGGCACGTCCTTTTGCGTTTTACTGTGCGCAAGCTGCGCGGTAATCGCTTTGGCGCAAACGTCCGCCTGTACGCGTTCGTCGGCGCGCGCGCTTTCGTCCGTAGGAACAAATCCGCGTTTTTCAAAGTGCTTGATTTGATTTTCCTTGTTGGTGTAGAACTCCGCAAAATCCATGGCGTCCGTCTTATTCTTGGAATAGTTATTCACGCCCATGAGCTTATATCCTGCAAACGAAACGAGCTGTACCTGTTCTTCGTCCATTTGTCCTTTATGAAAGGTGTACGTGGGCAGCTTTGTCGCTGCGAAGTTGTCGCCTAAATACCCTTGAATGGTCGTCTTATTCCATATTCCCGAAACGGCGGCGATAATACTCCCGTCGTTAAAGCCTGCGGTGATTTTTGAATCGTCCGCGTCTGCCTTGAATCGGTTATCCTTGACAAGCTCCCACATAGCCTGAGTAACCGCTTCGCCCGTCGGATTGTCAAATTCGCAGGTTATCGACGTTTCCGCAAGGTTATTATCATATTCCACTTGATACCCTAAGCCCTTGCCAAAATAGAACGCCGTGGTATACCAGCCGTCCTTCATAGGATAGGCAAGCTGTTTATTGGCGCTGCATTTGGCTAAAATGCCGTCCATGCTTTGCACGTCCGTTTCGCTAAGCACCGATTTATTATAATACAGGAAAAAGGTATTGTCCGTATACGGCATACCGTACACCCCTTCCTTGCCGTTGACCGTCATTGTTGCCGATTGAATGGAGTCCGCGGAGTTCGCTTGTTTTACGCGGTTTAAGCGTTCCCCCGCAATTTGCGCAAGCGCGTCGCCGTTGATGAGCTTGCCAAGCTGGTCGTTAGAACAAGAGTACACGTCCGCGGCGTTTTCCACGTCGTTGAGAACACGCGTCGCCACGTCGTTTTCCCCTTGGATATCAATAACGATATTATATTGTTTATCGGGATTTTTCGCCTTAAAGTCGTTGACGACTTCGTTTACAAACTCCCTATCTCCTTCGGATGCCCAAACGGTAAGTTTTATCGCTCCGTCGTTTTTGTCCATACACCCCACGCTGGCAAACGCGCCGCAAAGCGCAAGCGTAAGGCATACTGCTTTGGTTATCTTTTTCATGCTCTATCTCCTTTTGCCCATGTTTTCGGGCTATCTTTTCCATTAGTTTTTCTTTATCGTTCTCTTTTTATTCGCAAATAAAAAAATCTCTCCTGATTTTTCATCAAGAGAGAAGTTTGTTTTATTATTTTAGCGGTTATATTCTTCCGTCATTTCTTTCAGCCAAGCCGCTTTGCGGCGACGCAAATCCTTTTGCGTAAACCGATACGTCCAGTTCTCGCCCGAAACGGTGGACGGGGCGTTAAGCCGCGCATCTTTCCCAAGCGCTAAAATATCCTGCATGGGCACGATAACGGTGTCCGCTTTGGAAGAAAAGAGTAAACGGACAATGCTTTGACATTCGTCTTCCGTCGTTTCCGTAAGATAGGGCGTATCCGCTTGCAGGCATTGTTTTTCCAGCTCCGTTTCAAACGCCTTCCTTTCGGGGGGCGGCATTTCTTCCAAAAACGCGCGCAACGTTTGGTTGTCGTGCGTGCCTGTATACACTACGCAATTTTCGTCGTATTTATCGGGTAAATATTCGTTGTCGGGATTGCCGTCGAACGCAAAGACGAACACCTTCATACCAGGATAGCCCGTTTCTTTTAAAAGCGTGCGAACGCCGTCGTCGATAATTCCTAAATCTTCCGCAACGATTGCGCTGTTTTCAAAGCCTTCAAACAGCTTTGCTTTCGGGCCGTCGCGCCACTCGCCTTCCTTTGCCGTTTCCGCGCCCGTGGGGATAGCGTAATATCTATCAAACGCACGGAAATGGTCGATACGGACGATATCGAACAAGGAAAACGCATAGGCAAAGCGTTCTTTCCACCACGAATAGTTATTCTGCTGCATTTTCGACCAGTCGTATACGGGGTTACCCCAAAACTGACCGTCTTCGGAAAAAGCGTCGGGCGGAACGCCTGCGCGCATGGCTACGTTGCCTTCTTCGTCAAGCTGAAACAAACCATCCCTATGCAACCACGTTTCTACGCTATCGTACGCAACGTATATGGGCATATCTCCCATGATTTGTACGCCGTGCTCGTGCGCGTAATCGCGTAATTTATCCCATTGACGCAAAAACAAAAATTGCGTAAATTGCCAAAATAAAATTTCTTCGCCGTACTGCGATTTATGCTCTTCTATCGCTTGCGGCTGAGCGTTTTTTAACGGCGTTTCCCATTCTTCCCAAGGGGCGTATCCAAAGCGTACCTTTAAGGACATGAACAGCGCAAAATCCGCATACTTCCCCCTTTCGAGAAAGGCTTGCCATGCGGCGTTTTTGCGATTGAACGCTGCAAACGCTTTGCGTAAAATAGTCGTTTTGTTGGTAAATTGTTTTCCGTAATCCACGCGGCTAGGATTGTCGCCAAAGTCTACCGTTTCGTAGTCTTCGCCGACCAAAAGCCCGTCTTCTTTTAACAATTCAAAATCGATAAAATAGGGATTAAGCGCGTCCGAGGCAAACGATTGATACGGGCTGTCGCCGTAACCCGTGGGAAGTAAAGGCAATACCTGCCAAACGCGCATACCTGCGCTTTGCAGCCAGTCGATAAATTCGTAAGCCCCTTTCCCCAGCGTGCCGATACCAAAAGGCGAAGGCAGAGAAGAAACGGGCATTAAAACGCCCGCCTTTCGTTGCTTTATTGTTTCTAACGTTTCGTGCATAATATCCACCGTCTTTTTTTTCTTATGTTGCCCGTTCGCCGTTACTTTTATACGCTAAGCATACGGGAAAGCAGTATTTTTTCGGACGCAGCGACGCCCTTTATCCATTCCTTTGCGAGCAACGTTTCCGCTTGGGCAATCAACAAGCTCGCCCGTTCGCGTTCTCCGCAGGCAAGCATATACGCCGCCAAAGCGCGTTTTGCCGTGAGCGCGTCTTTGGTAAGATACTCTTCACAAAGCGCTGCACTTTCCTTTGCGCGTTGCAAATCCCCGCCGATTGCGTGCATGTACACGAGCTCCGCCGATACCTTTTGCAACTGCGTATCCGAAAGATAGGCTTGGGATAACGCCAAACGGTTTAAAGCGTCCCCTGCCTTTTCGTACTCGTCACGCTCGATATGATAGCGATAACGCAAATCCAGCATAACGGCGTACAGGGGTTGGTCTTCGCAAAGCTGCGGCACGTCGTAATACAGCTTTTCGTCTATTTCACCAAACGTTTCTCCCGCAAACAGCCGTCCTTGGATTTCCATGGCGGCTAGCATATTTCGTTCTTCGGGATACCCTTTTTTCAAACCGAGCCAAACGAGCGTATCCGTTTTTCCGCTGGCGTATTCTACGGGCAAACTATTCAAAAGCACAAGGTACGCCGCGTAAGGAACGATACCCCAAAGCAAAAATTTCGTTTTTCCAACGCAGGTGCAAATAATCGCCGCGGTAAGGACGATAAACAAAAACAGCGCGCCAACGAGCAATCCGCCAAGCGTAAAGCAAACGGCGCGGCGTTGCATATTGCCGCCACAGGCGGGAACGGCTTGCGTTTCGTCGGGGGCAAACGGCGAAGTAAGACGCAGCTTACCTTTTACTCCACCTTGCCATGCAAAGCAAAAGCATTTGACATAGGCTATGCGCATATTTGCAAGTTTGGCAAATACGATATGACCCGACTCGTGCAAAATCGGGGCAAAGATAAAGCCTACAATCAAACCTACGATACATTCTATCGTCGCAACCGTACCTGCTTGCCAAGCAAAAGCGAACGCCGACAAAAAGCCCGCGCAAAGCAATAGCGTACATATAACGGCGTATGCGGTTGTCAATACTCTTTTCATTCCATTAACCCGTTTTTGACGGCAAAGCCTTCTAAATTATCTCTATCGCTGACGATAAGCTCGTCCATTCCCTTCTTTTCCATGAGCGTAGCAAGCCAAACTGCGCCGCCCGTCAACACGTCTGCCCTACCCTTGGGCATACACGGCATAGCGGCAATTTCTTCTACGCTTTTTGTCAGCAGCATTTCCGCCGTTTCTTTCATTTGTTTTGCGGTAATTTTACTGCCCGTAATCACTTGCGGGTCGTATTCTTTCAGCCCTAGTACTAACGCGGCGAGCGTCGTTGCCGTACCGCCGATAGCGCACAAAGATTTGACTTTGGGCAAATCGGAAAAGAGCTCCGCTTTTTCTTCGCAATGCGCAAACAGCCGTTCTCTATCCCTGCCACAGGTATCTTTTAAGCGTACGACGCCCACGTCTACGCTTTTTTTATAGGTCATTTTCCCCTGCGTTTTTATGACGATTTCCGTGCTTGCGCCGCCAACGTCAATCACGCCGCCGTCTTTATTTCCCAGCGCGCCTAAAATGCCGATTTCCGCTTCCGTTTCACCTGAAATCACTTGCACGTCTAAACCGCAAGCGGCTTTAACCGCCTGCACGAAAACGTTGCCGTTTTTTGCCGAACGCACCGCCGCGGTGGCGAAAACGAGCACCCTTTCCGCGCCTTCGGCTACGGCTTGTCCGTGAAAGCAAGCAACCGCCGCTACGCTGCGGGAAATGGGGTCTTGACCAAGCTCGCCTGAAAACGCCAAGCCTTCACCCAGTCGGGTGGTTTGCAAGCGTTTATATAAAACTTTTCCGTCCGCCACGAACATCAGGCGAACGGAATTAGAGCCGATATCGATTACGGCAAATTTTTTCATGTATTATTCTCCTTGCGGTTTGACAAAGCCCTGTTGGAATGCAAGCCACTCTTTGCCCATAACGGACTCGTAATATTCCGCGTCCATTTTACCTTCTTCAATGAGCTGTTCCAACTTTTGATTTTCCGCCTCTAACTTTTCACGGCGGCTTTTTAACACGCCGTAAGTAATCCATTGATAAATGAGTACGGCGAGCAAAACAACGAGAAGCGTGGTTGCAGCAACTGCGCACGCCGTAACTAATTTTCTCATTTTATCTTGCGTCATAATGTTTTTTTCTCCCTTTTTAAAAGAGTTTTATCGTGTTTTTCTCGCCTTTTTAGCCTTTTGGTTACCTTATTATAACACATAATTTGCAAAAAGGCAAGAATTTTGTGCAAAGTTTTTAAATATATTATCAGCCCGACGCCTTCCCCTATCCACATATATACCCGAAAAGCGGGGAAGTGAAACAGATACGCCGCTAATGTATGTACGATAGCCAAAGCCACGAAAAACGCGATATCCGCGACGGTTTCTACCCATGCGTTCTTCCCTTGCTTACAACCCAAAAGCAGGCGAATAAAATGCAAAAGCTCGTAGAATATCCCGCTGACAAAGCCTACGGCTATGCAAATACAAAAAACGAAAAACTGGTTTTGCATTTAGCGGAACAGCTTTGCCGCAAAGCTCTTTCCACCGTACGAAACGCCGCTGATAGAGCCTTCCGCCGTAAACGTGCCGTTGGTTTTGGAAAACCCGTTGATTTTTAAATTACTGCCCACGACGTACATTCTTTCACCGCCGATAAGGGTGAGTACGATTTTTACTTCGGAAAACGCCGTAACGCTTTCCACGCCGTTGACCGTGATGTTTTTCCGCTGTTCGATACTAACTGAATGTTTTATATTTTCTTGCATACCGTATGATATGCGCGATAAATCCTGGATATTCCGTTATTTACTCAATTTATCCAAAAAGCTATGTTTCACCCCGTCCGTTTTGTATTCCGCAAGAGTGTCTAATTGCACGTTGTGTATACTTTGGAAAATGTTATTTTCTACGTTAGAATTTTCCTTTTTCAGCTCGGCAATCAAAGCTTTGACCTTTCTTCTTGCGGAAAAGGTGTCTTCGTCGCCCCCTGCCGTACGCTGCGTAAACTTGCAGGCGCAGGCGATAAATTCCAAACCGTTATATTCCTTCCAACGCAGGATATCTTCTTCAAGTATGCAATACATAGGGCGAATAAGCTCCATACCGTCGAAGTTGGTACTGGGAATACGGGGCAACATGCCTTGGATTTGTCCGCCGTAGAGCATACCCATCACCGTCGTTTCGATAACGTCGCTTTTGTGATGTCCCAGCGCGATTTTGTTACAACCAAGCTCCTTAGCCTTAGCATAAAGATGTCCGCGGCGCATACGCGCGCAAAGATAGCAGGGCGATTCTTCGTCGACCGTTTCCGCCGCGGCGAACACGTCGCTTTCAAACACGGTAACGGGCACGCCCAAAAGCTTGGCGTTTTCTTCTATCTTTTTACGGTTTTCTTGGTTATAGCCGGGGTCCATAACCAAAAAGACCAGTTCAAACGGAACGTCGCTATGGCGCGAAAGCTGTTGCATGAGCTTGGCAAGCAGCATGCTGTCTTTCCCGCCCGAAATGCAGACGGCAATTTTATCCCCCGCCGAAATGAGCGCGTATTTTTTGACCGCTAATACGAAGGGCGACCAAATGGTTTTGCGATACGTCGTGATGATTGAGCGTTCGATTTGTTGAAGTCTTGTCAGTTGTTTGGGCATATGCTTTTGCCTACCGTATAATCAATAATTTTTCTTTTGCTCTCGTAATTGCCGTATACAGCCAACGGTTTTGCTCTTCGCCGAATACCCAGCTTTCGTCGAATACGACGACGAAGTCGAACTCCGAGCCCTGCGCTTTATGACAAGTGATGGCGTAGGCGAACTCAAAACGGCAAATGGGTTCGTCGGAAACGGCTTTTAATCGGTGCAACAGCGGAAAATTGCCTTCGTGCACCACCGTACCGTCTACAAGGGTTACCGCGCGTTCGCCGTACAAATGACGGTAATCCCCGTCGGTAAATACCGCCGTATCGAAGGGCGCGATAATCGGCTCGTCCATAAAATCGGCTTGGAATTCCATGGTGGCAAGGTCGTCCAGCTGCGGGGTGACGGCGCTCGCCTTACCGATAATGCCGTTGACGAGAAAAAAACGCTCGTCTTTATCCAAAGGCTTTTCCCAGTCGTTGAGCGTACAAATGACCTTTTCGCCGTCCATGGGCAAAAGCTGCGTTTCGGGAATACCGTTATAGGCGCGCAGCTCGGCGTTGAGCGCGTTGCGCGTACGATTTCTACCGCATATGATTTGGTCGGCTTTGCAAAACAGGCGTTTGCTCTCTTTCGCGGAAAGCATGCGCCTACCCACGACACAAACGCTGTCACCGTAATTGCCGTACGGAATACGCTTACCTTCCCGCGCCATGGTGGCGATTTGGATAATGGGATTATCCGCCGCTTGTCGAACGATTTCTTTCATGGTATAATGGGGATTTTCCATAAGCGGACAGCTGCCGTTTACGGGCGGTAGTTGCGCGCCGTCGCCGCAAAATAAGCACTTCACCCCAAACGAAAGCAAATCGTTTAATACCGTTTCGTTGACCATGGACGCTTCGTCAATAATAATCAGACGAATACGCTCGTCAATAGACGGTCGGCGAATAAAGGTAAGCTCCTTCTTTTCAATAATTTCCCCGTTTTCGTCCACGTCAAACTCGTCGCCGTCACGCATATAAATCAAGCTGTGCACCGTGCCTGCAACCGTGCCGTTGCGCACTAGGTTTGCCGCGGCTTTGCCCGTCGGCGAAACGAATACCGCTTCTTCCGCAATCTTCAAATGCAACTCTTCCCGCACGATATAATCGATAAGAAAGGTTTTGCCCGTACCAGCATAACCCGATAAGACGAACAGTTTATCGTCCGTATGTAAAAACCATTCGACGATTAAGTTTTTCGCATTTTCTTGATCAGCGGTAAGCGTAACGTTCATAGCTATCTTATTGTAGCACAATTTTTTTTGGATTGCAAGGATTTTTACACGGTTTTACGAACATTTGTTTGTAAAACTTCAAAAAAATGGAAAAACGCGCTTTTTACGCGCGTTTTCATTTGATTAGCGTTGTTCAAATTGTGCGTTTAGCAGTTTATCCCCTATGGGAAAGGATATAGAAAGTATGCCTTTTTTCAAGGGAAAACAGCGTTTTACGCCCTGCCCAAGCTCCAAGCAAACCGTTTGCGTTTGGGGATTGTAGGTGTATTTACCCGTTTCTTCCCCCTTTCTGCCGTCTATCGTCTGATAGCGCAACGAAAACGTTTCGTCCGATTTTAATTCCAAGCGGATATCGGTAAAGTACGGCATATAATCCTTATCCCCGAGCGTTGCGTTTTTACATTCGTATTCGCCAAGATAGGGGTTGGTGATATCAGGCAAAGAGCCGTTCGTTGGCGTCGAAAAGCAAAATAAAATTGCGCCGATAATCGAAAGCGCGGACGTTTTTAATCGAATCGTATTCATGCTAAAAGTATGGTTCTATCCGTTGCCTTTTATGCGCTCGGCGGCAATTTTTTCGCTGTTGATAATTAAGCCGATTACAAAACAAATCATTAAAATATACAGCCAAAGCATAAAAACGATTATGGCGGATAACGCCCCGTAGAGCTTATCCATATTGCTAATGCGAAGATAAATCCCAAAACCGACGATAGCGACGCTCCATGCAAGCACGGTGAACAGCGTTCCCGATAAAAAATGCGAAAGCGGCATTTTATACGGACAAATATAGGCATTGAGAAGTAGTACGAGCGAAAAGGCAAGCGTAATCAGCAAAGCGTAATCGGCTATCCGTTCCCAAACGGGTGGAAAAAAGCGCGAAAATAGCCACATACAGGCGGCAAAGCCTACGACGCACACGGCGACGATTGCCATGACTAAAAACATGAGTACGACGGCGCTAAGCCGCAACCGCCAACCCCGACGAACGGAAGAAAAACCGTAGATAAGTTCTCCGCTTTTACGCATTTGATAAAAGAGCGTCGTTGCCGAATACAGCGTAGTAATAAGCAGTAACAAGGATACGCCCGTCGTCGCGTTTTGCGCTTCCATACGGATATAATCGAAAATTTCTTTCACCGAATCGAACACCGAAAGACGGAGTAGACTTTGGGTGTCCAAGGGTAGTTTTCCGAACAATAAGGTTAGCCAAAAGGTAAGCGGGACGATGGACATAATCAAAAAGAATACCAACGTTCCCGCTATGGTCGTATATTTTTTTTGGGAGATAAGCTCGTATCGTCCCCGTGCATATTCGTACAATCGGCGCAACTTTTTCATTGTTTTAGTATGCGCGTTTGCAGACATTTTCAAACCTGATTTTAAGCACCTTTTAACGCCGTTTCTTCACGCATACGGCTAAGACGCTCTAATTGACAAAATTTACCGCCGAGCGACATCAGCTCGTCATACGTACCCACTTCTACCATTTTTCCTTCTTCCATGACGACGATACGGTCTGCATTACGAATGGTGGATAAGCGGTGGGCAACGATAAACGTCGTACGCTGATGAACAAGCCTATCTATGGCGCGCTGAACGTGATATTCCGCCACGTTATCTAGTGCCGACGTCGCTTCGTCTAAGATGAGAATTTTGGGATTGCGAATGAGCGCACGAGCAATACTAATACGCTGTTTTTGACCGCCCGAAAGCTTATCGCCGTGTTCCCCAACGGGTGCGTCAAGCCCGCCCGGAAGCGACGGAAGAAATTCGGAAATGTCCGCTTCTTCCACTACGCGCGCCAGCTCTTTTTCCGAGTAGTGGTCAAGCCCATACGTGATGTTTTCACGAATCGAACCCATAAATAAAATACTGTTTTGCGGTACGACGGATATAAAGCGTCGATACGATTGCATAGGCATATCCTGCATGGGTTTCCCGTCGATAAGTATTTGCCCTTCCGTGGGAGAAAGCAAGCCGATAATTAGGTTCATTAAGGTGCTCTTGCCCGACCCAGACGAGCCGACAACGGCAATACGCTCACCTTTTTTAACGGTAAGATTAAAATCCTTGACGACTGCTTTTTCTTCGGACGGATAATGATAGGAAACGTGGCAAAATTCCACTTCGCCTTTGAGCGAGAGGACGGGGTGTTTCCCGTCGTCCCGTTCGATATCTTCCGCGCAAACGATTTCCGAAAGGGAGCGCACCGCTTCTTTCCCCTGCATCAATGCAGGATAGGAATTGACGAGTGCAAGCACCGAGCTACTAATCGACGAAAACAGCGATTGAAAAAGTACGACTTCCCCTGCCGATATGTAGCCGCTAAGCGCCAACGCTACGCAAAAGAATAGACAGCCTGCCGTGAGCAGTTGACTGGTTACCCACATCATAGAACCAAACCATGCGTGCGTTTTATCCATACGAAGACCTGCTTGCGTTACCGAATTGATCTTTGCCTGCACTTCCGTTTCTTCATGGGGAATGAGTCCGTGCGCCTTGGTGAGCTGCAACATTTGCAGAGTCGTCGTCAATTTAGACGAAAGCTTTTCGTTTTCTTCGCGATACACAACGTTATCCTTACGAATACGTTTTCTAAACGCCATGGTAAACAGCACGTTCAGCGGTATGACGCACAGGAAAAAAAGTACGACGATAGGACTACGCCAAAGCGCGATTCCCGCGCTGATGATCGTACCGACAACATTCGGCACTAAGCCGATTAAAAAATTGCGGCAATATTGTTCTACCGACTCAATATCCCGCAAAAACTTCGATTGTATTCTACCTTCTTCAATTTCTTTATGGTAGGTAATCGACAGCCTTTGCAATTTCCTGACGACGCCGCTTTTGACTTCCGCGGTAGTTTTCCGTATCCATTTATTGAGTACGGACAACCGCCACGAAGTGGTGAAAATATTTTGTATAATCACCACGACAAGTATCCCCGCGTCGACAAAAATACGCGTTAGATACCCGTCGGGACGTAGCGTGACCATATCGATAACGTCGCTGGTGATCAGCGGCAGTACCCATACGGGCAACGCTTGCAAAATATAGATGAAGGTCGTATAAACGAGTTTCAACCAGTCTCTGCGCATCAGCTTTGATAAAAAGCCGTCTTTGTGTGCGTTCTTCGTTTCTCCGTATCCGAACAACCATTCTACATCAGGAATACGTCCCTTTTTTGAACGTTCCCGCATACTTCGCGGTGGCAGCGCACCACTTTCCGTGCTTGCATTAGACATAAAAATTACACTCCTTGTTTTGTCAAATAAGCCCGTTACGTTGTAGTGATATGGTTTCGACCCTTTCAAGTCGCGTTCATTATAGCACCGCCTTTTTGCTTTGTCAAGCGGTTCAAGAAAAATTTCCCTAATCATTTTTCGAATGATTTCTATTAAAAAAATAGATAAGGGCGACGGAATCTCCGTCGCCCCACTTTCTTTCGTTTTTCTTAGTCGTTACAACAATGACGGCAACGTTGACAACCGTAGCCTTGGGTGTTGGCGTTCGCTTGCGACGTCGTATTATAACCGTAGCCGCAACCGTAGTTATAACCGCAGCCGTTCGTATTCGACGCGGAATAGCAACCGTAGCCCGTACGCTCCGTATTCGACGTGCTTGCGCTATTGCCACAGCGGATATTACCGCAAGCGTCGCGGCAAACGTACTGCGTATTGCTAAACAGCGAATTTAACCAACAACCACAGGAGTTGTAACAGCAACAAGGATTACAGGTAGTTTGCGTCGTACCCGTATTACATACATTGCACATAATTTCTTACGTCCTTCTTGTGTATTTGAGAAAGCTCTCATACTACAATATATGACAAACGCCTGCCGTTTGGTGACGGCAGGCGTAGCGTTTTATCGATTATTCCCATTCAATCGTGCCCGAAGGTTTCGGAGTAAGGTCGTAAAGCACGCGGTTGACGTTGGCTACTTCCTTAGTAATTCTATCCGTAATTTTTTTCAAAACGGCGTACGGAATTTCTTCAATCGTTGCCGACATAGCGTCCACGGTATTAACGGCGCGAATAATGACGGGATACGCATACGTGCGTTTGCCGTCTTTTACGCCTACCGAACGAAAATCGGGAACAGCCGTAAAGTACTGCCATACCTTACCCTCCAAGCCGTTTAAAGCAAATTCTTCACGCAAAATGGCGTCCGATTCGCGTACGGCTTCTAAGCGTTCGCGCGTGATTTCGCCAAGACAACGAACGCCCAACCCCGGACCGGGGAAAGGTTGACGGTAAACCATGTTGTCGGGCAAGCCGAGCGCGCTACCTACCATACGAACTTCGTCTTTGTACAAAAAGCGCAACGGTTCAACGAGCTCGAATTGCATATCTTCGGGCAAGCCGCCTACGTTATGGTGCGCCTTTACCCCGTCGCTTTCGATAATGTCGGGATAAATCGTGCCTTGCGCTAAAAATTCAATACCTTCTAATTTGCGCGCTTCTTCTTCAAACACGCGAATAAATTCCGCGCCGATAACTTTACGTTTCTTTTCGGGTTCGGCAACGCCTTTGAGTTTACCCAAGAAACGTTCTACCGCGTCTACGTAGACAAGGTTAGCGTCCATTTGATTGCGGAATACTTCCACTACCTGTTCAGGTTCACCCTTTCTAAGCAAGCCGTGATTAACGTGTACGCAAACAAGCTGTTTGCCGATTGCTTTAATAAGCAGCGCGGCGACAACGGAAGAGTCTACCCCACCCGAAAGCGCAAGCAATACTTTTTTATCCTTAACTTGCTGACGAATAAGGGCAACCTGCTCGTCGATAAACGCGTCGGCAAGCGCTTTGGTAGTGATGCGTTCCATGGTTTCGGGACGTACGTTATTGTTCATATATTTATATCTCCTTGTAAAAAAACTTAAACCGATTAGTGCATGGAATAGTTGGGCGCTTCCTTGCTAATAGAAATATCGTGGGGATGACTTTCTACAAGACTGGCGTTGGTGATACGTACGAATTCGGACGTCGTACGCAAGTCTTCCACCGTAGCTTTGCCGCAATAGCCCATACCTGCGCGCAAACCACCCTTCATTTGATAGATAACTTCCGCTACGCTACCGCGATAAGGCACTCTGCCTTCCACACCTTCGGGAACGAGTTTTTTCTTGCCTTCTTGGAAATATCTATCGCTGCTCCCTTGCGACATTGCGCCAAGCGAACCCATGCCGCGATATACTTTATAACTTCTGCCCTGATAAAGTTCGACTTCACCGGGGCTTTCCAACGTACCTGCAAGCAGCGAACCGACCATAACTGCGCTACCGCCTGCGGCAAGCGCTTTGACGATATCGCCACTATATTTGATGCCGCCGTCGGCGATTACTCTCTTACCAAGCTTATCCGCCATTTCCGCGCAATCCATAACCGCCGTAAGCTGGGGCACGCCGATACCTGCGACGATACGGGTGGTGCAAATAGACCCCGGGCCGATACCCACTTTTACAACGTCTGCGCCCGATTTGATAAGCGCTTCGGTTGCCGCCGCCGTAGCTACGTTCCCCGCAATCAGCGTTATGCCGGGGAATTTCGCCTTGATTTCTTCTACTTTCTTCAAAACGCCCGCCGAATGACCGTGCGCCGTATCGATAGCGATAACGTCCGCGCGCGCTTCGATAAGCGCCGCAATACGTTCCATAGTATTCGCCGCCGTCCCTACCGCCGCGCCGACGAGAAGTCTACCGTTTTCGTCGCGTGCGGAGTTGGGGTATTGAATGGATTTTTCGATATCTTTAATGGTAATCAAGCCTTTCAAATAGCCGTCTTTATCCACGATAGGCAATTTTTCAATTCTATGCTTGCCTAAAATCTTTTGCGCGTCGTCAAGCGACGTGCCTTCGGGCGCAGTCACCAAGCCCGTTTTGGTCATGACGTTGGAGATGGGCTGTTCGTAATTGCTTTCAAAACGCAAATCGCGGTTGGTAAGAATACCGACGAGTTTGCCGTCTTCGGTGATCGGTACGCCGCTAATGCGGTATTTTTCCATGAGTGCCACCGCGTCTTTGACAAGATTGTCGGGCGCAAGGAAGAACGGATCGGTAATGACGCCGTGTTCACTTCTCTTTACCTTATCGACGTGGGACGCTTGTTCTTCAATGGACATATTTTTATGAATGATACCCATACCGCCTTCCCGCGCCATGGCGATTGCCATACGGCTTTCGGTTACCGTATCCATTGCCGCGCTGAGCAAGGGCAAATTCAGCTGAATTTTGTCCGTCAGCTTGGTTCTAAGATCTACGTCCGAAGGCAATACTTCCGACGCTTGCGGAATTAAAAGCACGTCGTCAAAGGTCAATCCTTCTTTGATAATTTTGCTACTCATAGGTGTTTCTCCTTGTATAAAAAATTGATTTATTCTCGTTAATAAAAAAGGAAATGAATCGGCGTCCCAAAGGGGTTGCTAATTCATTATTCCTTTAACAGCGCAAAGACGCCGTCGTAATAGCTGCCGTCCGCTGGGGACAACGCGTCTTTGTCAATCTCATTCATTTTTTCCTTTATCTTATCCAGCGTTTGCGTATCCTGCCGGTTATACGCGGCAAAGAGCACCGCCGCCAACGCGTTGTTTTCAGGGAATGTGTTTTTCCCCAGCGAGCCGTACGCTTTTTCTACCACGTTGATTTTTACGCCGACCGACGTCGCTTTGCCGTATTCCGCCAAGCATACCTGTCCGTAAAAATACTGCTGATACGTACCCTTCGCGTTTTCGGGTTTGTTTACGTTTCTTTGCTCGCAATACTTTTCAAACTCGTTATCGGTAAGCAGGCGATTGCCGCAGGCGACGATATTATCCGTATCGCCGTCCAAAATAGCCACTTCGGTTGCGAACGCGATATAGTGAATATTGTCCGATCTATCGTACGCGCTCTGTGCAAAGCCGATACTTGCGCCGTTCATGCCAAGCTCGTAGGTCATTTGCATCATGGTCGACGGGAAAACAAGGCAAAGCGCAAGCATCATCACCGCGCATAATACGGCTATCGACGCCAAAGTTGTCAATGCTGCCCGCAAAATGACCTTGTCAATGCGCATACCACGTCTCCTTCCACGATATTTATAATATTTTACCACATTACAGACAAAAAATCAACTGTATGAACGAAAATTTTTAGGCATGTTTACAATCTTTTTTTAATATAATGGACTATGCGTTATTTTATCGGTATCAAAAGCAGAGTTTCACTTTGGAAAAAAATAGCCGCCGTCTTTTCGGCTTTGTCCTTATTTATGCTGTGCGTACTCTTTTCTTCCTGTCAAAAAGCGGTAGATTATTACGATTACGTATCCGAATGTCGGAGTAATATTTTCCTAGCGGAAACGGACGGATTTTCTTTCCGCGCCTATGCGCTTGTGCGTGAAACGCCCTACAACTCCGACGGCGTCGTCATGCAAACCGCGCCCCGTTTTGAAACGTATTTTATCGCTCCGTCGGGAGATAAAGAATGTACGCTCACCTTCCGCGTGAACGGCAAGGAATACGGCGGTGATATGTCATACGACAACGTCAAAGCGGAATATTACTATTTTTGCAGCTTAGACCTTTCTACCGCCGCGGAAATAGACGTTTCCATTCTCTACGGAGAAACGTCCCTTTCGCTGACGGCAAAATCCGTTTTGCAAGACGATATTCTTTCCCCAAAAACCGCTTTGGAAAAGCTTTGTCTTTCCGAAAAAGAGTTTTTTGCGGACATGACGGACGCGTACGGCTTTGCAGGAGAAATATATTTACGGCTTTTGTATGAAGACGACCCGTTTTATTACGTGGGCGTTATCGGAAAGGACGGCAAAACCACCGCGTTTTTATTAAACGCCAAAACGGGCAAGGTACTTGCCAAACGACAAAGCTAATCCGCGCATGAAAAAACGCAGCCGACAAGCTGCGTTTTTTTTATTTACATTTTATGAATGAAGATACCACTTCTAAGCTTTGGCTCGAACCACGTGGATTTGGGCGGCATAATCTCCCCCGCGTCGGCAATTTGCATCAGTTCTTCCATGGAAACGGGATACATGGATATCGCCGCTACGGCGTCTTGCTTACAACGCTCTTCCAAATACGCAAGTCCGCGGATACCGCCGACAAAGTCGATACGGTTGGACGTACGCGGATCGTCTATACCCAAAGCGGGTGTTAAAAACGCGTTTTGTAAGATAGCGCAATCTAAACGCTGTACGGGGTTTTCCGAACGGACAAGCCGTTCGTGGAAACGAACCTTATACCATTCCCCTTCGACGAAAAGCCCGATTTCGTGCAGACGCTCGGGACGATATTGTCCTACGCCGTTATAAGGCGTTACCTTACCCAAATGCTTTTCCACGGCAGCGAGAAACGCCTGTTTATCCATACCGCCAAGGTCGCGCAAAACACGGTTATAATCAAAAATCTTTAAGCTATCCGCAGGGAATATAATCGAAAGGAAAAAGTTAAATTCTTCCGTACCGTCAAAGTTGGGATTTTCTTCGCGGCGCTTTAAGCCCGCCTTAACGGCAGACGCCGCGCGGTGATGTCCGTCCGCAATATACAAGGCGTCCGTTTGCGCAAACGCTTTTTCAATGCGCGCGTTGGTTTGCTTACCGTCGCTTTGCCATACGGTATGACGAACCCCGTCGCTAGATACAAAGTCGTAAACGGGTTGGTTTTGCGTTTGCTGCGCTATAATCGCCGTTAATTCCGCATTGTCGCGATAAGCAAGAAAAATAGGTCCTGTATGCGCAGAGCAAGCGTCCACGTGACGGATACGGTCTTGTTCTTTATCCGCGCGGGTAAGCTCGTGCTTTTTAATATGATTTTGTAAATAATCGTCGATAGACGCGCAACCGACGATACCCGTTTGCGCCCTGCCGTCCATGATTTGGCGATAAAAATAGAACTGCTTTTCTTTATCCTGTACGTATACGCCTTTTTCTTCAAACGTACGTAAATTTTCCGCCGCTTTGGCATACACTTCGTCGTCGTATAACCCCACGGACGGGGCAAGGTCTATCTCCGCTTTATCGATATGCAAAAAGGAATACGGTTTATCTTCTACTTCCTTTCTGGCTTCTTCGGACGACATAACGTCGTACGGGAGCGCCGCACATTCTTTGACAAATTGCGTTTTTGGGCGAAGCGCCGCAAAAGGCTTTACGATAGCCATGATTTTCTCCTTATGCAAATATTCTTACGCCAAATACGCCGTCGATAGCGTTAAGCGTTGCAATGATATTTTCGTCTGCCGCCACGTTGGTTTCCACAATCGTATACGCTACGTCGCCCTTCGACGCGTTCGCAAAGTTTTCAATGTTGATATTTTTCGCGGAGAATGCCGCCGTGATTTGCGAAAGCATATTCGGTACGTTTTTGTTCATCACGCAAACGCGGGGATGGTTGGAACGGGGCACGCTGACCGAAGGGAAGTTGACGCTGTTGCGGATATTGCCGCAGCTAAGGAATTCGTCTAACTCCTGCGCAGCCATAACGGCACAATGGTCTTCCGATTCCACCGTAGACGCACCCAAGTGGGGAATCGCCGTAATTCCTGCAACCCCTACCGTTTCTTCGGTGGGGAAATCGGTGATATACGCCGCCATTTTTTTATCGGCAAGCGCCGCTTTCACCGCCGCCGCGTCGACCAAATCAGCGCGAGCAAGGTTAAGAATACGCACGCCGTCTTTCATTTGCGCAATCGATTGCGCGTTGATCATATTTTTCGTTTGCGGCGTTGCGGGAACGTGCAACGTGATATAATCGCATTTTTGGAAAATTTCGTTATAATCCGCCGCTTGGCGCACGGACGGCGCTAAGCTCCAAGCCGCTTTTGCCGTAATGTACGGGTCGTAGCCCATAACGTTCATACCCAAGGATATCGCGGCGTTGGCGACCATACCGCCGATTGCGCCCAAGCCAACGACGCCGAGCGTCTTACCGGCAAGCTCGTGCCCAACGAAGGCGGCTTTGCCCTTTTCTACCGTTTTGGCAACGTCCGTTTGTCCTGCCAACGTTTCCACCCATTTGACCCCGCCGATCACGTCGCGCGACGCTAAAATCAAGGCGGCGATTGCCAACTCTTTTACGGCGTTGGCATTTGCTCCGGGGGTGTTGAATACGACGATTCCTTCTTGCGTACATTTATCGACGGGGATATTATTTACCCCTGCGCCACAACGCGCTATCGCGCGTAAATTTTTAGAAAAAGGCATATCGTGAAGAGCGGCGGAACGCACCATAATGGCGTCTTCGTTTTCCACCTTTTCGCCTACTTCGTATCTGCCGACGAGAATATCCGTGCCGACTTCGGCGATTTTATTCATTAACTTGATTTTTAACATGATTATTCTCCTTTGGGGTTATTCGCCGCAAATTCTTTCATAAACGCGACGAGCTTTTCTACCCCTTCGTAGGGCATGGCGTTATAGATAGACGCGCGCATACCACCTACCGAGCGGTGTCCCTTCAAATTCTTCAACCCCCGCTCGGACGCTTGCGCGGCGAACTTCTTATCCAAATCCACATTCCCCGTTACGAACGTTACGTTCATCATGGAACGGCTTTCCTTTTGAACGGGCGCAATATAGTAATTTTGACTGTCTAAATAATCGTATAACAAGTTGGCTTTTTTCTCGTTGCGTTCTTTCATGCTCTGCAAGCCACCAAGCGACAAAATCCATTCGTAAACGAGCTTTGCCACGTAAATACAATAGCACGGCGGCGTGTTGTACATAGACCCGTTATCCGCCATTAGCTTATAATCGAGCATAGCGGGCGTATCGGGACGGGCGTAGCCGAGCAGGTCTTCACGGATAATAACCACCGTCAACCCTGCGGGAGCCATGTTCTTTTGCGCGCCTGCGTATATCACGCCGAATTTTGAAACGTCGAACGGTTCGCTTAAAATGCACGACGACATGTCCGCCACGAGCGGAATATTCCCCGTTTCGGGAATATACGAAAATTTCGTACCGTAAATGGTGTTATTATAGCAAATATGCACGTAGTCCGCATCCGCGCGGAAATCTTGACGCTGCGTTTTGGGAACGTAAGAAAAGTTACCGTCCCTAGACGACGCGACGGCGAAGATATCACCGTATTTTTGCGCTTCTTGATAGGCTTTCGTGGAAAACTGTCCCGAAAGAATATAGTCCGCCTTACCGCTAAAACGGAGCAGGTTTAAAGGCACGGCGGCAAACTGCGTCGACGCACCGCCCTGCAAAAACAACACTTTATAATTAGCGGGAATTTTCATCACTTGTCGGAGCAGCGTTTCCGCGTCCGCAATAATTTTTTCGTAAACGGGAGATCGGTGACTCATTTCCATAACGGACATACCGCTGTCTTCATAACACAGCATTTCCGCCGCCGCGCGCTGTAATACTTCTTCGGGCAGCATAGAAGGGCCTGCTGAAAAATTAAATACTCTTTCCATATCTCTCACTCCTATAAACAATAAAATCGAACGAAAACCCTGATATAATCAAGAATATCGATAGTACTATTTTATCATAAATCGATAGTAAAAAGCAAGGATTTTACAGGGCTTTTATAGTATTTATATCGTAATTTTTTGTATTTATGCCTTGTTCACGTAAAAAAGGGCGACGCAAAGACGCCGTCCCCTTTCCATATCGTAGCTTTTTGTTACTGTTCTACGCGAATCACCGATTCGATTGTCGCCAGATTGTTTTCGCTGATTTTTGCAAGCGCGTTTTTCACCGCGTTTTCTTTCGTCGTATGCGTGACGAGAATCAACGTCGTGCCTTCTTCTGCCGTTACTTTTACAATAGAAATACCGTATTTCGCAAACGTTCCGCTGACCTTAGCAAACGCGCCGGCTCTATCGGCAACCGTCAAGCGTAAATAATACGCGCTTTCAAAGTTGGATACGAATTTGATATCCGCTTCCGCCGTTGCATTGTTTTTAAAGGTGGAATATTTCACGTCCGAATGGGTAGCCGCATAAATGACGTCGCTGACCACCGCGCTTGCCGTAGGCAAAGCCCCTGCGCCGCGACCGTACAGCATTACGTCGCCGACGGCGTCGCCCGTTAAGTACACGGCGTTAAACGAGTCGTTTACGCTTGCCAAAGGGTGATCCTTAGGAATAAACGTCGGGTGCACGCGAACTTCCACTTCCTTACCGCTGTTTTTACCGATTGCAAGAAGTTTTAAGGTATACCCGAGCTCTTTACCGTAGGCGATATCTTTGGCGCTAATCGACGAAATACCTTCGCGGAAAATTTTCGTGTAAGGAATTTTCGTATGGAACGCCATAGACGAAAGAATGGACAGCTTATACATAGAGTCGTAACCGTCGACGTCTGCCGTCGGGTTGGCTTCCGCATATCCAAGCTTTTGCGCTTCTTTGAGTACTTCCGTATAGTCCGCGCCTTCATAGGTCATTTTGGTGAGAATGTAGTTGGTCGTACCGTTGACTATCCCCATCATGCTTTGGATATGGTTTGCCTGTACGCCGTCTAAAAGCGTACGGATAATAGGCACGCCGCCTACGCAGCTCGCTTCGTAATATAAACCGCAATGATTGCGTTTGGCAAGCTTTTCAAGCTCGTGAGAAAATTTACAAATGAGTTCTTTATTCGACGTTACCACCGTCTTACCGTTGCGAAGCGCCGCCGTAACGAAGTCCTTGGCTACGCCGATCCCCCCGATCGTTTCCACAACGATATCTACGTTGGGGTTGGCGATAATTTCTTCGATATTCCCTGCAATACATTCCTGCGGAATACCAAGCTGCGCCATTCTCTCCACGCTGCGGTCAAGCACCTTTTCTACGGTGATATCCACCTGTTGCGTTTTTACATAAAAATCGTGATGCTGAACAAGCGTTTGGTACGTGCCGCCGCCAACGACCCCTACGCCTAATATCGCTACGCCTACTTTTTTAATCATAGTTACACTCCTTACGCATAAACCCCTGTCTACGCAGTTTATTCGTTTTTGCGCTATGCGCAAACCACCCTACATATCTTTTTATTCTTCACTCGTATTCAAATCGTATAAATATTTCAAACCTTTTAAGGTGAGCAATTTATCCACGACGTCGATACATTCTACTTCCTTGGATATGACCGTACTAAATCCGCCCGTGGCGATAGTCAGCATATCGGGACACTTCATTTCTTTCTTGATGCGCTTGACGATATATTCCACCAACCCCGCAAAGCCGAATACGATACCGGCTTGCATGTTGGTAACGGTGTTTTTGGCAATAATGCTCTTGGGCGCTTCGATTTCTACGCGGGGTAGCTTTGCCGTACCGTTGACAAGCGAATCCAGCGAGCCTTTAATCCCCGGAGCGATAACGCCGCCTACAAATTCGTCTTTTTCATTGATGATATTAAACGTCGTTGCCGTACCGAAGTCCACGACGATTTTCGGTTTGCCGCTGCCGTAACCGACAAGCGCGGAAACGCAGTTGACGATTCTGTCCGCCCCCACTTCTCTTGCGTCGTCGCAACGGATATTCAAGCCAGATTTTAAGCCGGGCGCGATATGCAAGGGCTTGACGTGTAAATAAATTTCGCACATTTTATCAATGGTATAATCCAGCGAAGGTACGACGGACGAAAGAATCCCGCCCGTAATCGCCTGCACGCTTACCTTTTGCGAATCGAGCATGCCCGTCAGCTGTTCGCCGTATTCGTCCGAAGTCTTTTTTAAATCGGTAGCGACGCGGAAGGACATTTTCAGCTCGTCCTTATCGTAAATAGCGTATTTTATGTTGGTATTTCCGATATCAATGCAAATAATCATTTTCTTTTTCCTTTCTCTAAAATACGGATAACGCGATACAACGTGGGTGCGGCAACTAAATTGACCGCAAACTCCACCAAAAAATTAAAGCCTGCGCAACCGATAAATAAGAAGTAGACGACGGTAGAACCGCTTTCTACGAAGTTGACGAGTAACGTTTGTTGCAAAAAGAGCAGCGAACCGCCGATAAACAAACCCGTATTCACGATAGGCGCAGCCGCGGCGGCAAGAAAGACGGCTACAAGCTCGTTTTTCTTCGAGAGCTCTTTATACAGCGCACCGGAAACCAAGCCCGCCGCCGTGCCCTTGACTAAGCACAAAAGCGCCGTTTCCAAGGGTTGGTTTTGGAATAAAATCGCCGTGAAAGCGTCTGCCCCCACTATGCCGTACATCAACGTGATAAAGCCGAAGACAAAGCCCAAAAATGCGCCTGTCCACGCGCCGTAGATAACGCCGCCCAAGACAATGGGAATAAGCACTAAGCTAAACGACGTTGCGCCGATACGGATAGAACCAAGTACCGTTTGCAATACGATAACAAGCGCGGTAAGCACGGCAATCCCCGTGATGCGCTTTGCCGAAAAGAAAGATTTGCTTTCCATAATAAACTCCTATCGAGCTCTCTTTGAGATACCCGTAGACAAATGAAATATTTCCGTTTGCTTGGTCGGAGTGCCTAAGCATATCCGCCACGGATTATATTCCATTATAACGCATTTTTTCAATTTACGCAACAAAATGAAAGGGGAATTTTCCGTTTTTTCTTGGAAAAAGCTCCTTTCTTTACACATTAAAAGCACTTTTAGAATATTATGTAATAGAAAGACAAAACCGCAGGCGATTACTTGAAAAGCAGTTTACATACCCCTGCGGCGAAACATAGGAGGTTTTTTATGAATTGTTGTGGTCAGGGTAACGTAACCCTTTGGATTCTCATCGCTTTGCTTGTACTCGGGTCGAAAGACGGCATGTTCTGTTCCAACCTGTTTAGCGGTTGCGGACTTCCCATACTTATCGCTCTTTTGTACTGCTTGTACAAAAACGGCACGCTGTCGGCTATTTTAACGCCGCCTTGCAACTGTAATTGCAACTGCTGCTGCCATTAAGTTTTTTCTTCCTTTTTCTCCTTGATTATCGCCCTGCACGGGGCAAAAAACGCGCTGCTCAAAGCAGCGCGTTTTTCTTACTTTTTCGCCGTATATTCTCTAACGCCGACAATCGTTTCGCCGTCGATTTGTAAGGTGCGCGGGCTATCGAAACGTACCGTAATTTCCTTTCCCGAAAGCACCGTAATGTTCTTTTTATGTTTGACGTGTTCCCCTTTGAAAATAGACGGGAATATGAGCAGCGAACGTATTTTTCCCGTGCCGTGGAACAGCATAACGGAAAGCGTATCGCCCGTTCTTTTTTGCTCCGGCGCGGGAATCATACCGCCCCCGTAATACTTGCCGTTCATAGTGGGCGCAAGCCATACCTTTTCAAAACGGTATTCTTTTCCGTCTACCGTAACGGTAGCGCCCGTGGGCTTGTAATGAAAGAGCAAGCCTTTAATGGCAATACCCGTATAATCAATGGGCTTATCGCTCGTTTCGCGCAGCTTGTCCCCCATTTCACAGCAGTATCCGTCGATACCGTAGCCTACGCCGTTAATAAAGCGGTAGGTCTTACCGTTTGCCGTCACGGTGGGCAAATTCTCCACGTATTCGTCCAAGGCAATCGCGGTTTCGTTTGCGGGGTTGACTTCGCGGATAAAATCGTTACCGCTACCGCAGGCGTAATAGGAAAGCTTTTTGCCTTTCACCGCGTCCCCTACCGTATTCAAAAAACGGTTGAGCGTTCCGTCGCCGCCACAAACCACCGTTTCGTCTTCGGGCGTTACTTCCGCAAAAAATGCGTCGTAATCGTCGATTTTCGTCATGTCCGTCAAAGCAATTTCTCCAAACAACTCCTTAAAGCGTTCCGTTTGGTCTTTTCCGCAGCCCGCATAAGGGTTATACAATACGTATTTTGCCATTTTTTCTCCTGCCTTTTGTGAGTGTCATAAAAAATTATTACATTTATTATAGCAAAAGAAAAACCGTCCGTCAAGTATTAGACGGGCGGTTGACAAAATTTGTCATAAATTTTTATTACATAAGAAATAGGCTTGCAGCGCGACCACCGTTTTCGCGTCGGTAAACGCGCCTTCCGTTAGCATTTGTTTTGCCTTTTCAATCGGAATACGGACGACGTCTAAAAACTCGCCGTCGTCCAACGCGACTTTGCCCATTTTTCCTTGGGTGGCATGATAAATATAGATAATTTCGTTGGTATAGCCCGGGGACGGGTATATTTTTTGGATAAGCCGCATTTGCTCCGCATGCACGCCCGTTTCTTCGGCGAGCTCTCTTTGCGCGGTAAGCAGCGGATCTTCGCCCTTCTCGCACTTACCTGCGGGCAGTTCGAGCACGCTTTCGCCGTACGCATAGCGATATTGACGTACGAAAAGGATTTCGCCGTTATCCACGTACAAAGCGCACGCGCCGCCGCTGTGGTCGACGATTTCCCGTTTGCACGGCGTTCCGTCAGGGAGCACGGCGTCATCCGCGCGGACGGAGAGAATTTTCCCTTGATACACGTAATTTGTTTTGACTGTTTTTTCTACGTAATCCATATTACACCTTTTTTGCATTAGGCAAAATTCACAAGAATTGCCTTATATTGTTATCATTATAGCACAAAATAAAAAAATAATAAATAATTTTAAGTAAAATATCTTGATTTTGTTGAAAATTTCGGTTATAATATAGGCGAATTCAATATATTACGGAGGTGTTATTATGAAATCCATTAAAATTTCGCTGGAAATGGCACAACGAGTAAAGGAATTCGTGAACGTCACGCAGGAATTTCCCTATGAGATTTTGCTGAAAAGCGGCAGATACGTCGTCGACGCAAAATCTATTTTAGGTATCTTCTCTCTTGATTTATCGCAACCCATTACGGTAGAAGTGTACAGCGACGATTGCGACGACCTTATGGAAAGATTGAAGAAATTCGAAGCGTAACGTTTCCATTTCAAACCCGAAGAAAGCCGCGGGATATCTTCACCGCGGTTTTTTATTCACTAAATCACACAGGAGTTTATACAAATGCAAATTCAAGGAGAAACGTCCGTCAATAAGCTGATTGTGCTTTTCGTTTTCGATAAAATGGAAAGTGCTCTTTCCGAACGCACTATCGTGGAAATGTGCACCGCAGGGAATACGTGGCTCAATTATATGGACTGCGTAGAACTTATCCCCAAGCTTTTGGAAGACGGGTTTATTTGCCGCATCTCTTCTCCCGAAGAAGAACCCCTGTATACCATTACTTGCGACGGCAGGGAAAGTTTGAATAACTTTTATATCAATATTCCCAAGAGTATGCGCGACGAAATTTCCGCATTCGTTAAAAAGAACAGCGGAAAACTGAGAAACCGTCAAGAATGTAAATCCGATTACTATCAAAACGTGGACGGCACGTATACCGTATTCGTGAAAATCCTTGCCCCCGTACAACCTATGTTAGAGCTGAAATTTGTCGTCCCCGACAAAAAAACGGCGCAACATATTTATAAGAACTGGGAAAGCAAGGCGTCGGAGCTGTATTCCGCTATTTACGATACGCTCGTCGATTAAATTCGTTATCATAACAGGCGTTTTTCGCCGTACATATATATTAAAGGAGATTGTTTATGTTTACTTATTCTACCCGCGGTACTTGTTCCCGTCAAATTTTGTTTGACGTGGACGCAAACAACAATATGCACAACGTCCGTTTTATCGGCGGTTGCGGCGGTAACTTACAAGGCATTGCCAAGCTTGTCGAAGGCAAAAATATCGACGAAGTGGCAGCTACTCTTGCCGGTATCCGTTGCCGTAATAACACGTCTTGTCCCGACCAGCTTTCCAAAGCGATTGCCGAATACAAGGCGTCCAAAGCACAATAATTTGGTTGCATAGAAAAATCCCGTGAAGGTTTTGCCTTCACGGGATTTTGTTTTTCCGTCGTGTTAGTGTCTAAAATGTCTATCCCCTACGAAAATCATGGCAATCCCTGCCTCGTCGCAAGCGTCGATAGAAAGCTGGTCGTTTTTACTGCCGCCCGGTTGAATGATCGCGGTAATGCCTGCTTTTACACATTCAGCTACGCAATCGGGGAACGGGAAGAACGCGTCGCTTGCCATCACCGAGCCTTTTGCTTGGTCGCCTGCGTGTTCAATCGCCTGCTGCGCCGCCCAAATACGGTTGGTTTGCCCCATACCGATACCCGTCGTTCTGTCTTCTTTACCGATAACGATTGCGTTGGATTTGGTGTATTTGACCACTTTCCAGTTGAAAAGGAGCGCCTTCATTTCGTCCGCCGTCGGCGCGCGTTTGGTAACGACCTTCACGTTTTCCTGCGCAAACAGCGTTTCGTCGTAGTCTTGGATAAGCAAGCCGCCGTACACCTTTTTCATGTCGTATGCGGTAGATTCTCTTCTTTCGCGAATGTCGGGAAGTTCCAAAAGACGAATATTTTTCTTGGTGGTTAAAACGTCCATAGCTTCTTTGGTAAAGCCTTCGGCAATAACGATTTCAATGAAAATCTTATTGATTTCTTTCGCCGTCGCTTCGTCCACCACTCTATTGATAGCAAGGATACCGCCAAACACCGAAACGGGATCGGATTCGTACGCTTTGATATACGCTTCGTGTACCGTTTCCCCTACGCCTACGCCGCAAGGGTTGGCGTGCTTGCTTGCTACAACGCAAGGCTCGTCGAATTCTTTGACAAGTTCCAAAGCGCCGTTTGCGTCGTTTATATTATTGTAGGAAAGCTCTTTTCCCCAAAGCTGTTTTGCCTTAGACAGCGAACCGACGCGGGGGAATACTTCGCTGTAATAGGACGCGCCTTGGTGGGGATTTTCGCCGTAACGCATATCCTGCGCTTTTTCATAGGCAAAGGTCACCGTTTCGGGATAACGGATATCCAGTTGTTGCGCAAGGTAGTTGGAAATCATACTATCGTACACCGCAGTATGCGCAAAGACCTTGTATTGCAAATACTTCTTGGTTTCCAAAGTAATTGCGCCGTTTTCCAGTTCGGAAAGCACTCGTTCATAGTCGTTAGGATCGACGACGACGGCTACGTCTTGATAGTTCTTCGCCGCGGCACGAAGCATGGTAGGTCCGCCGATATCGATATTTTCTACTGCGTCGGCAAACGTCACGTCGGGCTTGGAAATCGTCGCTTTGAAAGGGTACAAATTGACGGCTACGATATCAATGGTGTTGATACCCAGCTTTTCGATTTGCGCCATGTGTTCGGGGTTGGAACGCATTGCCAAAAGCCCTGCGTGTACGACGGGGTGTAACGTTTTTACTCTGCCGTCCAAACATTCGGGAAAACCCGTTAATTCGCTAATACCGATTACGGGAAGTCCTGCATCTTTCAAGGCTTTCGCCGTTCCGCCCGTGGAAATGATTTCATAATCACAGGCGACAAGTCGCTTACAAAACTCCACGATACCCGCTTTGTCGGAAACGCTTACAAGTGCTCTTTTTTTCATTTCGTATATACCTCACGTTATTTTTTAGCATGTTTTTGCGCAAACTGAAAATATGACTATCGTATATATTCTCTTGATTGCTTATATTATCGCCATAAACGTCTATGCGTTTATCCTGCTTAAATCGCTAAAAGCCACTCCCGCAAGCGAACGCAAAAAAAACGCTCCTTTGTCCACCGCGGCAAAAAATCCTATGCTGGGTAAATTGCTGCTTACAGGCGCGCTCGGCGGCGCGCTGACGGTGTATACCTGCATGTTTATTTTTAAGTATAAAAGAAACGACTTACTGCTTATGGTCGCCATGCCGATACTCGGCGTGCTGAACGTATACCTTTTCGTCTTACTCTTTCGAGCAGGAATGTGGATACGTTAATATTATATATTTATTATAACATACTTTTTTAAAATAGGTATAGTATTTGACGAAATTTCTCGTTGGATTTTTATTTGCGAAAAAAAATAACATTTTTCTGTGAAATTATGTTAAATTTGAAATAAAGAAAAATTTTTTGGAATTTTTTGAAAAAAGCCGCGTTTTTTGTTTGACAATTTTTTTGAATAATGCTATTATATACAGGCGTTGTCGATACGGCGGCGAAGTGAGACAAATGCGGGTGTAGTTCAATGGTAGAATTCCAGCCTTCCAAGCTGGCCGCGTGGGTCCGATTCCCATCACCCGCTCCACTTTCTTTGCGGGCGTATCTAGATGCGCCTGTAGCTCAGTTGGATAGAGCAACGGCCTTCTAAGCCGTGTGTCAGGAGTTCGAATCTCTTCAGGCGCACCAACTTAATGGCGGGCATAGCTCAGTTGGTTAGAGCGCCAGATTGTGGCCCTGGAGGTCGTGAGTTCGATTC
>JAGAIW010000117.1 GCA_017626305.1 Clostridia bacterium
AATTTCTTTATCAAACTTGGTAACAGCGTCGTCGCCTTGCGCCATTTGGAAGTTAAAGATTTCCGTGTTTGCAAGCTTAGCTTGTTCTTCTTCGCTAAGACCTTCCATTGCGCTGTTTTTGTCTTCCGTGCTGAGGGTGTCTACCGCAAGGTCAACACCGTCTTTCAGCTGCGCCTTAACTTCGTCGGGCAACTCAATCGTTGCGTTTTGAAGTTCGATTTCGCCTGCGCTTTCAATCGCCGATGCAGGAATCGTTGCAGCAACCTTATCCTTTGCGGAGAAGGAAGTCTTGGTGTGCGCAGCGTTGTGCGAACAGGTCCAAGACGTGATGCCCGTAGCCGTATCCGTTGCACCTGCAACCCATGCGTGACCGCCTGCGTTTACAAACGCTTCGGTATATTTATCCCCGCAATGACAGGTATACGTCTTTTCGCCTTCAGCGGAACAAGTAGCAGCCTTCGTAATTTCTACGGAATATTCGTGCTTAACGATTTCTTCTTCGTGTTCAACCGTTTCACCGCAGGTTGCGCAAGTCGCTTCTTCAACTTGAATCCACGTACAAGGATCTTCCGTTTGCATTTCGCCAACGATGGTCCATTCCGCCGTCAAGGTGTCGTGACCCGTCTTATCTGCCGTGATTTCGGTATACGCATCGCCGCAGCTACTGCAAGTATATTCGTTGTAACCTTGCAGCGTACAGGTTGCAGCCACCTCGTTGCTTACAACATAGCTGTGTCCGGTAGCAACAAGCACCTCTACGTTCTCGTAGTCGCAAACGGTACATTTTGTCGTCTTGCTCCCTTTTGTCGTACAGGTTGCTTCTACAACCACAGTTTCCAACGTGTGCGCCGCAGGTATGGTTACGTCTTTCGACTCACCGCACTTCGTACAGGTATGCGTTGCCAGACCGTCCGTCGTACAGGTAGCCGCGGTAACAACCGTTTCCTGCCATTCGTGTTCGCAAGCTTTGTCCTTCTTACAGGACGAACACCCTACGAGCGCCGTGGCAGCCAACGCGAGCGTTGCGCTACAGAGCGCAACAAGCGCCCTTTTCAGCCATCTCTTCATAAAATTACCTCCATTGAGATTTTTGACTATATAATATAGTATATATATTATATCACCGCTTGTGGCATTTTGCAACACTTTTTAAATTTTTTATGCTCTTTTTTTATAGCTTTTTTGTCTATCCATTTATTTATTCGATTGAAAGTCTTTATTTAATTCGTAATATCGTTGACATATATATAGAATTGTGTTATACTTATCATAACCAAACAAGAACTTTTAGGAGAAATATTATGAGCAAAGTGACCGTACCGAAGGGATACCGTTCGGCTCTCGGTATGTATGATACGCAAACGGCAATCGGGCTTTTAAAGCGCACCTTTGAGGAGCGTTTGTGCTTGGCGCTCAACTTAAAACGTGTTTCCGCCCCTCTCTTCGTTGATCCGACGACGGGCTTGAACGACGATTTGAGCGGCGTAGAACGCCCCGTCCGTTTCGACTTGAAGGAAACGGGTATGGATGCGGTTGTCGTGCATTCGCTTGCCAAATGGAAGAGAATGGCGCTTTCTTCCTACGGTTTTTCCGCAGGGGAAGGCTTGTATACGGATATGAACGCAATCCGCCGCGACGAGGAGCTGGACAATCTGCACTCCGTCTACGTCGATCAATGGGATTGGGAAAAGATCATCACCGCCGAAACGCGCAATTTGGAATATTTAAAGAAGGTCGTGCAAGGGATTGTCGGCGCAATTTGCGATACGCTTGACTTTTTAAAATGCCGTTATCCGCAGCTCGACGTAAAGCTTACGAGGACGGTGACGT
>JAGAIW010000118.1 GCA_017626305.1 Clostridia bacterium
CAAGGGGTATTTTTGTGAAAGCATCAATGTTGCGCCGCGCAAATAATCAGCCCAATCATTTTCTTTTGTTTCGGGAATCGCCTTCACGTGCCACTGCGCACGTTTATTAAACTGCAACGAAGACAATTCGATAACGCCGTTTTGCTTGGGAGCATACGCAATATGTATCCCTTTATCAATGGCAAATCCTGTTATTTTGCCATATTGATGGTCGCTATGCGCCCCCATCGGACAAACACGGTAAGGGCAAAACGCTACAGCAAAGGGATCTTTTTTATACGTTTCTTCGAATCTTTTTATACAACGCATTTAGAACTTTCTCCAAACCATTTTATCGACAACGCCCGTGTAGCTTTGAATAATCTTTACCACCTTCGTCGATACGTTTTCTTCCACGTAATCGGGTACGGGAATACCATGGTTGCCGTCATTCGTCAAATCCACAGCCGTTTCCACCGCTTGCAAAAGATGCTTTTCATCAATACCTGCAAGAACGAAACAAGCCTTATCGAGTGCCTCGGGGCGCTCCGTAGAAGTACGAATACAAACCGCAGGGAAAGGCTTACCAATACTCGTAAAGAAGGAGCTTTCTTCAGGCAACGTACCGCTATCGGACACTACCGCAAACGCATTCATTTGTAAATTATTATAATCGTGGAAACCCAAAGGCTGATTTTGAATGACGCGCTTATCAAGCTTAAACCCGCTTGCTTCCAAACGCTTTTTGCTTCTCGGATGGCAGCTATACAAGATGGGCATATCGTACTTTTCAGCCAATTTGTTGATAGCTGTAAACAAGGAAACGAAATTCTTTTCCGTGTCAATATTTTCTTCTCTATGCGCCGAAAGCAAGATGTATTTCTTGGGCTGTAAACCAAGTCGGGTAAGCACGTCGCTCGCCTCGATTTCCGCTAAGTTGTTATGCAAAACTTCCGCCATGGGCGAACCCGTAACATACGTTCTTTCCTTGGGCAAACCGCAATCCGCCAAATAACGGCGTGCGTGTTCGGAATACGCCAAGTTGACGTCGGAAATAATATCGACGATACGACGGTTAGTTTCTTCAGGCAAACACTCGTCCTTGCATCTATTCCCAGCTTCCATATGGAAAATAGGGATATGCAAACGCTTTGCCGGAATCGCCGACAAACAGCTATTCGTATCGCCCAAAATAAGGAGCGCATCAGGCTTGCAAGCCGCCATCAGCTTGTACGAGCAGTTGATTATATTCCCCACCGTCGCGCCAAGATCATCACCTACTGCATCCATATATACTTCGGGATCAGCAAGTTTCAAATCTTTAAAGAACACGCCGTTTAAGTTGTAATCATAGTTTTGCCCCGTGTGAGCAAGAATACAGTCGAAATATTGACGACACTTATTGATAACCGCCGCCAAGCGGATAATTTCAGGACGCGTCCCTACAATAATAAGCAATTTTAATTTGCCGTTTTCTTTAAATTTTACATCTGAATAATCCAATCTAATTTTCGTTTCCATATATATTCACCTCGTACATGGTATGCTTATTCTACAATTTCAAAAAACGTGTCGGGATGGTTGGGATCGAATTGCTCGTTTGCCCACATCACCGTTACCAAGTTTTCCGTTTCGGAAAGATTGATAATGTTGTGCGTATATCCAGGGAGCATATGTACCGCTTGGATCTTATCACCGCTTACTTCAAAGTTCAACACTTCATCCGTGCCGATTTTGCGCTGTTGAATCAAGCCATGCCCCGCCACAACAATGAAAAATTCCCATTTTGTATGATGCCAATGCTGCCCTTTCGTAATCCCTGGCTTAGAAATGTTAATGGAAACCTGTCCACATTTTTCCGTCTTCAACAGTTCGGTAAAGCTGCCGCGCGCATCCACGTTCATCTTCAAATCAAACGCCACTTTTTCTTTGGGTAAATAGCTTAAATAAGTCGAATACAACTTCTTCGCAAAACTCCCGTTCGGGATTTCGGGAACAATCAGCGTTTCGCTTTGCGCACGGAATTGATACAGCAAATCTACAATCTCACCAAGCGTTACTTTATGCGTAATCGGCGCAAAATAATATCTGCCGTTTTCACTTTCCACAGGCATCAACCCATCATAATCGCAACGATGCCCCTTGCCTTCCAAAAGGTCAAGCATTTCCGTCACCAAATCGTCTATATAGAGAAGTTCAAGTTCAATGCCCCTATCGTTGACAGTAATCGGCAAATCGTTTGCAATATTATTACAGAAGGTCGCAACAGCGCTGTTGTAATTCGGTCTACACCATTTGCCAAACAGGTTCGGAAAGCGGTAAACACATACCTGCCCCCCACATTCGCGCTCATAATCAAAGAAAAGCTCTTCCCCTGCCTTCTTACTTTTCCCGTATTCGCCATCAGCATAACGCCCGATAAGCG
>JAGAIW010000119.1 GCA_017626305.1 Clostridia bacterium
GTCTATCCCCAGCCGCTGCAATCGCGCCATAACGTTTGAAAAGGGTAAATTTCACAAGCTCCGTCGTTACGTATGCGCCGTTTGCCCAATGCTTTGCGTCTACGCTTTGCTCTAAGCCGTTGGGATGTTCGTCTACGTACGCCTCATAAATAGGCATTAAGTCCATTCCCTTATATTTCGCTTCCGTTAAGAAAGTGAAATGATTTACCCCCACGATATTCGTACGAATTTCATCACGGGTTGCCGTTACGCCGTATTTTTCTTCCAAAATTTTCGCAAGCAGCTTTTGCGTGCCGAATACCTCGTGACAGCAACCGAACGCCTTGATTTCAGGGAAAGTTTTATACAGCGTTCTCACGCAAGCGGACATCGGGTTGGTAAAATTGATAACCCAAGCATTTGGGCAATATTCCTTGATTGCCAAAGCAAAATCGCGGAACATTGGCAAACAACGAAGCGAGCGAACAATCCCCCCAGGGCCCGTCGTATCGCCTACGGGTTGATAGATACCGTATTCCTCAGGAAGATGCACGTCGCTTTCCATTTCGTCAAACGTCCCGGGAAGAATGGAAATGACTACGAAATCCGCGCCCGTAAGTGCATCGCCGATGGTTTCGTACGCCTTGTACGTCCATTTACCCTTGACGTCTTCGCGCGCGGAAAGCATATTGCCTATCTTTTCGTTAATCTTCGCGCCTTCTTTATCAATATCGTATAAACGCACCGTACCGCCGATTTCCTCGTCTTGCGCCAAATCATTCATCAAATTATGCGCCCACGCGCGAGAACCACCGCCTACGTATGCAATTTGCACATCTTTTACGTCTTTCATATAAAAACCTCTTTTTTAATTATAAATTTCATTGATTAACAGTTCGATAAAGCAAGCTGACCAGTTATAGTCGGTAATCGCGTGTACGTGCTCGCGGTAATCGGGTTTTTCAGGCTGTTCACCCTTACGCTTTAAGTAGAGTGGATTTATGCGGTTGTCCGCATCGTAAAACTCGAAAATGTTTCCCGTTTTCAAATACCATTTGTTTACCGCGTTTAAGGTTCTAACCCGCAATTCTTCCGCAATATCCGTATAGCCGTATTTACGTAACCCGAGAAGTAGCAAGTAATTGACGTTAAGCCAAGAACACCCTCTCCACATATCCACGTCGTAATAAGGACTGTCTTTGGGCATAGACGGTATAGGCATATCCGTCCAAAACCTTTTTTCGTCCAACAATACCTTGACCATTTTTTCCGCCTGCTCTTGCGAGCAAAGCCCCGCGAACATAGGCAAAAACGAAGCGAACGAGGCGACGCCCGTCAACGTTCCATCAAACAATCTATCGTAATATAAGCCGTCCTCTTCACTCCACATCAACGCGTTGATTTTTTCTCTCACTTCTTTGTGTACGTTTTTGAAAAATTCCGCGTTTTTCACGTCGCCTATCACTTCGTAAATATACGCAAGATATCTTGCGTCGTTGCAAAGATAGGTGGAAAAATCAATCGCGTCCATATCCTTTTCAAAATCAAACCGAGGGGAATTGTCCAACCCCGATTCTCCGCATTTACACTCGGTATAGTCAGGCTCTGTAAACCATTCCAAAAGTCCGTTGCCGTTTTTATCCCGATTTTGCAACGTCCACAACAAGAATTTTTTCAGCTTCGGCGCAACCTCGCGCAAAAACTCCGTATCCTCTTCCTTTTTGTAAATATTCCATACCGCCCAAGAAAGCACCTGCGGCTGCGTAACGTTGGAAAATCCGCCGTAAATCCCACTCATGTGCGAGATAAACCCATCCTCTTCCTGTACGCTTAAAACGGAACGAATACAATCCTTCGCCATATCCAAATTATACTCGGCAAACGCCATCGAATGAAACGCCGAGTCCCAAATCCACATAAAACGATGCGGCACTCTGTCTGGCGTTGTCCAACGGCAGGGAATTGCCCCTTCCGGCGAATATACGTTTTCCTTGTTTACGGAAAGGCATTTATAATATAATTGCTCGTATTTGCTATCCCTACAAACAGGAATACACTTAAAATACGCCAACCTCTTTTTCTTCAATTTATCCAACTCTGCCTGCGTAGGCGCTTTGGTTGTACTCACGCGATAGGAGAAGGTAAAATAGCACAAGCCCTCTCTCCATTCCGTAGTCAAATAAAAATTGGCAAACCTCGTACAAATTTTTTCGGTGTTGCCTTCGATTGCAGAACGGTGTCCGTCTTCCGTTTCTACAACGGGGGATACGGGCGCTTTGCCGATAATCGTATATTTATCATAAAAACCTACGAAAAAATCCTTGCCCGATAAAACGTCTCCCGTAACCACGTCGAACTCCGCATTTTCCCCTACGGGTATCTTTAAGCTTACGGCTTCATCAAAATGAAAGCGCAAGGTAATCGGGGCGTCCATCATCATCGCAACGAAATCGTCGCCCGCCGCCGTTTTCCCGTCAAGTCCGCTAAAACAAAATAGCTGTCCGTACGTGTATTTGTTATGTAATTCCATATCTCTTTCCTTTTATTTTTCTTCGAAAAAAACAAACTCTTTTCGTCTTTTTTTTGCAAATATGCGTTATGCGAAAGGGTTTCCCCCTTCACATAACGCCTATATTTGCCCTTTAACGATTCACGTATTTATGCTTACACATAATTCCTTATCGTTTTTTATTCGGCTATCGAAAGGACTTTCGTCCTCTCGCTCGCCTTGTTTTTTACGCTTCGAGTATCGGCATCAAATAGATTGCCTGACCAGCCGTAAGCGTTACGGTGTACGTATTATTGCCCGTTTGAGTAGTTCTCGTGCCGTTGGATTGATATACGTAGAAGCTTGTAACACTTGCGTCAAACGTAATCGTAATCGTTTGCGTGGTATTCTCACCGTTCGTATTCTGCTCGTACGGGTCAATCGTGTTCATAACCATATACATATAGTTATATTTCTCTTTATCGTACAGCTCGGTTACAAGCGTTGCGTCCGTAGACGTCGTTGCGCCCGTAAGCCACTTAAAGCTACCACTCGTCATAGTCGTACCCCAAGTGATATGATCGCTAGCGAACTGATACTTAGAACCCGTAACGACGTTACTTGCGCTGTAATCGAAATGGCTAATCGTCTTTGCAAACGCCGTGTTCTCCGTCATAATCGCCTTCATAATGTCATACAACGCCGTCGTTTCGCCGTTGCGGTTTACAAACGAACCGCCGTCGATAAACGTTTCACCCGTGGCGCTGTTTGCCGCTTTCGTCCAATAGGTAAAGTAGCTGATTTGCTTTACGCCGAAGCCCATCAAATAGTTGTTGAGCCAACGCGCGTCCTCTTCCGTGATTTGACGGATACGATCGTGTCCGCTCTTGCCGTCCGTCATGTGGCAGCTTTGCGTAACAACCTTTACCGTCAAATTGCGTTCTTGAGCAATTTCCGCGATAATTTGGATATTGCGAAGCGCAGTAGGATCAACGTAAGTTGTATCGCTCCTACATATCCCCAAAATATTATTATTACACTCCGACTTAAAGGGATAATCGTCATACTGGATATAATCCGTACCCATCGCGTCAAGGAATGCCTTTACGTAGTTCTTATACGCAGCTTCCGTTTCCTCATTCGTCGGCGTGCTTCTTGCAGGCGTACTGCCGTCGTACCAATATTTTACCATATTATAGTTATCGTGTTGCAAGGGGTTGAGGTTGTACTGCACGTAGCATTCCGGCATAACGCGCTTGATCGATTGATATACCTGACCGTAGCACCATGCGTTTTGATAGGAAGGTTCGTCCCCCA
>JAGAIW010000120.1 GCA_017626305.1 Clostridia bacterium
TATCCTCGACAAGCTTCCCATCGATTCCGTTATGACCGTTGACACGAACGATACCGTTATGTGCGCAATCGCTTACGGCTCTTCCAACCGTTATACGGTGAAAGAAAACAAGGCGTATATGACACAGGTTACTTATACCATTGAAAAGGACGGCGACAGCTATAAGCTTTACGACGACAGAGACGAGCTTGTCCTCGCAACCCCTAAGCTTCTTGACACCAACCTTTTGGAGCTCACCTTTGTAGGCGGCGAGGTACAATACGTTTCCTTTAGAGCAAACGGAACAGGCGTTGCTTTTGCCGACCAAGCGCTCACCACTCCCATTCTTTACAAGAAAACGAAAATCGGCGATTTGACGGACGATTCGATGGCGGTCATCAACAACATCTATTTGAAGGACGCGTTGGACGTAGACGCGAAGGAGCATAAGGTTCTCATTTCCCTTGCGTACGGTGAAGAAAACGTGGATTTCCAATACGTAGGCGAAGGCGAAAATAAGACGATTGAAATGATCGGCAACGCAAAGCCCCGCACCATCGGCGAGCTTAGAAACCGCGGCGGCGACCTCATCAATGACATTCCTCTTTCCGATATTATGAGCCCCAACGAGGATGAACCCGTCGTTATGTATCTTCTCTACGGAAGAGAAAACGTTCATTATTCCTCGGACGGCAGCGGCAACTTCACGATGCTTCAAAAACAAATCGGCTTAATCGGCAACGTCGTTTATAACGAATACGGCGAGAAGCTCGACGGGCATACCGTAAACACCGAGACGAGCGTTTATACCGACTCCGACGGAAATCAATACAAATACGTTGCTTCCACCCTTCCCGCAATCGAAACGGCGGACGGCAACGCAACCGTTTATCTCCTCACCGATTTGGAAGGCAACGAAGTATATTACAAAAAGACGACGCTTGGCGATATGTCGGGCGGCAACAACATAATTACTTCCCTTACCAAGCGCATCACCGTTGGAGAGGTTATCGACGAAGAAACGATCAGTACAAACAAATTCTTCAAGCACGTCAAAGACGAAACCATCGATTCCCTTCCCAGCGCAATCGATACGTTGACTCTTCAACAGGTTTACGATACGGAAATCTTCAAAACGGACGCAAACGGCAACTTCCTTGATATAAACGGAAACGTTACGACGAACAAGGACGAATACGTTGTTGAGCACGAATGGTGGTATCTCCTTCACAATAAGGACGTTTGTACGGCAGAACACGGCGCAAGCTGCGACAAAGAATGTATCCAAGATTATACGATCACGGAAATGGATACGCTTATCGAAAATATGCGCAAGAACATTGAAGAAGCAACCCTCTATCAATTAAAGGCAGACGGCATGATCGAACATTTGGACGACTCGACGTTGGATTCTAAGATTAAAACGAGCATCGGTACGCAATCCATCGATATGACGGGCTTGCCTACGGGTAAGCAAAAGCTTGGCGAATACACCGTTGTAGAAATGCTGAACTACGTCAATGCAATCTTCAAGGCGGTAGAAGCGCTTGAAGGCGCAACGCCATAACAAAACGAATAAAGAGCGAAGGAAACTTCGCTCTTTTCTTTTGCAATTACGTTCGACTTGGCTAGCCACTCAAGACCGAATTGAACCAGTCACAAAGCAGTCTTTTCCGTATCTTTTGACAAATGCGTTCTTATAGTATATGAA
>JAGAIW010000121.1 GCA_017626305.1 Clostridia bacterium
GGCGTAGGCTGCGGCGCAATGGGTATGCTTTGCTTCGTTGCAACCACCGTTTCCGTAGACACCTACGGGCCTATCAGCGACAACGCAGGCGGTATTGCGGAAATGAGCGGACTTGATAAAGACGTTCGTAACATCACCGATAAGCTTGACAGCGTTGGCAACACGACGGCGGCTATCGGTAAAGGCTTTGCAATCGGCTCGGCGGCGCTTGCAACCATTTCTATGATGAGCAGCTACTTGTATTCCTTCATGGAAAGCTTATTCCTCAACATCATTTCCCACGAAGTTCTCGTTGGCGCAATCGTTGGCGGCGCGCTTCCTTTCTTGTTCAGCGGTATGCTTATCAACTCCGTTGCAAAAGCGGCTCGCAACATGGTAGGGGAAGTTAGAAGACAGTTTAAAGAAATCCCCGGGCTGTTGGAAGGAAAGGCTCGTCCCGATTATAAGACGTGTATCACCATTTCCTCGCAGGGCGCGCTTCGTGAAATGATTGCTCCTGCAATCGTAGCCATCGCCTTCCCCGTAGTTTGCGGCTTTATCTTCGGCGCATATTTCGTCGGCGGTCTTTTGATCGGCGCAACCCTTTCAGCGATTATGCTTGCTATCTTTACGGGTAACGCAGGCGGCGCTTGGGACAACGCGAAGAAGTTTATCGAAGCGGGCGGCGTAAAGGGCAGCGGCAAAGGCTCGGAAGCGCACGACGCGGCGGTTGTCGGCGACACCGTAGGCGATCCTTTGAAGGACACCGTAGGCCCTTCGTTGGATATTTTGATTAAGATTATGAGTACGATTTCGCTTGTTTGCGTAGCGGTATTCAGCGATTACAATTTGATGAGCCTTATCACCAAGCTCTTCTAATGCACGTAAAAGGAAAACGGCAGGGAAAGGTCTCTTCTCTTAGGGATTTTTAATTTAAGACAAAAGTGTAGCCCACCATACTTCGCAAAAAGCGAAATATGGTGGGCTTTTTTTATCCACAAAGATTAAAGCTTAATAAGTGATATTTTTAGTCTTGTGACTAAAAGTGATATGCAAAACAAGTTTTGCGTGATATTTTGACTTGCAGTCAAAGTTATATTAAATAAATCCTTAACTTGCCATAGGCAAATATAACTGCCGTAGGCAATATAACTCGTCGTTAGGCGAATATCACAAATCCGTAAGGATTTATTTAGTTGTCGCAATTCCCTATGGGAAGAGCGACAAACCTGCCGTTTTTTTTAGTTTACGTTGAAAATTTCTTCGTAAGTAGTTTTTAAAATTTCCTTTAATAAAATGATTTCATCGGGGTATAAATGCCTTTGCCCGACTTCGATTTTCGCCACGGCGCTTCTCGTGATGTCACAACCTGCAAGCTGCAATTTGGTCGCAACGTATTCTTGGGTAAACCCTGCGCGTTCTCGGATAGAACGTAAATTACTGCCGATTTGTTTTTCAATAACAATATTCATAAATATTTATCCTTTTTGTTCTTATTTGGGTGCAAAACAGTTGACACGAGTATAACAAAGTGTTAAAATTATTTTGCACTCATATAAGTGCAAAAATACAAAAGGAGAAATTTTATGCGAGGATTTAAAAGGTTGGCGGTATTAACGTCGAGTATTATTGTAACCGTGTGCGGTTGTTTAAGCATGACGGCGTGTTCGTTTGATGATATAGAAAACTTGTTTGGGCAGTTTGACTATATGATCGGTGGAATGACGGGTGAGGCAGATTTAGAAAAGCAGGATGAAGCGGTTGTAGAGGTTATGATTAGGGCGGCGAATAATA
>JAGAIW010000015.1 GCA_017626305.1 Clostridia bacterium
CCGTTTACCGCCATATAAGCAGTTTTGGGAGCCACGCCCGAATCGCGCAGTTTGCCAAACTGGACGAAATCCTCCATAGTCTTGAAACACTTTCGGATATTATCCACCTGCAACAAGTCGGGGAAAGATTTTTTAAGTTCGGCAAGGTCGCTCGCCGCCAACTGTTCAAAGCGTTGACGCGCCAGCGTTTGCTTGGCGGTTTCCAGTTCCGCCTTTTCGTTCTTCTCTTTGCGGTATTCTTCAAGGGTTTTACCCTCCGTTTCCGCCGCTACACGGTCAAGTACCTCCGTAACGTCGCCATCAACCTTTATCCCCAGCTTTTCCAGCGTGTCCTTAACGTGATTTTCAAATTGTGCACGTCCAAGTTTTTCCGCCTCGTACTGGCGTTCGAGTTCCGCGATTTTAGCGTCCTTTTCGCTTACCTGCGTTTCCTCTTGGTCGATTTCTTCGTCGTCCTCGCCGTCCGTTTCTTCTTCGTCGCTTTCTTCTTCCTCGTCGGGGTCGTCCAGTTCTTCGCCCTCGTCGGATTCTTCTAAATCGTCCGCGTCGCTTTCTTCCTCGCCCTCGTTATCCGCGTCAACGTCCGCGTCGGGGTCGCCGTCAAGGTCAATACCCTCGTCGTTGTCAACCACTTCGGTATCTTCGAGTTCTTCGGTTTCCAGCTCGTCGATTTGTTCCTGCCTCTCGTCAATAAGTCCAGCCATTTTTTATGTCCTCCTGTTGTTTTTTGGTTTGGTGCTTACTTCTTCTTGCCACTACGAAGGTCGGAGCCCTTTACCACGTCCGCCTTCGGCTGGTCGGTTACGGGTTTAGGGGCTTTGATTACTCCGCCTTTGTTGGTTGCATAAGGGTTTCCTTTATGTCCGCCATTCTTCATAATTTACAGCCTCCTTTTTTGAATTTTATAGAAAAAGTGCCCCCTAAAACCTTACTGGCAAGGTTAGGAGGCACAAATCTCTCGGATTTTGGCACAAATGCACTTTAATTTATTTGGTTTTCTTAATCGGCTTTTACTTCAAACACCCGTCCACAAAACTTGCAAACAACCGTAATTCCGTTGCAGGTGCTACCTTTCTTAAAGCCGATAGAGTGAATCGTCTTTTTACATTGGGGGCAAATTGCTTTTTTTACCTCCGTATTTTTGGAAATTTCGACAAGCGAAATCATATAAACACGCTCCTTTTTTGTGATTGCTGGCGACAATCGGGCTTGTTTTCGTGCGTTTTGGTACACAATACAAGTCTTTGCGTATATTATAACACGCATTTTACTCAAAATAACCCTATAAAAATCCTACCGCACGGCATTTTGCTTGCCTTTTTCAACATTTTTTCCGCAAAAATCTTTTTCAATTCTAAAAAATCATTGCCAAAAACGGTGTTTTATGCTATACTTGTATTGCCAAATAACTTACAAAAGAAAAAACACGTGCACGCCCTTTTTATCGAAAGGGCGAGTTATGCTCTATTTTTGGCTATAATTCTATCCGTTTTAATTTGGATAAAAACGCAAATTTCACGGGATAGAATTTACATATAGCACGTGTCCTGTAAGTTGTTTGGCGACAATCGGGTTTGCGTTTTTGGTGCGCTAACTTCGGTTGGCGCATTTTTTTATTTACAGGGTGGTGTTTATGCGGCATAAGAATATTGCTTTTTGGTTGTTTTTCATTATTTTAGGGATAATATTTATGCTTACCGACGGCGGTATGGTGCTTGGCTCGATAATGTTAGTCGTTGGCGTAATAATTCTTTTAATACGCATATTTTACAAGCAAACGACAAAGGAACACCCCGAAAAGAAAATTAAAATCAAACGAAAACACGAAAATCCTTTATACGGTGGCTTGCTCCTACTGCTTATCGGTTTTTTTGCAATAATCGCGGAGGTTGGCACAACCTTTCCGATAATTTTAATGGTTATAGGCGGTTTACTGGTTATAGGAACGCTATTTTATATATTCGTTATTGATATTCCAAGAGATTCGGCAATTCCGCCCAGCCAAACGCCAAATCAAACACCAGCAAGAACGGGCAAGCCCCTTATTTATTCCTATACCGAAAACAATCAATCCGCAACAAAAACAAAACGGACAAATATTACCCCTTTGGTGTATAATGAATCCTTAAAAGGATTTATGGATATGTTCAGCGAGTTAGCGGAAGAATTTGGAAAGGTTGATAATTTTGAAAAAAACTGCCACCTATTAAAGGAAAAAGTAGAGTTATTGCAAGGATATTACGGCTACGCGTTGCAAAATTTGGAAAATAGGGGTAAAATACTGACGGCTCTTGCGTTCTATTACCTGTTTGACGTTGATAGTCTTGTGTGGATATACACAAGGCAAGAAACAACGGACGAGCAATTCGCCGATATATTACAGTTAATCGTGGACGCGTCGGACGACGAGAATTTGGACGACGATATTGATTTCGTAATGAAAAATATTGTGGACGGATATTTTATGTGGCGACAGGAAGAAATACCGCTGGACGATTACGATTATCAAAAACCTATTAAAAAAGAAATACTGCCGTCGTTAGACTGGAATAAGGACGACGAATAAAACCAACGGGCACCCCGAAAGGTGCCCGTTTTTCGTGCGTTATTTGTAGTAAATCTTTCCGTTTTTCACGGTAAAGCCCACCAGTTGTGCCAGCTCCGCTTTTTCTTCACGTGTCAAATTAAGTTTAGTGATATATTTTGCTACCGCCAGCTTTACTTTTTCAGCCGACAAGCCATTTATATCGCCGTCCGAAATTTTATACTGCGTCATAAGCAAAATAAGTTTTTGCGCCATAGGAAAGTCTTGCGACATAACATACTCTATTACGGCTTTCTTTTTGGAGCCGCTTATCGTTTCGCCGTTTGCGTCTTTCTCGCCCTCTATCTCTTTCAACCCGAAATAATAATCGTAATAGGTATCATAATCTATCCCGAATTTATTAAGGGTTACGGCTTTTTCATACACTTTCTTGTTGTATGATTTTAACGCAAATTCCGCGCTAATAACGCCCCTAATCGCGTGTAAATAGCTCGTATCGAAATTATCTTCCGACAAATCGTAATCTTCAAGCACCGTATATAAATACTTCGCGTTTTCCAAACTTTCCTGCATTGTAAGGTTGATGGTCGCTTGCAGTATTTGTGTTTGCTTTAATTTTTCGTCGTTGGATAAACTCGTGTCGGCTTGTATTTCTCGCTTGTCTTGATACATTTCGGAAATTTCGCTTTTTATGGCGTTCAAATATTTCAGCGTAGCCTTTGCTTTATCGTCGCCATCGGTCTTTTTGTAGGTATATTCCTCGATTGCGCTATAAAATTTGTCGCTCCACTTGCTATTTGTTGTGGAATTTGCAAGCATATTTTTTGCAAAAATCCCTTTTTCCGCTTGTATTGTCGTCAACGGTAGCAACACGTCGCCCACAACGCCCGAATACTGGTCAAGCAAGTAATGAATTTTTACAGGCGAGTAATTAAACATTTTGCCGAGCCAAATTGCAATACTGCTGGTCGATTCGTCGTATCTATCCGTCGGGCGTGTATCGCTCCACTTTTCGCTTTCGATTGCTCCGCCGTACCACGTCGTATTTGTCGCAATATCAGTAAACGGGCTAAATATCGTCCGCGTTATATTGTCCGTAGGCGTTACCGACGAAAGAATATTGCTTACATAGCCCTCCCACGCCTTTTCGTCGCCGTTAAGCGCGCGTTTGGTGCGTAAATAGATTTCGCCTACTATGCCAGCCTCTCTACCTTTCGGGATTTTAAGGAAATCCCCATTACCCAGCGCAATCACATAGTTTTGCTCTTTGACGTAATCGGAAAGGTTTTCGTATTCCTCGTCGTCGCCGTTCAAAAGGTCGTTTAATGCCGACAAACCAACACCAAGTATCGCTGTGCGTATAATCAAATTCGCAAGCGAACGCGCCGCGTCTTTGCCCGTGTAAGCGCGCCACATTTTTGAAAAGCCTTGTATAGCAGGGTTAAGGAACGGCATAACCGTTGCGTTAAGTTTCTTTGCGATTGTACCACCTCTACCGAAATTCGTGGTTACGTCTTGCCCTCGCAATAACGATTCTTGTACCGATAAACCGCTTTTACGCGACAATATGTATTCGGCAAGTCGGGGTATCATTTCAAGATTGCTGGAACCGCGCTCCGCCCATTCGCCTGCGCGTTTGATTAAACTCTTTTCTTTCTTGTAGGTCAACCCTCTTTCGTAGTCGTAAACACTTGCGGAAAGAATCCCTGCCGCTTTCGCCTCTTGCCAGTATCGCCCGTTGTTTTTAATTTGCTTTCGCGCCTCAAACAAAGTACCTATATAATCACGCCACTTATATCGCGTGTACATACCAGCCGTTTGCAAGTCGCGCGCCACATTGCGAAAATACGAGAAAAACGGGTTTAACGACGTTACCAGTTTCTTGAATCCCGAATTAACCTTTGCTAATATCCTTAACGCACCGTTGTTAAATTCGTTGTTGCTTGACGGTTGGATAGCGTCTATACCTTTCCAAAAATTCCGCGAAGTTTCAACGGTAATACGCTTTCCGTCGTGATAAAACGTTATTTGGTGGGTATTTTTTGCCTTGTCCTCATACGTTTTAACAAGCGTGTCCGCGTCTATATCGACGGTTATATCTTCCGAAGATACTACCCTAAATTCTTCGTGGGAATTACTATTAAGCAAATCAACGAGCATTTTATTGATACGCGCCGATTGATATTTTTGGATTGTTTGTTGTGCCACCATATCGTCAATAGGCAAAATTTGTTTACCCGAGCCAACGGCTCTTTTTTTGTCGTTATTGACGCGAATATCGTTCCTGCCTTGAATAACCGAAACACCGCCCGAATGTTCAACGCGCCCCGTCGGTACATAGTGGGGGTACATTTCACGCAAGGTGTCGGCGTACTCTTGCGACCATTTGCCGCTATCCACGTTTAATTGCAGGTTATTATCGTTAAACTTCCATACCTTTTCCGCAATCTTTCTAAACTGCGGATATTCTTTGTCAAGTTCCGCGATTGCCGCTTGACTGTCCGCCGCCGTTACCTGCTCCGCTACGGGGGTATTGTTGTCGTGGAATACGGGTTTACCAACCGCCATACGGTCTATATTGTGCCAATGCAACAGGTACAACTGGAAATCGGCATAGGTCTTGCCGTCTTTCTCGTTTGCCCTGTAAATCGGTTGCCATATTTTACCCCAAGAATCGCCGACGCGTGTTTCCCCGTCGAGAGTAAACTGTGCGCCATCAACTTCCAAAGCGTTCATACCAGCGTTTTTACCGGCACGAACATAGTTTGTAATTGCCGTAGCGTCTTGTATGCCTGCCTCTTTCATAACGCGCTCAACCGTCGCCTGCGCGTTTGTTAACGAAACTTGCCAGCCCTCCGTGAACTCTTTGGAGCTGTCTTTTACTTGCACCGCTAATTCCGTCGCACTTGCCTTTCGCGTTATTACGTCCTTTATGGTCGTTTTTCCGTTCGGCAATTCCGTAGTAAC
>JAGAIW010000122.1 GCA_017626305.1 Clostridia bacterium
GTTCACTTTTGCAAGGCTTTGTTGGCGTGCGCTAAAATACTTTTGCGATTTCCCCATAATTGCGCCCATTCCCATAAAGCCGATGAGGGAAGCAACGATAGCAGTAAGCGCCATTCTCCATTCGGTTACGAACATCATTATCAAGCAGCCGATAAGCGTTGCCACGGCAGACACCAGCGTTCCAATACTCATATTGAGCGATTGAGAAATAGTATCTACGTCGTTGGTAACACGCGACAAAGTATCGCCGTAATTGTGCGTATCAAAATATTTTAAGGGAATGCAGTTGATTTTTTTGCTGATATCCGAACGCATTTTTCTTCCAACGTTACAAGAAACGTGGTTCATAATAAAGGATTGACAGTAATTGAGAACCATACTTCCTACGTAAATACATATAAGTATAGTACCGATTCTTGCGATTTCGCCCATATCAATGTTGATACCCGTAAACGAAATGCCTTTTTCAATCACGCCCGTAAGCTCGGAAATATAATCGGGACCGATAACGGCAAGCACGGCACTTATCGCCGCACAAATAAGCGCAATAATAGTAATCGTCCAATATTTTTTGCAATAAGTGGCAAGCGAGCCGAGTGCTTTTTTCATATCTTTTGCTTTGCCGTGTGGGGGCATAGGTGCTTTTACGTTAGGCTTAGGCATTTTTCAATTCCTCCTCACTTAATTGACTTTGTGCGATTTCTCTATATTGAGTGCAAGTTTCAAGTAATTCTTTATGCGTACCTTGACCAACCACTTGACCGTTTTCAAGAACCAAAATCAAATCCGCGTCGATAATCGTTCCGATACGCTGCGCTACGATTAAACAAGTGCTGTCTTGCATTTCTGCTTTTAATGCGCTACGAAGTTCACGGTCGGTCTTAAAGTCAAGTGCAGAAAAGGTATCGTCGAAAATATAAATTTCCGCCTGTCTTGCGACCGCACGCGCAATGGAAAGGCGCTGCTTTTGTCCGCCCGAAAAGTTAGAGCCGTTTTGCGCTACGCGTCCGTCAAGACCACCTTTTTGCTTTTCGACAAAACTTGTGCTTTGCGCAATTTCAACGGCTTTTTCTATGGTTTCTTCGCTGGAATTGTTATCCCCAAAATTAACGTTAGAACGTATATCGCCGCTAAATAAAACTGCCTTTTGCGACACGTAACCGATTTTTTTATTCAGCTCGTTTTTCTTATATTCCTTTACGTTCACGCCGTCTACGAGCACTTCGCCTTCGTTCGCGTCGTAAAATCTGGAAACAAGATTGACAATCGTCGATTTCCCACAACCCGTAGCACCGATAAATGCTACCGTTTGACCTTTTTCCGCTCTAAACGTAACGTTTGATAAAACGTTGGTTTGACCGTCAGGATAACGGAAAGAAACGTTTTTAAACTCAACCGTTCCCGTTTCCGTCGTTTCGCCAACGCCTGCGCCTTCTTCGATAAGCTCTTTCGTTTCAAGAACTTCGTTAATTCTGTTTGCCGATACAAGCGCTCTCGGCGCGATCATAAACATCATAGCAAGCATCATGAACGAACCGATAATTTGCATACCGTAAGACATAAAGACGACCATATCGCCGAAAAGACCTTGTACTTCAAAGAGCTGTGCTTTGTTGATAATCACTGCGCCTATCCAATAAATAGCAAGGGATATACCGTTCATAACCAAAGACATAAGCGGATTCATAAACGACATAATGCGCCCCGTATAGAGCTGCGTATTCGTAAATTCGTCGTTGACCTTTTCAAACTTTTTCTCTTGGAATTTTTCAGCGTTGTAGGCACGAACGACACGAATACCCGTAAGATTTTCACGCGTGGCTTGGTTTAAGTTATCGGTAAGCTTTTGCATTTTTTTGAATTTACGAACGACAAGTAACATTATCGCCGAAATTCCAACCAAAAGAACGCATACCGCAATCGCAACAGCCAAAGACCATTGCCATTGTTTTCCTGCGATTTTGGTAATCGCCCAAACAGCGGTAATAGGCGCTTTGATAATCATTTGCAAACCCATCGTAAGGAACATTTGTACTTGCTGAACGTCGTTGGTGGAGCGCGTAATAAGAGAAGCCGTGCTAAATTTGCTTATTTCCGACATGGAAAAACGTTGCACCTTTACGTAAAGACTTTCACGAAGTCTTGCCGAGAAATTCGCCGCAACGTTGACCACGAAAAAGCTTGTAACAATCGAACAAACGAGGCTTCCAAGAGCGCAAAGAAGCATATATAAGCCGTTTATCCATATATCCGACATTTCGTATGCTGCGCCCGTTTCTGCGTTGATACCACCTTGGGCAATTTGCGTTATCGTGTTCATGTAGTCGGGCATTTTCAAATCCAGCCAAACCTGCAAGACAATGAAGACAATGGCAATAAACGCAAAAAGCCACTCTTTTTTCTTCAAATATTTGAGTAATTTGAGCATTTTTTCATTACCTACCTATTGACATTTTATTTTTATAGTGCTATAATATATCTATTAAATGAAACAAATTGTATCATTGTTATAATACTATACGCTAACGAAAGAAAAAAGTCAATCTCACGAAAGCGTCTACAAACAAATGATACATTCAAGGGGAAAATTGTATCATGAACAAGACGGACGGATATTCGGTTAAAAGGGAAATTACCAACGCCCTTATGGAACTTATGACAAAAAAATCTTATATGGATATTACCGTAACGGACGTCGTAA
>JAGAIW010000123.1 GCA_017626305.1 Clostridia bacterium
CGGCTTTGGCGGCTACGAATAAAATCAGCATGGTAACGTTTTTTCCCGTTCCGTATGTGGCTTATTCCCAGCTGAAGGCAACGGATCAAATGGATATCGGGCTGACGAACTCCTGCGATATGACGCTGGGCTGTTCGGAAGCCTCCGCCACGTTAAATGCCGCGCAAGTAAACGTAAAGGGCGGCAAGTTAAACTTAGACGGCGGCCGCGGGATAAAAGGCAATACGCTTAGCTTGGGTAACGGTAACGGCGAGGGTAAAATTTCCTTCCAAAAGGTGCGTATTCACGCGGGCAATATGGAAAGCGTAAACGCAGCCGATATCAAAGCCACTAATCTTAACCTGTTTGGCAAAGCGTTCCCCAGCTGCAAAAATGCCAACGATAAAAGCGGCGGGCAAATGCAGTGGGCAAGCCTTAAATTAAAAGGTGCCTCTTCGAACGAACTTTATTTGGCGTGCGGCGAAACGACGGCTTCGGATTCCAAATGTCAGCCGACGGACCCGCGCGGCGAAACCTATACGGAAAACTGCCCCACTGGGCAAACGGGCGGTCCCATTAAATATACGTGGAATTACTCTCTCTGCCGTTATTCGAAAAGCGGTATTTGTACGCAGAGCAAATATACGTGCGTTACGGGCTACCAGTGGAAAACGGTCAAGATACCGGTTGATCCGGGCACGCAGGATACGCCCGCGTATTGCAGCGCCGGGGTGCTCTCTTGGTTCTCTACGGCGTGGGCTACTTCAATGGTTTGTGGTAATGAAACGACGCATAACGGGTACACAACCTGGGATGAGATGAAAAATTGTACCCCCGGGCAATATTATTTGTATGTAGATACGTATGCCTGCCGTCCGACAGATGCCCGGTGTCGTAAATCGGCCTATGGATATTACTGCCTCAAATGCGGGACGGTCTCTTCGGAATCAGATTGTGTGAAGAAAACAGATATCACGAACATGACCGGAAAGCACTGTTCTGAAAGCGGTGGCGGCGGGGCGCTTGACTTTGAAGTGAACACCCCGGTAGCTCCGTAGTACAACTTAATATGATATAAGGCCTCCACTTCTATGTGGGGGCCTTTTTACGTTTCTTTAAAATCCCCTGGCTCAAGACAGATGGTATAAAAAACCCCCGGTCTATGCAGGCCGGGGGAATTTTCTGTTAAAACCAATCTGTTTAATGCGCTTTTTTGAGGGTTAAAATGCCGTCCTCAAAGAACCATTCTTCAATCAGTTCGCCCGTGTCGTTGAATTTTTTGGTGACGCCGTTGGGCTTGCCGTCTTTGTGGGGGGAGATAAGCGCAATCGTTCCGTTGGGGTGGTAGACGATTTTATCACCCACGATTTTATCGTTTTTATAAGTGCATTCGGAGCGCAAATCCCCGTCCGGCGTGTATACTTTGCATACGCCGTTTAAATACCCTTTGTGAAATTCGGCCGTTTCCAGCACTTTGCCGTCCGGGTAGTATTTTACCTGTTTGCCGTCCTGGATATCGTCCACGTACGAAAACTCTTTATACAGCCGGCCCGTGGGCTGAAAAACGCGCGCCTTGCCTTGCAACAGGCCGTTTTCGTAAAATTTTTCGATGCTTACTTTGCCGTTGTCAAAATAAATTTTGCATACACCGTTGCGCTGGCCGTTTTTAAATTCACATTCGAAATACGTTTTGCCGTTTTCGA
>JAGAIW010000124.1 GCA_017626305.1 Clostridia bacterium
ATATATGCTCCTTTCGCTTGGCAGACAAGCTGATTACGGCGAAAACGTTTACGTAACGAAGACGTTCACGAAAGAAACGTTGATTGAAGCGGGAATGACGGAAGAAGATTATCTTGAAAACGTAATCATTGAAAATCTCCCCGGGGTTAACGTTGCGGCAAACATTTGGATAGACAGTATTACGATTAACGTTGCAAGTTAAAGAGCATTAAAAAATATAGAGAAAGCTTCGGCTTTCTCTATATTTTTTCTTTAACGTCCCGTTCATAAAATTATCATTAAAAAATTTCAAAATTCTTCAAAAAAAGTGCTTAGGCGTCATAACATTTTTACCCTTTTCGCTTGACAACGTTTCCAATTTATAGTATAATAAAGCAAACATATGTTCGTATTTATACACAAAAAAATAGGATTTTGGAGACGTCAATGGAAGAAAAGTTGAGATTAAATAAAATTGTGGGGATGAATTTAAAACGCATAATCCGTCAATCCCGTTATCGCACGCAGGAAGAATTTGCGTATGAATATGGGTATGAACTTCGCACGGTAAGTAGGTGGCTGAACGGCGAGATCATCACCATAGACGAAGATGAGCCGCACAAATGCTTGCCTAACGCGACAACCTGCAATTGATATACAAAAGCTATCTGATTGTAATTAAAAGGCAAAAGAAAATAACGCCCAATCGCAAGCGGTTCAGCGGCGATGGGCGTGCTTTTTGCCGATTTCAATCACTTTTGTTAGATTGCTTTGTCGGTTAGCAGAATGTGCCTATTCGGCGCCGCGCAGCGGCGACGACTTGTATTATATAGGCACATTCTGCGGTCATTTGTTAATTTTAAGAGATTTTAGACGTGTTTTTATGTTCGAAAATTTGTTGTTTACGAGGTAAACGCTTGACAAATCAAATCAAATCATTTATAATCAAATCAACCAATGTTAATGATTAGATAAAGGGGTTTTTTATGATAGAAACGGATGTAATTGAATTTAAGGCAGCATTTGTAAATGATTTAAATAAAGAAGTTATTGCATTTGCAAATACGAACGGCGGTGAAATATATATTGGTTTAGATGATAACGGCAAGCCTTGCGGATTGAAAAATGTCAACGATGTCGAATTACAATGCGTGAATCATATTACAAATACGATTAAGCCTGACGTAAGTATGTTTGTGAAATACGAAAAAATTGTAATTGATGGACAAGATATCCTCAAAATCATTGTAAATAAAGGTAGCATGTCGCCCTATTACATTGCAGGCAAAGGTATTCGTCCCGAAGGAGTTTATGTTAGAATGGGAACAGCTTCTGTTCCTGCGACGGAAACTACTATCGTTAATATGATTAAAGAAACAACGGGTGAAACCTACGAAGGCACTCGTTCACTGAATCAAAATCTTACTTTTATTCAAACCGAACAAGAATTTTCTAATGCAGGAATCCCTTTTGGCGAATCGCAAAAAAAATCACTTGGCATTATCGGTAGAGACGGTTGTTATACGAATTTGGGACTTCTGATTTCTGATCAATGCGAACATAAAATTAAGTTTGCCGTTTATGAAGGCACACAAAAGCAGGTTTTTAAAGATAGACACGAATTTTCGGGTTCTCTTTTCCGTCAATTTGAAGATCTAACAAGGATGATTGACAGTTATAACCGTTTAAGTAGCCCTAAACTCGACGGAATGAAACGGATTGATCAAAGAGATTATCCCGTGCAAGCAATTCGTGAAGCGCTCTTAAACGCACTCATCCATCGTGAATACGGTTTAGGCGGATATACCTTGATTAGTATGTTTGACGATAGAATGGAAATCGTATCACTGGGCGGCTTGATTCGCGGCATGGAAATGAGTGATATTATGATGGGTGTATCTTATCTCCGCAATAAACGTCTTGCTGAAATTTTCTATCGCTTGCAATTAATTGAAGCATACGGCACAGGTATAGATAAAATAAAAGAGAGTTATAAAGGACAGGCAAAGCAACCCATTTTTGAGAGCTCACCTAATGCATTTAAGATTGTTTTACCTAAAATGGGTGCAAAGGCAATGGTAAAAGATGGACGTGAGGATGAAATCATTGCTTTGATAAAGAGAAAAGGAGAAATCGTTAGAAACGACGTGGAAGAGTTGCTGAACGTATCACCTGCAACCGCAACAAGACTTCTAACAAAGATGGTAGAAAACGGACAAATTAAGCGCTCAGGTTCAGCTCGTAATGTTAAATATACTTTATAATAATTAGAATAGTAATAGAGAGCAATAAATTTATTAAAACTTGTAGCCAACATGGTTGGTAAAATTGTGCCAAATCAGTTGGTGAAACCCTGCCCAATCAGTTAAAAAAATAAAAAAGTCGGCAGATGAATCGTAGGAAAAACACGAAAAACCTGTTGACTTTCGAATAGAAATATTCATTTTGTTTTCTAAAAATTTTTGGTGCGCATTATGGTGTTCAAATGCTATAACCCTTATAAATAAAGGGATTTCACGTTTTGAAGAAGTCTTCAATTCCTGTCGACCGCACCACAAAAAGGACGTCCAAGCGGACGTCCTTTTTACTCTTTGCGGGTTTTAAATTCGTTTGGAGAAACACCGAAATGCTTTTTGAAAGCACGGCTTAAATTGTACGGCGTGGAATAGCCCGTTACTTCGGCTATCTCCGTCAAAGTCTTCCCTTGGGTAAGGAGCAGCGCGGCGTATTCCATTTTCTTCCTTAAAAGATATTCGACGGGGGTTACGCTGTACGCATTTTTGAAAATTTTGCAAATGTGTCCGTAGGTATACCCAAATAAAGCCGAAAGCTCTTCCAGCGAGCAAATGTCCAAAAAATGCGCGTCGATATATTGCAAAATATCGTCCGTCGCGGTTTTTGTAGAGAGCAGCGTTTGCGGCGCAGGCGTTTCCATTCGCACCAAATTCACCAAAACGGTTGTAATCAAGCTTTCCAAGCTCTGTGAAAAGAAGTCCTGCTGCGTAGATAAAAACTCCCCGATAATAGCCGTGAAAAAATGCGCAAGCTGCGGGCAGGTTTGCGTTCGATTTTCCGAAAATCGCTGTTTTAACAAACGAAATAATTCCTTGCTTTGGGGACTTGTAAAGTTGACGGCAAACGTTTGAAAACGACAGCCTACACGGCTAAAAAGCTGGTGATTTTCCCCTTTAAAAGACAAATACGCTTGGTGTTTGCGGAGCTTTTCCGTTTTTCCGTCCGTTTGGCAAAAAAGCCCGTTAGTCGTGGGAAAGGTGATTTCCAAATCACAATGCTGCAAATGACTGTGGATACAAAACGCGTTGTTGTAATACAGCTCGGCTACCTGCAAAACCACGTAATTTTGCAGTTGAATGGGGGATAAAAGCTCGCCCGTGTCCCAGTCGCAGAAATTATTTTCAAAAACAAAAGAATGTTGCGTTTTATAAAAGTTTTTCATAAGCGTATTATAACACAAAGCGTTTGACTTGTCAATATATGAAATAACAAAAAATGATATGCTGTTTTTCATTTTACGATATTGTAATTTATCCAACGGGTGCTATAATAAAAGTACCTTCCTATCATAAGGAGAAAAAAATGGAAAGACGCTGGCTGTTGGTTGTGGATCATTACGAAGGCATACGGCAAAACGCCGTCAATATGCTTTCGGGTTTTGTTTCGGGGTTGATTTCCTACGTATTGCCGATCAAGCGCGTGGAAAATATCACGCAAACGGATTTAGACGAGCACAATATTATTGCGGTAGGGAGCTGCGAAACGCACTCCGTTTTATCGGCGTATGCGAAAAAAGGCTTACTGAACGTGCCGAAAGCGGCGGAAGGCTATGCCGTATACGTGGGTAAAGTGCCCGAAACGGAAAACGTGCAAACGATTGCGATTGCAGGCGCGGACGAGAAAGGAATTTTGTACGGCTGTATGCAGTTCATGGGCGAATATTGCGGCGATACGCTGTACAAAAAAGGATATTTATGGGGTGAAAAATTCTTTGAAAATCCTTTGGAGAGAGAGCTGAGTGAATGGAAGATAAGCGCCGTTCCTGCCGTAAAAACCCGTGCGATTTGGACGTGGGGTTACGTTATTTACGATTACAAAGCGTTTTTTGAGAACATGGCGCGATTGCGCTTGAACGAAGTGGTTATTTGGAACGATTACGTTCCGTTTAACGCCAAAGAAGTGGTTGCCTATGCGCACGACTTGGGCATCAAAGTCGTTTGGGGTTTTGCTTGGGGTTGGTCGACTAAGTGCGCGCGGGCGATAGAAGAGCTTTGCAGCGAAGACGGGTTGAAAAATCTAAAAGCGGAAGTGCTTGCAACCCACCAAACGCAGTACGCGCAAACGGGCGGCGACGGCATTTATTTTCAATCGTTTACCGAGCTGAACGAAGACGAGATAAACGGAAAATGTATTGCGGAAATCGTCACCGAGCTCGTCAACGATATTGCAAGCGCGCTTTTGGAAAAATATCCCGACTTACATATTCAATTCGGCTTGCACGCAACGTCCGTAAAAACGCATTTGGACATTTTGCAAAAGGTGGATAAGCGTATTCATATCGTTTGGGAAGATTGCGGCTCATTCCCGTATCACTACCTTACCGATAAAATAGAAGACTTTGACGAAACGTACGCCTTTACGCAAAAGCTGTTGTGTTTACGCGGCGAAAAGGAGCGCTTTGGCGCGGTGCTTAAAGGCATGCTCAATTTGGACTGGGGAACGTTTCAACACCATACGGGCAGTTATATTCTTGGCGCGCATACGAAAGCGTTTATCCGCGAACGGCAAATCAAGAAGGATAAGATTTGGAAGATTGTGCGTGGCGGTTGGCTGAAAAACGCCGAATATATGCGTAAAACGGTTGCGCTGATTGCCGAAAACGGCGACGAGCCCATTATCCAAGCGCTCGTTGAAGACGGTATGTTTGAAAATAAAATTGCGTTGCCCGTAGCTATTTACGCGCAAACGCTTTGGACGCCCAACGATAGTATACAAGAAATTATCGAAAAAGCAAGCAAAAACGCTTTTGTGGAAAAAGAATAAAAGGGGATAGATTATGCGTAAAATTTACGAAAAATTTAGAAAGGAACTTATAGAAAGCTGTATACCGTTTTGGCTGAACAACGGCGTGGACAAGGAATACGGCGGCGTGCTCAATTGCTTGGATAGAACGGGCAAGGTATACTCCGACGATAAAAGCGTTTGGATGCAAGGCAGAGCGGGCTGGATGTTCTCTTATATTTATAACCATATCGAGAAAAAGCAGGAATATCTTGATTTTGCCAAAAGCTGTATTGACTTTGCGACGAACTACTGTATCGATAAAACGGACGGGAGAATGTATTTCACCGTAACGCGCGACGGCAAACCGCTTAGAAAGCGTAGATACTGGTTTAGTGAAACCTTTTATATAATCGCCAACGCCGAGTACTATACGGCGACGAAGGATATCGCTTATTTGGAAAGGGCGAGAAAGTATTTCAAATTCGTTTACGGAATGTATAAAGAACCGTCTGCCGACCCGTACAAAATCACGCCGAAATCGTACGCGCAAACGCGCGATATGAAAACGCTGGCTGGCCCCATGATTATGCTCAACGTTACGTCCGTTTTACGCGACGCGGACGGCGAAAATTTTGCGGATTATAACGAGATTATCACGGGGCTTATCCAAGATATTCAAGCGTTTTATAAGCCCGAATATAAGGCTATGTTTGAAAATATTACGCAGGATAATCAAGTGGTGTTAAACTCGTCGCCTTGTAGAGTTATCAACCCCGGGCACGATATCGAATGTGCTTGGTTTTTGTTGGAAGAAGGCATCAAGCGCAGCGATAAAGGGATTATCGATTTTGCCAAAACGGTGTTCGACGAAGCGTTTGAACGGGGTTGGGATAAGGAGTACGGCGGTATTACCTATTTCAAGGACGTTTTGGGCTTGCCCGTCGAGGCGTACGAGCACGACATGAAACTGTGGTGGCCGCACAACGAAACGGTGATTGCGTCGCTGATGCTGTATAAGCATACGGGCGAAGAAAAGTATAAGGAAATCTTCGATAGGGTTTGCGAATATGCGTTTGCGCATTTTTCCGACCCTGAGTACGGCGAATGGTTCGGTTATCTTCGTCGGGACGGCAAGCCGACCGAGCCGCCTTGTAAAGGGCATACCTATAAAGGACCGTTCCACGTCATGCGTATGCTTGCGAAGTGCTTGATGATGTTGCAAGAAACCAAGTGATTATCGACCAAAAAGAAAACCAAAAAGGAGTGCAAAATGCACTCCTTTTTTTTCATTTTGTCGAAAAATTAGCTACCGTTACGCCGTTTTTTTGTACACCAGCTTAGGCGCAACGCCGTCGGTTAAACATTCTTTGGTGATAATCACTTCTTCCACGTCCGCTTCGGAAGGGATTTTATACATAACTTCGGTCATGACGCTTTCGATAATCGTACGAAGTCCGCGTGCGCCCGTTTTTAAACGGATCGCCGTTTGCGCAATTTCGCGCACCGCGTCGTCTTCTACCGTGAGTTTCACGCCGTCGTAGCCGACGAGCTTTTGATATTGTTTGATAATGGCGTTTTTGGGCTGCGTGAGAATCTGCACGAGCGCGTCTTCGCCAAGCGGGTCAAGGTTGACGACGATAGGCAGTCTGCCCACAAATTCGGGGATAAGCCCAAACTTCGTCAAATCCTGCGGTTTAACGTCGTCCAGGACGGAATAATCCGCTTCGTTTGCGCCTAAGCGCACCTTGCCGCCAAAGCCAAGCGTGGTGTCGTCTTTACGCGACGAAACGATTTTATCCAAGCCGACGAATGCGCCGCCGCAGATAAAGAGAATGTTTGTCGTATCTAAGCGCAGACATTCTTGGTTGGGGTGTTTTCTGCCGCCTTGCGGGGGAACGTTTGCCGTCGTGCTTTCAATAATTTTTAAAAGCGCTTGCTGTACGCCTTCACCGGAAACGTCCCGCGTGATGGAAACGTTTTCGCCCTTTCTTGCGATTTTATCAATTTCGTCGATATAGATAATCCCGCGTTGCGCGCGTTCGATATCGTAATCGGCGTTTTGAATGAGTTTTAGCAAAATGTTTTCCACGTCTTCGCCGACGTAACCTGCTTCGGTGAGCGTGGTGGCGTCGCTGGTGGCAAAGGGGACGTTTAAGATTTTGGCAAGCGTACGGGCAAGCAACGTTTTACCGCTGCCCGTAGGGCCGAGAAGAAGAACGTTGCTTTTTTCAATTTCCACGCCGTCGTCTTCGTCTTTTTTTGCTTTGGAAAGGGCGTTAATGCGTTTGTAGTGGTTATACACCGCTACGGATAAGACGCGTTTTGCCTTATCCTGACCGACGATATATTCGTCCAGCTCCGCCTTAATTTCAGCGGGTTTTTTCAAAGGAACGTCCTTTTCGGGAGTGGATTTTTCCTGCATTTCGTCTATCATGGATTTGCAAATTTCCACACATTCGTCGCAAATGCACGCGCCGTCAGGGCCAGTAATGAGCTTGCGCGTTTCTTCTTTGGCTTTTCCGCAAAAGGAACAATGTTGATTTCTATTTGACATGTTTTACTCCGTTACTTATCTATATGCCGAAGGCTTTGCCGTCGGTGTTTATTTATACCCAAAACGTAGGGTGTTTAACGCGGTTTTTGAAAAATACCGCGCAAAACTTTGTCAGTTTTGCGCGTTTTTTAGTAGAGTGCGTTTATCTTCTTACGAATACCTTATCGATTAAGCCGTAAGAACGCGCTTCGTCCGCGGACATATAATTATCGCGGTCGGTATCCCGTTCGATAACGGCGATATCTCTGCCCGTGTTTTCCGCCAAAATACGATTGAGCTTAGCTTTGGTGCGCAGAATATGCTCCGCTTGAATTTTGATATCGCTCGCCTGTCCTTGCGCGCCGCCAAGCGGCTGATGAATCATAATTTCCGAGTTCGGCAAAGCGAAACGCTTACCGCGCGCACCGCTGGAAAGCAAGAACGCACCCATGGACGCGGCTAGGCCGATACAAATGGTCGAAACGTCGCATTTGATATAGTTCATGGTATCGTAGATTGCCATACCTGCCGAAACGCTGCCGCCGGGAGAGTTGATATACAGGCTGATGTCCTTCGTCGGGTCTTTGCCTTCAAGATAGATGAGCTGCGCAACGACGGTGTTTGCTACGGCGTCGTTGATTTCACCGCTCAAAAAGATAATTCTATCGTCTAATAATCTTGAATACAAATCATAAGTGCGTTCACCCGACGACGTACGTTCTACGACGTAGGGGACTAAAACGTTTTTTTCGTTCATGCTCAATACCTTGCGTTTTTATTATTCGTTGACAACTTCCATTTCGTTGTTTGCCTTCAACGTAGCAAACAATTTGGTGATGATGATGTCGCTGCGGATATAATCGAATTGACGGGGATCCATATTCTTCTTGTATTCTTCCACGTCTTTTTCTACCGATTTTGCTTGTTCAGCCACTTTTTCGTTGACTTCTTCTTCGGTAGCTTGGATATCTTCTTCCTTGATAAGCTGAGAAATGATAAGCTGGTGCTTAACGTTCTTCAAAGCCGCTTCTTCGTAGTTCTTTCTGAAATCCGCCATCGTCGTCTTTAAGAAGTCGAGATAGTCTTGCAACTTCAAGCCTTGGTACATAAGCTGATATTCAAACTTTTGTACAAGCGAGTCGATTTCTCTGTCGATCATAGCTTGGGGAATTTCTACTTCGGTATTTTGCGCGATCGCTTCCAAAATGCTGTTTTCGGTAGCGTCGTTTGCGCGCTTATCCGCTTGCTTTTGCAATCTTTCCTTAGTCTTAGCCTTGTAAGCGTCTACGCTTTCGCTGCCCGTAGCGTCTTTGATAAATTCGTCGTTGAGCTCGGGAAGTTCTTTGCCTTGAATGGAATTGAGCGTAACGGCGAATACGGCGGGTTTGCCTTTAAGGGCTTCCGCCTGATAGTTTTCGGGGAAGGTAACGTTGACGTCTTTCTTATCGCCGATATTCATGCCGACCACTTGGTCTTCAAAACCGGGGATAAATTGACCGCTGCCAAGCGTCAAGTCAAAGCCTTCGGCTTCGCCGCCGTCAAACTTCACGCCGTCAACCGTACCAACGAAGTCGATATTGACGATATCGCCGTTTTGTGCCGCTCTGTCGGTAACGGCAACCTTACGTGCGTTTCTATCCAGCAAACGGTTGAGATCCGCTTCCACTTCTTCGTCCTTAACAGTATACGCATATTCCTTGATTTTAATACCCTTGTAAGCGGAAATCTTGACTTCGGGTTTCACGGGTACGCTGGCAACCAACGTAACGCCTTCGTCGGAAAGCGCTTCTACCGATACGTCGGGGTCGCCGACAACGGTGAATTTCTTTTCGTTCTTTTCAATAATGGTAGGGTAGTTTTCCGAGAAAAGAAGGTTAAGCGCGTCTTCAAAGAATACGCCCTTGCCGTATACGTTTTCGATAACGTTCTTGGGCGCTTTGCCTTTACGGAACCCGTTGATAGCAAACTTGCCGCGCGTTTTCATGTACGCTTTGTTCAGCGCTTCTTTCCATTCGTTTGCGTCGAATTTGAGAGTGATTTTGACGGTGCTTTTTTCCGCCGCTTTGGTGGTGTGTTTCATAATGATTTTCTCCTGCCTATATGCAATATATTATTTTTTTAATAAAATGCGGACGTTTTTTCGTTCGCTCCATACATTTTACCATATTTATGAAAGAAAATAAAGCGTTTTTTAACGGTTTTTATTTACAATTTACGAAATTTGCGGTATAATTTAAGAAAAGAAGATTTTTAAGGAAGTAAAAAATGCCGCAGGACGCTTTTCACGTAAAAAGAATAAGCCAAGAGCTTGCCTGTTTTTTGATCGGCGGAAAAATCAATCGCATCTCGCAGGTCAATAAAGACGAGCTCACCTTTATTATATACACCAAAAAAACGACGGTTAAACTCATTGTTAGCGCAAACGCTACGGGCGCGCGCGTTTGTCTTGCCGCCAACGAGAAAGAACCTGCGCCCGTTGCCCCGAATTTTTGCATGCTGCTTAGAAAGCACGTGCAGGGCGCGGAAATTATCGACGTGCGCCAACACGAATGTGAACGCATTATCGAAATAGAACTGCATTGTACCACCGATTTTTCGGAAAGCAGACGGGTGCTGCATTGTGAACTTATGGGCAAGTACTCCAACGTCATTTTAAGCGAAAATGGGATTATTTTAGGGGCGTTGAAAACCACCGCGCTCATGGACGATAACCACCGTGTTTTGCTTTCGGGCGCGAAGTACGAATACCCTGCTCCGCAGGACAAATTATCCCCTTTGGACGGGGCAGGTATGCGTTCAATGCTGGAAAGCTTTGCGGAAATGCACCCCGAAGGATACGATAACGAAACGCTTGCCACGGCTGTTTTTAACGGCGTTGCGGGCTTTGCTTTGTCTACCGCAAGGGAAATGGTAGCACGCGCAAACGACGTGCCGCTTTGGCAGTTTATCCCCGACTTTTTCCAAAACGAGCCGTGTGTTCCCTGCTTAAAAATGCAAGGGGATAAGGCGGTGGATTTTTTTGCGTTCCCCGTTGAAAACGGAAAAGAAATGCCGTCCCTTTGCAAGGCGGAAGACGAGTTTTACTCTGGCAGGGAAAACAAAAAGGCGTTCGACGATAAAAAACGTAAGCTGGAAAGCGCGGTGCGTGCGTTAAAGAAAAAGACGGCAAAACGTTTACAGGACGTATCCGAGCGTTTGCGCGAAGCGCAAAAAGCCGAAGAAAACCGTATCAAAGGGGAACTTTTGACGGCAAATTTATACGCTTTGGAAAAGGGCGTAAGCAGCGTGGAGCTGCAAAACTGGTACGACGAACGGGGCGGTAAGCTAAAAATTGCGCTCGACCCCACGTTATCCCCAGCGAAAAACGCGCAAAAATATTTTAAAATTTACAACAAGCAAAAACGCGCGAAAGAGATTTTATTGCCTATGCAGGCGAGCGAACAAGCCGAGCTGTCCTATTTAGAGAGTATATCCGCGTCCGTTGCGCTTGCCGAAACGGGGGAAGATTGTAAGGAAATTCAAGAAGAATTAACCTTGCTTGGCGCAATCAAAGCGCCGCAAGCGCGTACGGGCAAAAAGAAAAAGGAAGAAAGCGTACCGTTTCGGGAATACACGCACGGCGGATTTACCATTTACGCGGGCAGGAACAATTTACAAAACGACAGGCTACTCAAATCCGCGCACCCTGACGACATATGGTTGCACACGCAAAAGTATCATTCGTCGCACGTGGTGATTGCGGCGCAAGGGGCAAAGGTGGACGATAGGACGTTATTGTTTGCGGCGGAAATTTGCGCCTATTATTCAGACGGGCAAAACGGCGATAAAATCCCCGTGGACTATTGCAAACGCCGTTTCGTTAAAAAGCCGAACAAAAGCAAAGCAGGGTTCGTGGTGTACACCGATTATAAAACGGTGCTCGTAACGCCCAACGCCCATAAAGAGTAAAAAAAGGATACGAAAGATGAACGAGCCGATTTTCTCTCCTTTGGATTTTTACGTCAACGAAGGCAAAGCTCGCCACGAGAAAAACGTGGACGAATATTTTGCCGCGTTAAAAGCGCGCGCCAACGTCAACGACGCGGAGAATAAAGCAACGGTAGCCAAATATAACGCCAAACGCGCGGAAATCGACGGCTTGGAAAACAGCGTTTCGGGATATAAAAGACTGCGCGCGTGGAGTATTTTTGGCATCATTATCGCGTGGCTGATTGCTATAACCGTGGCGTATCATTACATTCCGCAGGCGGCGTTGCAGGCGTTTGTAATCGCCGCGTGCTTGGCCACGGCGATTACGGGAATCGTGCTTATTTGTAAACACACCAGCAAGAAAATCAAAGGCTTTTCTCAGCGAATCGCCACCGAACAAACGGCGGCGGACGGGTATTTTTTACAGGCGCAAAAGCAAGCCGCGCCGCTGAACGCGCTGTTCGACGACGAAGACGCGTTAAAGCTTTTTTCTAAGACGTTGCCGTTCGTGTCCTTTGACGATTATCTCAACGAAAGCAGGCTTGCGGATTTACAAGCTTACGGCTATACGCCGTATATCGACGTGGATGAAACGGTGACGCAAACCCTTTCGGGTGAGCTGTACGGCGATCCGTTCGTCTTTGAGCGGCGGCTGCGTTATTACATGGGCGAAGAACGGTATACGGGCAGTAAAACCATTTCTTGGACGACGACGTATCGGGATTCGCAGGGGCGCACGCAAACGCAAACGCATACCCAAACGCTGTATGCAAGCGTGGTAAAGCCCAAGCCTTTTTACCGCGAATCGGCAGGGTTGCACTACGGCAACGACGCCGCGCCCGATTTGCATTTTTCTCGCAGCGGTAATCACGTAGAGCGTAAAAGCCGCAGTCAAATTGAACGCATGGTGCGCGCGGGTGAAAAGAAAATAGAACGGCTGGTGGAAAAAGCGGCGAAAGAAGGGGACGATTTTACGGGCGTACTCAACACCGAGTTTGACGTATTGTTTAACGCGCTCGATCGCGACGACGAGCTGCAATTTCGGCAAACGTTTACCCCGCTTGCGCAAGAGAGCACGTTAAAGCTGCTCCTTTCCAAGGAAGGCTACGGCGACGATTTTTCCTTCGTCAAGAACGGAAAGCTGAATACGATTAGTAGTGACCACGCGTTAAACGGAACGTTTTCCACGGGCGTACATCATTATATTTCGCACGATATCGCGCAGGCGGAAGAAAACTTTAAATCGTTTAACAATGCGTTTTTTAAATCGCTGTATTTTGATTTTGCGCCCATACTTGCCATTCCGCTGTATAAGGAATACGCGGCGGTAAAAAATACTCGAAAAAGCGGTAGGGTATCCCAACACGTTTTGGAAAATTTGGCGTACGCTTTTCGTATGTATCTCGCGCCCGATAACGCGCAAACGCTGAGTATTTTAAAAACGCAAACGCTGAGAGAAGAAAACGGCGCGCTTTTGGTGGGAGTAACGGCAAGGGCGTTTGACACGGAAGAACGGGTGGATTATATTCGCGTTCACGGGGGCGACGGCAACTGGCACGACGTACCCGTATACTGGACGTTGTATATCCCCGTGCAACGAAAAACGGTGATACGTATCGTGGAAAAGGGGAACGAAGTACCTGCGGATAAACCGTATTTGACGGAAAAATCGTTTACCGTATATTTAGAAAACGGATAAAAAAGAACTCTCGACGAGTTTTCGTCGAGAGTTAAATTTTTGTTTTGGTTTATTGCGCGTCCGCTACGGGATATACGCTTGCCTTTTTCTTGTCTTTGCCCATTCTTTCATAACGAACGACGCCGTCTACGAGAGCGAACAAGGTGTCATCCTTGCCGATACCGACGTTTGCGCCCGGATGAATTTTCGTACCGCGTTGACGAACGAGAATGTTGCCTGCGAGTACGGGTTGGCCGTCGCTGCGCTTCGTGCCAAGGCGTTTCGCTTCGCTGTCTCTCCCGTTGTGGGAAGAACCGGTACCTTTCTTATGAGCGAATAAACGGATAAAAAACATCTTTTTATTTCTCCTTTAATTCGAATTTTTGTGTGTGTTCCCGAAGGAATGTGCCGATTAGAGTTCGATTTTTTCAACTTTTACGGCGGTGAAAGGTTGTCTGTGGCCTTGCTTTTTACGTTCGTTTTTCTTAGGCTTATACTTGAAGACGATAATCTTCTTCGCTTTGTCCTGCTTAACGACCGTAGCGGTAACTTTCGCAGACGCAACTTCCGCGCCCGTCTTGATACCGTTTTCGTCGGCAACCATAAGCACTTTAAAAGATACGGTGTCGCCTTCGTTTGCCGCGAGTTTTTCTACGCGTACAACGTCGCCTTCCGCTACCTTGTATTGCTTATTTCCGTTATCGATAATAGCGTACATAGTTTTTACCTCCTCTTTCCAGTCTCGAAGAAATTCCAAGGCGTACCATAAAAATGGCAACTTAAAAAAGCCCGTTTCTATCGGCTCGGGTATTACTATACCATATTTTTTTTATTTTCGTCAAGCATTTTTGCCCGTTTTTCTTATTTTTTATCAAAAAGCGCATATTTTTTTCTCCCCCCAAGCATACTGAGAAAAAAGGAGAACGGATATGGAAAACGAAAATTGCAAACAAACGGAAGAAATTTTAGCGGAAATTTACCGCAACGCGCAGCTGGCTCTGCAATCGATTGCCGATATACTGCCGCAGGTAGAAGACGAAGATTTGCGCAGCGAGCTTAAAGCGCAACACGAAGAATACGAACAGCTTTCTTCCAAAGCGGCTAAGCTTGCCAAGGATAGAAATATCGAAGTCAAAGAACCTAACCCCTTGAAAAAAGCTATGATGTGGAGCTCGATTAAAATGAGCACGCTTACAGACAATTCCCGTCAACATATCGCGGATATGATGATTCAAGGTACGGTAATGGGCATTACCGCCCTGCGCACGTCGGCAGGGGACGTTTGCCGCGAAGGGGAAAAGGACGAGATTATCGACCTTTTGGACGAAATGCTGCAAAAGGAAGAAGAATTTGAAAAACGTTGGAAGGAATATTTGTAAGAAAAAAAGAGAGCGTTGTCGCTCTTCCCGTGGGGAATTGCGACAACTAAATAAATCCTTGCGGATTTGTGATATTCGTCTAACGACGAGTGATATTGCCTTTCGGCAGTGATATTTGCCTAACGGCAAGTTAAGGATTTATTTAATATAACTTTGACTGCAAGTCAAAATATCACGCAAAACTTGTTTTGCATATCACTTTTAGAAAAAAGGTTAAAAATTTCATACAAAAAAAAGCACACTACGCTTTCGTTTTGCGAAGGATAGTGTGCTATATTCTTTATATTATATTGTAGCTTACAGCGCTTTGCCAGCCGAACCGAGCACGTTGACGATTTTGTGTTTTACCATTTCTTTCATCATAGCGCGCGCGTCGCCAAGGTATTGACGGGGGTCGAAGTGACCGGGTTCTTCCGAGAAGTGCTTTCTAATCGCCGCCGTGAAGGCTACGCGAAGGTCGCTGTCGATATTGATTTTGCAAACCGCCATTTGCGCCGCTTTGCGCAGTTCGGATTCGGGAATACCGATAGCGTTGGGCATGTTGCCGCCGAACTGGTTGACGATAGCAACCTTATCTTGGGGAACGGACGACGCACCGTGCAAAACGATAGGGAACTGGGGCAATCTGTTGCCGATTTCTTCCAAGATATCCAAACGGAGCTTAGGGTCTTGACCGGGTTTAAATTTGTACGCGCCGTGGGACGTACCGATTGCGATTGCCAAGGAGTCGATACCCGTTCTTGCAACGAATTCTTCTACTTCGTCGGGGGAAGTGAATTGCGCGTCGGCTGCGTCTACGTTTACGTCGTCTTCAATGCCTGCAAGCTTACCAAGTTCCGCTTCTACAACGACGCCGCGATCGTGCGCGTATTCTACTACTTTTTTCGTGAGCGCGATATTTTCTTCCCAAGGCTTGGACGAAGCGTCGATCATAACGGACGTAAAGCCGCCGTCGATAGACGCTTTACAAATTTCGAAGTCGGCGCCGTGGTCAAGGTGCATAGCAACGGGGATATCGTTGGTTTCTACGGCAGCTTGTACAAGGTGCTTTAAGTATACGGGATTTGCGTACTTTCTTGCACCGGCGGAAACTTGCAGGATAACGGGAGATTTTTCTTCGTTAGCCGCTTCGACGATTGCTTGAATCATTTCCATGTTGTTTACGTTGAACGCGCCGATAGCATATTTGCCTGCGTACGCTTTCTTGAACATTTCGGTAGTGTTTACCAAAGGCATAATAAATTCCTCCAAAGTTTAACATTTTATTGTGCACACAATATTATAACCTATTTACGCGCAAAAAGCAAATAAATTTTAGGGGTGGGGTTTGGCTTTTTTTCTTTTTTTCCTTGCGATTGCGTACAAGCTAAGCAAAAAAAGGGGGAAAGCAAAAAAAAATTA
>JAGAIW010000125.1 GCA_017626305.1 Clostridia bacterium
AAAAATTTTATTTTTTCTTTTTCGCTTGCTTTTTGGCTCGGTTGTAGTACCTTTTTACTAGCCGCCCGTTGACAGCTTGTCTATATTACCACTTTATTCTTCCCTTGTCAACTCTTTTTTATTCACTTTTGTAAAATTTTTAAGAAAAATTACGCACAAAAATCTCTTCTTCGCCAAAAAACAGCGACAGGTCTTTATTTCCTTTCAAATACCCCGCAAGCTCTTCGCTTGTCCTTACGTTTTCAGGGATATACGCACCGCCGACAACGAACGGTCTTTCAGGTTTTCCGTGATAATCCGTGCCCGCAGTAATCAAAAGCCCGTTCTCTCTTGCAATCGCCACCACTCTATCTTTATGTATCGTATCCTTTTCCGAACAGTTAATCTCGATTCCGTGAAGATATTCCTTCTCTCCTACGCCGTAAACTCTCTCCACGTAAGGCACGGGGCGGAAAGGATGCGCTTGCACGAGCAGTACGCCGTACTTTTCACAAAATTCAAAAAGCTCCTTTTGGGAAAGCATATACAACGGCGGGGAATTTTCCAAAAATTCTTCGGTTACGCCGTAAAGCAACCAGTCTGCGTAAAAGGGATTAAACAACGTAACTTCCAAGCCCAAATACACGCGAAAATTTTTTCGTTTGCCGTATTCTACGGCGCGCGCGTATTCTTCTAAGACGGAACGGATATACTTTTCATGTCCTACGCGTGAAGGCGCGTAATACCAGGACTGACAATGGTTGGTGAGCACCATACCGTCGTAACCTTCTTTAATCTTACACGCAATCGTTTCTTCTACCGTTTGTTTGGCGCAACTGCTTACGCCGCTCGTGTGCACGTGCATATCTATCGACAGCATCCCCAACTTTTTTTGCATAACCGCATCTCCTTTTTCGTTTCCACTTATTATACTCTTTTTTAGCGGGTTTGTCAAATATATGCGTTCGTTTTATTGACTTTCTCGCGCGCGCGTGATACAATATTATATATTATATATAGGGAGCACTTTTATGTTGAAAACTTTACGTATCGTCTTTACCGTGATTGCAGCGCTTTGCGTGGCGGCAATTTTTCCCGTCGGTACGCTTTTGCATTGGATTTGGGCGGCAGGACTTGCCGTCGTTGCGGTGATTTGCGCTTGCTTAATGCTGTTTTGCAAGCGAAAAATGGAAGAGCGCGAACAAAAAGAAAACCCCGAGCCCGATTTTCTCTCACCAAAAGACGAAAACGTAAAAAAATAAATATTTTTATGGACACGTAACTTGACAAAACGTCGTTTGCATAGTATAATAAAGGCAACAATAGTAAGGAGGCGTTTGTTATGACTTTCGATAAATGGTTTAACAGCCAAACTACGCTAGTAAAGGCTCTTTTGCTTTTAATTCCCTTCGTAGGTTGGATTTGTGAATGTTTAATCCGCTTATCCGTTGCTCTTCGCACGAAAAGCGTCGTACACGTTGTCGTGTTTGTACTCTTTATCGTCGTGGGTTGGACGTGGATTATTGCCGTCGTCGACTTCGTATATATGTTGTTGAACGGACATCTGATTTTAGGTGAATAAGTCCAAAAAAAACGCTCGGTCAAACCGAGCGTTTTTTTAGTTGTTCTTGATTAGCCGAAAATATTGTCGATCCCTTCTTTCAACGCTTCTTTGGTAGCGCAAGCAGGGCAAAGTTCTCTGTTATCGAGTTCTTCATAGACTTTGCAATCTTCCGTCTTCTTTTCGCAAAGGTCGCATTTCCCGTCTTCACAGCCAGCAAAACAGAATACCGCACATACAGCCAACAATACGCAAAGTAACTTCTTCATAACAAGTCCTCCATAATTATTTGTATGCATATTATATCATATACGTGCAGGGTTGTCAAGATACGTATTCAAAAAAATTGAGAATATTTTTTATAAATTGTCGTATTTCACAAAAAATGTTCCGTTTGTAACAGAAAAAACTTTTTTCGATTTTTTTCTTCTTTTTCTTTCTTTTTCTAAAAAAGAATGTTATAATATATTTGTAAATGAGTTGGGAACACCCAACGATAAAATTTGCTCATCATTTTCCCCCTTATCATATAGGTAGCCGCCTTGAAGTCGCAAGACTTTGGGGCGGTTATCGTTTTGTATCCATTTCTCACTATTGCTCGACTACGTATAACCGTGTTCTCTCAGCATAAGCGCGCCGCTTTATCTAAGCACGTCCAACAAGCTGCAAAACACAAGCCCCTGTTTTTCAACAGGGGCGTTATTTTCTTATTTAGTTGTAAGGCGTTGCGTTATTTTTGTTCGCTTATCGCAAGCCATACGCTGCATGCCGACCCTTATCGGTCGCGATTATAAGCTACTTTTTTATTTTACAACGCCTTTCATAACGTCGTTCATTGGACTATTACCTTCCTTTCTCTTCTTTGTTAAAGTACCGTTTTGCCACAAAGATTTTTACCATCTTAGCGTACCTCCTTTAACTTATATTTCGTTAAACCGACTTTTCCGTCGGTTTACTCTAAACCGTTGGAGTATCTCCTTTTGAAGCAGTTGACGTCATAACGTTTTCCTCCTTCTTTATTTCCCCGTTTCTATCGCTCCACGGGCTGCGCTTTTGGAGTAGATGCAAAGTTTCGTCAAACTTCGTCGGCGCTGAGCTCTGTGTTCTTGTTTGTTCTTGTTTGCGCCCTGCCACTCACTTTATCGATATCGATTTTATATTCTCTTTTTAGGCTTCCGCCCTAACGTGGGTAGGAATCATCTCTTTTCGTACCCCCCTTTATTTGGATTTCTTTGCCGTATCCCTACGGCGCTTTGCCGAACCGCTTTCGGCTACCCTAATCATTTCATCGGAGTTCTTTCCTTTTTGTTTTTTTGAAAGTTTCAAACATTTTTTGTTTGTTTCTTTCTTTTTGTACCTTTATTATAGCACAAAAATCAGATTTGTCAAGGGGTTTTTGAAAATTTTTTTAAATTTTTTTTGTACGCGAAGAAAAAAAATGGCGGAATCCCTTTATTTATAAGGCATTCCGCAATCTAAATTTTTTTTATTTTTTATTCGTTTTCGCGTCCAAAGCTGGTCAAAAGCGCCTTATCGCGGATAATTGCGCCGCCGCCGCGCACCGTCGCAAACTGCGGTTCTTCGCAAAGATACGGCCGCATCTCTAACGACCTACCGATATACTGCGCAAGCCCCGGCAATTTCATAACGCCACCCGAAAGGAATACGCCGTTTCGATTGACGGTAGCCGCCACTTCGGCGGGCAATTTACGCAACACCGCCCCTGCATATTCTAATATTTTATCCACGTATGCGCGTACACAACCGGTGAGTTCCGCCGCGTGAACGGACACCGCCGCAGGGCGACAGGTTTCTACCGAGCTGCCTTCCGCAACGATTGCGCCGCGAGCGTCCGCCAACGAGCAAACGGCGTTTTTGATGCGCTCTGCCGTCAACGCGCCGATTTTCAAATTATACGTTTTGGCTACCTTTTCCATAATGTTAGCGTCCATATTGTTGCCGCCGACGTTCATAGATATCCCTGCGATAATGCCGTCGCCCGATACCACCGCTACGTTGGTGACGCCACCGCCGATATCGATACAAAAAACAGGTTCGGAGTCGCTGAGCATAGCGCCGCTACCGAGCACTTCTAAATAGGGCTGCTCCACGAAGAACACCTTATGCAAACCACATTCTTCGGCGAGCATAGCATACTCTCTGCGCGCAAATTCGGACGCGCCGCAGGGAATACCGATAAGCACCTGTGCGCGACGGAGCGCAGACGGTTTCACCCCAACGCGAGCAAGAAATTCTTTCAGCATAGCCGCCGCCAAAGTAAGATCGACAATCTCTCCTTCGTATACGGGATAAATAATACTGGTGTATTCCGCCGTTTTCCCTATAAGATTTTTTGCGTCCTTACCGATTGCCTTGATTTCTCTATCCATCCCTGCCACCGCCACGCAAGAAGGTTCAGCCAAAACGATACCGCTGCTTGTATCCGCGCGGTATATTTTCGTCATAGACGACCCTAAATCGATTGCAAGTTTCCACATAATCGACACTCCTGTTTTCCCTTATTTTTCCATTTCAACGCATACATGGTGGGCAGTTTTATAATACGTTGCACGTTTTTAACATTTTTTCGCACAGCTCTACGGGCAAGCCCACTACGTTGGAAAAGCTGCCGTCAATTCTTTTGACTAAGCCGCCGTCCTGTATACCGTACGCGCCTGCTTTATCCATAGGCGAGCCCGTTTGGATATACTCTTGAATTTGCTTAGCCGTCAGGCTTTCAAAAACGACTTTGGTGCAATCGGCTTGCGTATATCTCTCCCCCGAAGGCAGGACGATACACACCCCCGTGTATACTTCGTGCGTATTGCCCGACAGCGCGGTAAGCATACGCGCGGCGTCCCGTTCGTCGACGGGTTTTCCAAGTACTTCGCCTTGAAAAGCCACCACCGTATCCGCGCCCAAAACCGCCTTGCCCTTTGCCTGCGGCAAAGCCGCTACTTCCCCTGCTTTTTGCTGAGCGAGCGCACAAACGAGCTCCTTGGGCGTAGCCGCCCCGTGCGCGTTTTCTTCGCCCTTAGCGGGGATAATTTCAAATTCGGCAATCAGCTGACGTAATAATTCTTTACGGCGCGGCGACGCGCTTGCGAGTATCCATTCCATATATCCTTCCCAAAAGAAAACCGCTCTCCGCTTACCCGTGCGAAAGAGCGGTGTCTTTTTTTTCTTTTAGAGTATTTCGAGATTTTTTCTAAACGCCCGTTTGAATTCAGGGTTTGCATTTTCCGCGTCGCGGATTTCCAACGCCGCGTCGCCCGTAACTTCCGTTTTCATAATAACGGAATCGCCCAAAACGTCGCAATTCACGCCCGCTACGACGCCGCATTGCGTTCTATCCAAGCTTTCGGCGATACGGAGCAAAACGCCCAGTTTCTTCACCGCGTCAAGATCTTCTTCCAAGACAAGGTCTTTGTACTTTTGCCATTCGAGAAGGGGTACGTCTTCGCGGTTATGACAGCCCGCTACAAACGCCGCCAACACGATTTCTCTATGCGTCGCCCCAAAAATGGTGGCGTTCAAAATCATATATCTACTGTTTGCCGCGTGATTATAATACTTCACCCTACGTCCGCAATCGTGCAAGCTTGCGGCAATTTTTAACACCTTTAAGTACTGTCTGGGGAATTTATGCAACACGCGGAGCTGTTTAAACAGCTGCACGGAAAGCTGCACCACGTGTTCTACGTGTTTGGTGTCGCAACCGTAATATTTGACAAGCGTTTCCAAGCTGTACCCAAGCACGTCGGAAATGGGTTTTTCCGTGGTGATAGGCAACGCTTGGTTGACCATTAAGCCTTCGCGAAGTCCGCTGCCGCCGATAATGAAGTTTTGAATATTCATATACGAAACGAACGACTTGACGATAGCCATTGCCGCCGGCATAATGTCCGCACGGTTGGGCGAAAGACCTTTAATCTTCTTACGCTTGTCCACGTCAAGCGCTTTCATCATATCGTAAACGCCCGTAAAGTCTTCCGCGTCCATACGGTAGTTATGCGCGATATCCATAGGATACTTACGTACGAGCTTGGTGATTTTGAACAGGTTTCTAAACGAACCGCCCACGCCGATCATTTGCGCTTCGGGGTCGACCTCGCTCAGCCAAGGCAGCTTTTTCAGTTGTTCGGTGAAGAATTCTTCCACGTGCGACGCCGCTTCTTGGGGCGTAGCGTCCGCCGCAAACAAGTCGGTCAACGTCACCGCGCCAAAGGGTAAATTTGCATAATTTAAGAGATTTCTACGGTTGTAGTAAATAATTTTCGTACTGCCGCCGCCGATTTCCAAAATCAAGCCTTTGGGAATATCCATAGAGTTGATTACGCCGCGGTAAACGAGCACCGCTTCTTCTTCTTCGGACAACACGCGAATGGTGATATTGCAGGAAACCTGAATTTCGTCCAAGAACGAGCGTTGGTTTTTCGCACGACGTACCGCCGCCGTACCCACCGCGATAATTCTGTCGACGCCGCTTGCGTCGCAAAGTTTTTTGAACATTTTCAACGTCTTAATGGTTTCCGCGATACGTTGGGGTTTTAAAAACCCGTCGCGGTCCATATCCTGTCCCAAACGGACGGTTTCTTTGAGTTCGTCTACCACCATGTAATGCCCGTCTGCGAACATTTCCACAATCACTAGACGAGCGGTATTAGAGCCTAAATCGATAATGCCGAGCTTTTCCACTTGAACCTACCTTTGCATAATAGCAACTTCTTCTTGAAGTTTTCGTAATATTTTTTCACAGTTAAGCGAGTATATTTTATATACCCATTTTGATTTTTCCCATAGTTTACCACATAAAACCCGTTTTGTAAATACCCTTTTTGAAAATTTTTTGTTTTTTTGGCATTTTTTTTCATTTTCGATAATTTCCGCCCCGTTTTTTGTGCAATTCGTCCCCTATTTTTCTCTTCTTTATAAATAAACGGGGGATTGCGTTCCCCCGTTTTTTTCTTTGTGCAATTTGTACAGCGTTTTAAGCCTTCTCTTCCGATTGTATCGCCGTTTTTATACCGTGCACGGAAAGCCCTATCAAAAACGCACCGAATAGCTTTTTTAAGGTAACCGACTGCAAATACGCCGCCGAAAACGCCCCTGCCGCCCCCAGCAAAAGCGCAGGAAAAATCACCCACGCAATCCCCTTGGTTTTCAACAGCCCGTTTTGTGCGTGATTGCGCAGCGCAAAGCCGCTCATAGGCAGGAAAGAAAAGAGATTTGCGCATTGCGCCACCTTTTGCGGTACGCCGCCGACAAGCGTCAAAAGCGGTATGGTAACCGTACCGCCGCCCATACCCATTCCCGCAGGAATACCGCCGATAAATCCAAGTAGAAGATATAGATAAAAAGACATTCTTTTTTCCTCCTTGTACAACTGATTTTTCTTGAAAATCACAAAACGCTTTTTCTTGGGCAATTTACCCAAAAAAATTACGAAAAAAAGAGAAATACGCCCGCCAAGGCTTGTAGCGCCGCAAAGCATACGCCCACCCATTTAACGGGCAATTTGTTCAATAGCCACGCGCCGAGTACGCCCCCTGCCGTCACGCCGAGCGCCGTGGGAATGACTACCGAAAAATCACAAAAACCGTACAGCGCGTAGAGCAAAAAAGAGAACGCAGACACGGGCAAAATCACGAGAATTGCCGTTGCGTGCGCCTGCTTTTCTTCATACCCCGTCGCGCCGAGCAAGGGCACGGCAAGCATACCGCCGCCCCCGCCGAATAATCCGTTTGCGCCGCCTACCGCAAGCCCCACGGCGGCGCGTTTTGCGTTCCGTAAAAAATCTTTACGCATACTTTTTCTCCTTTTTGCATTTACTCTCACCCGTATTTTGCGTAATTTTTTCCGTTTTATCAAACTTTTTCTCTCTTTCCCTGTCGTAAACGCTTGCCAAGAAACGCATTTTGTATTAAAATAGTATAGCGTGGTATTTTATATAAGGTATATCGCGCGAAGAAAAAAGAAAACTTTTAAGCAAAAAATACCAAAGGTGGTTGTATGAGAAAGAACAACAGCTCTCGCAAGAATAGACTTCTTGCATTACTCTTATCGGCGTTTATGGCGTCTTCGCTTACCGCGCTTACCGCTTGTTCGGGCGACGATTCGTCGTCTTCGAGCAGTAGCTCTTCGTCTTCTGCAACGCAGGAAACGGAAAAGACGGACGCGTTGATTACCAACGGCGATTTCAACAAGGTTACGGATAACAAAAACGGAAAACTGTTCACTACGTCCGTTTCTTCTTGGACGCGCGCTGCAAACAGCGCGTCTACCGGCACGGCGCAAACTTCAAAAGCTTCCAGCGGCGTTATCGATACGTCTAAGGACGCATGGGATTCCATGACCAAGTCCTTCCTTGACGGCGTCGACGCGGCAAAGCTGACCGAAGCGCAAGCTAAGAGCAAGTGGAATACCATGTCGCTCGTAGACAAGCTCGCTTACTACGAAGCTTGGGAAGATAACGACGACAACGACAAGAGAAAATTCTCCGAGCTCGGCTTGGAAAACGCGGAATTCACAATCGATTCGGAAGACCTGCCTACCGACATCAAGGACAAAAATCCCTTGACGCACGACTATTCGGCGGAAAACCTTCCCGAAGATTACGAAAGCCGCGTGTTGATGATTCACAACGAATATTCCACGACTAGCTATCCCAAGCAAGGTACTGCGCAAAAGTATACGTCGCAGTCCACCGTTACGGTAGCGGCAGGCACGGCGGTACAGCTTTCCCTGTGGGTAAAGACGACCGATTTGATGTGCTCTACTTCCGACGGTCAGGAAGGCGGTCAAAAGGCTGTGGACAAGGGTGCGTATATCCGCTTGACCCATTCGGTTGGCGGGAACGAGCTTGACCCGTTGATCGTCAAAAATATCAACACCGAAAACATGACGGGGTTGGAAGACACCAACGGTTGGGCGCAATACACCTTTTATCTGCGCGGTTCTTCGTTTGCAGACACCACGTTCACGTTGGTGCTTGGCTTAGGCGAAGGCGGCGGCGACGATATGCTCGATTACGTCAACGGTTACGCGTTCTTCGACGATATCGAATGTGAAACGATTACTTCCAAAAACTTTGCAACCTACACCGCCGATTTGAAAGATAACGGGTATTTGTTCACGCTTGCCGATACCGATAATAAAACGGTAAAAGCAACGGCACAAAAAACGTACGCTATGGATTTCTACGGCAGCGAATTCTCCGACACCGATTATATCACGGCAAAGGACGAAACTACGCAGGAAAGCTACTGGAAATACTCCTACACAACCGAAAGCAACAAACTCGGTGAAAAGTACACGGCGGTATCCACTTCGGGTACGGGTATCAACAAAACGGGCACGACGTATCCCAACTTAGGAATCGACGGCAAAGGCGATATCGTTACGGCGTATGCGTCTATCGACGATTTGAAAAAGGAAGCCGAACAAAAAACGACCACGGGCGAATTCGTCAACCGTAAGCTCAACGCCGTATACACAAACTATCTGAAAGACAACAAGCTGTTTGGCACGGGCGATATCGCTCTTACCAACAAGGCGGTTTTCTTAATGATGTCGGCAAACGGTGCGGCAATTACCGCGGAAAACGACAACGTTATCGAAATGAAAAAGGGCGAATACCTTGCATTCTCTTTCTTCGTAAAGACTTCTGCTATGAACGGTAAGGCAGGCGCTACGATAACGCTGAACGAACTCAAAGAAAACAATAAAATCAGCACGTCCACCCTTTCGAATATCGACACCACGACGACTTTAACCGTAGACGTCGGCGACGAAAAGGACATCTACGACGGTTGGCAACAATGTTTCTTCTTCATTTCCGCTGAAAGAGATTGCACGCTTGCGTTTGACTTCAACTTTGGACCGACGACGGTTATCGGTACGACGAAAGACGCTTATCAAGCAGGCTTTGCCGCGTTTGCAGGCTTTAAGTCCCACGAAATGAGCGAACAAGAATTTGAATGTGCGGCTTCGGGCACGTATGCGAAAATCGTTACGATTGCCGAAGATGAAACGGAAAACAACGATTCTTTTGACTCGGTTGCAGCTGTTTCGTCCCCTGAAAAGAACATTGAAACGGGTTACGGCAACCCGAAGAACTACAAAGGCGTAACCAGCCTTTCCAAGCCCGTAGGCGGCCCGTTCGAAATGACGGATAAGGAATACCCCACCGCAGGCTTGCTTAATCAAAAATACGCCGAAACATACGACGAAAACGGCATCATGGATAAGCTTGTAAAAGCCTTCCCCGCGGAAACCCAGCCGACTACGGCGCAGGATAAGTGGGAACAGGTATTCGGCGGCGGACTTCTCGGCACGGCAAATCAACCGCTCGTTATCTATAACCCCTATTTGCCTTCCGAATGGGAAACCGTTCCGTTTGCAACCAAATCGTACGGTTTCGTCGGCGCAACCCAAACGATTGCGGCAAACACCTACGCGGCGGTATCGCTCCGTGTGAAAGCTAGCGCGGATGCGAAAGCGTATATCTATCTTATTGATACCGACGATACGTCTTTGAAAAACACCTTGTCCGTTTCGGGTAGACTCACGTACTGGTATGACGACGACGGCAACGTATGCGCGTCTGACCCTACGGATAAAAACTTCGACGATACGGCAATCGCGTTCAAGCGTCAAAGCAACGGCCTGTACCTTGTGAATAAGGCATGGAAAGACGCTACGGGCGCAAACGTAGAAGACGACGTATATTATGCAAACCTGCAAGCATACGGCAAACCCGTAGGCGGCAACTTAATGGTTGGCAAGGGCGGCAACTCCTACGAATATAACGATAAATTCCAACACGAAGGCAACGACGGTATCGCATATTACGACTATGACGAACTTACCATGACGGCGTTTGCGGATAAAGCAAAAACCGTTACCGTAAAAGACTTCTCGCTTGTCGATCAGCTGACGCCCCGCTATGAAGCAGTAGAAAAGAAATCCATGTACTTCGTAGTAGACGGCACGGAAACGAACAGCGAATGGACGAACGTCACCTTCTATATCCAAACGGGCGAAAATGCGAAGAATTACCGCTTAGAAGTTTGGAGCGGCGCGCGCGACGGTTATTTGGGCGATAATATCGTCGAAAACAACACCGTCAACCCCCGTTACTCCTGCGTTATTTTCGACTCCCGTAGCGTTGGTACGGTAGACGAAACCATCTTTAACGACAACCTTGCTTTGAGAAAAGAACAGGTTTCGGAAGAAAATTATTTTGAAAGCGTATTCTCCTTCTACGACAGCGCGAAGTACTTGCGTTATAATAAGGAAATCGACTATAACAAAGTCGGCGATTCGTACACCACGTACGTACAGTCGGCAAACACGGCAGGTATCGCGTATCTCGTATATGAAAGCGCAGAAACCAACACGTACGAAGCGTACGTCAACTATACGCTGTCCGAATTTGCGGTAACGCCTGACCCCGAAGAAGATACGGAAGAAGACGAGCCCGAAGATACGACGACGGAAAGCGACGTCAACCCTTGGCTGTTGGGTAGCTCTATTGCCATCTCCGCAGTACTCATTTTGGCGGTTATCTCGTTGATCGTCAGAAAAGCGTGGGCAGTATCGCGTAAAAAACGCCATCAACAAGCAAGCAAAAAATAACGCTTAATGAAATCACAAAAAAGCTCTTGCATGATTGCAAGAGCTTTTTTTATTCCTTCTATATTATATATTATTGTATTTTCCGAAGTCCTTTGGGTAGGTGATTTTTCATAACGCCGTTTACCACCTTTCCCCAACCAAGCGAATACCCGTCCACGCACACGACGCGCCAACCGTTTTCGCCGTCCACTTCTACCGTTTCTCCCCGCAAATACGCTTGGGTGCGTATATCGTCCGAAGTCAACGCTACGACGTTTTTACACTCCTGTTCCTTCACGCACATGGCAAGGGAATGGTTTGGCTCAAAACGCCCGTTTTTCACTTCACCAAGACGCACGCCGACGCGCAATACCTGTAATCCCTTCCAGTCGAATACGCTATCGGGCAGAGCGTACAGCACGCCGTCCGTTTCGTATAAACGCTTGGCAATCGGCAGGGTGAACGCTTGCTTTTCAAACGCGCGGTACGCCGTTTCCGCCGCACGGGAACACCAAGGCTTACATTCCTTGACGTAAGCGGTTTCGCCGCCGTCCTTTTGGAAAACCGCCACGAAATGTCCTTCTCCGCGCACTTTATGCGGATAAAGCTTTTCCTGCGAAAGTAAGCGCATACAGCTATGTCGCCGTAAGAAATCTTCCACCTGCCGTTCGTCTTCTTCCACGGCAAAGGTGCAAGTAGAATACACCATCCGCCCACCGCTACGGAGCATGGCGACGGCGCTATCAAGTATCCCTTTTTGCCGCTGAGCGCAAAGCGCGACGTTTTCCAAACTCCATTCGCCCAGCGCTTCTTCGGCGTTTTTGCGGAACATACCTTCTCCCGAGCAGGGCGCGTCGACGAGAATTTTATCGAAATAACCGCCAAAGCGGGCAGCTAAGGTTTCAGGCAATTCGCTGGTAATTACGGCGTTTTTTACGCCCATACGCTCGATATTTTGGGAAAGAATTTTCGCGCGGGAAAATACGGGCTCGTTGGCAACCAGTAAGCCTTCTCCCCCAAGCGCCGCCGCAAGCTGCGTGGCTTTTCCCCCGGGCGCGGCGCAAAGGTCTAATACCCTATCCCCCTTTTGCACCTGCAAAAGGGGCGCGGCGGACATAGCGGAAGGCTCTTGCGAATAAAACGCGCCTGCAAAATGCAGGGGGTATCCGCCCACCTTTTCTTCGTCGGTATAATAGCCGTTTTCCGCCCAAGGCACGGGTTCGCCTAAGAAGGGCAAACTATCGTTCACCGCATACATGCCCCCCTTTAACGGGTTGATACGTACCCCTTTAACGGGCGGTTTTTCATAGGTAGAGAAAAAGGCTTCCCATTCACATTCGGGAAGCTGCTCTTTCATTCTTTGGATAAATAATTCGGGTAACATTACGCGTCCACTCCCAAATACACGGCAAATTCTTCCACCGTGAAAATTCTTGCGTTACGGTCTTTCACCGATTGTAACCGCTGACCGCCTTCCCCGTCTAAGTAAACGTACATATCGCACTCTTCCGCACGGAAAGTGCAAACGGCGGCTTGCGAAAACGCCGCGGAAAGGAGTTTTTTGGCAACGGGCGTTTGCAACTCTACGGCGTGCGAAAAACAAACCGTTTTATTTTTCAATTTGCCGTCTTTTGCGCGCTTGCGCTTTTCTCTATCCGCAAAGATATGAAATTCCACACGCTTGCGTTCACGCTCTTCCTTTAAGCGTTCTTTTTCGCGCTTATACCGCTCTTGCGCCACGGAAGTGTTTTGCGTAATTTCGTAATTTTCTATTTTGCCCGTTTGAATTTCGTATTTTTGCAAAAGCTGGAAAAATGTACAGCCTTCTTCGGCGCACATTCTTTCGGCTATTTTCATGGTGGCGTAAGCGTCGTCCACCGCGCGGTGGGGCGTAAACTCCACGCCAAGCTCGGTGGCAATCGTTTCCAAACCAAACTGTCTTGTAAAATCCCCTATTTTATTCATGTAGACAAACTGCGTATCGGCAAAATGAAAGCGGAAGGACGGCAAGGAAAAACGCTTGCTTTCCAAGTTGAGATACTTCACGTCGTTCATCACCGCGTGCCCAACCACAAGCGTGTCGCTATCTTCCAAAAGCGCGTAAATTTTTTCCTTGCGCTGTACGAAAGTGGGGTATTTTTTAAATTCGGAATAGGCGTACGGCAAAATAAGCCCCTGCGTACCCTTTCTATCCGTCAAGTGAAAATGCCCTTGCGGATTGATGAGCAGGTCTTCTTTTTCAAGAATATGAAATTGTTCGTCTACCAAACAATAGCCGAATGCGCAAATTTTCGCTACGTTTTTAAAAACGCCTGCACATTCGATATCGAAAAATAAATATTTCATATGGCTTTCTCTTGGAAAGAGACCGCCTTTTTTTGCGGTCTCTTATTCGTTGGATTGTTAGGCTGGACTAAGCTGCGCAGTATATCCGTCGTTTGCAAAACAGCTCAAATGTGAGCAAGACAAGAACATACTCGTCGGGCGACGTAGATACGAGTAAGACAAGGAAAACGAACATTTTTGCAGGGAGCGTACTTAAACGTACGTGAGCAAAAAAAGCGCAAGTTTGACACAGTATTACGAAGTATATCCGTCGTCCAAATTTCAGTCGTTTGTAAAACGGCTCAAATACAAGTAAATCAAGGAAAAGGAGTATTTGTTGTAGGGAGTGTACTTGGGCGTACACGACCAAAACAAAACGGACTTTGACGACGAGTTACGCCGTATTTCAGTCGTTTTTAGGAAGAATGACGGACTTGCCGCCCATATAAGGCCGCAACACTTCGGGGATAACTACGCTGCCGTCTGCTTGTAAATGATTTTCGACAAACGCAATCAACATACGGGGGGGAGCAACGACGGTGTTGTTGAGCGTGTGGGCAAGCTTTACTTTTCCGTCGCTGTCCTTATAACGGATAGCCAAACGGCGCGCTTGCGCGTCCGTCAAGTTAGAGCAAGACCCAACTTCAAAGTATTTCTTTTGACGGGGACTCCAAGCCTCGACGTCGCAGCTCTTGTATTTCAAGTCTGCCAAATCGCCCGAGCAGCAGCCAAGCTGACGGACGGGAATGTCGAGCGAACGGAACAATTCCACCGTATAGCTCCACAGTTTTTCGTACCATTCTTCGCTTTCTTCGGGACGGCAAACGACGACCATTTCTTGTTTTTCAAACTGGTGAATACGGTAGATACCGCGTTCTTCCAAGCCGTGCGCGCCCTTTTCTTTGCGGAAACAGGGCGAATAGCTGGTAAGCGCCAAAGGCAGTTTGTTGCCGTCGATAATTTGTCCCATGAAACGGCCGATCATGGAATGTTCGGACGTACCGATCAGATACAAATCTTCCCCTTCGATTTTATACATCATGTTTTCCATTTCCGCAAAGCTCATAACGCCCGAAACGACGTCGCCGTGGATCATGTACGGGGGGATAACGTAGGTAAAGCCCTTATCAATCATGAAATCTCTTGCATAGGTGAGTACGGCGGAATGTAAACGCGCGATATCCCCCGTAAGGTAGTAGAACCCCTGACCAGAAGTACGGCGCGCGGAATCCACGTCGATACCGTCAAGCTTTTCTAAAATATCCAAATGATACGGCACTTCAAATTCGGGAACTTTCGGTTCGCCAAAACGTTGCAATTCCACGTTTTCGCTGTCGTCCTTGCCGATAGGCACGTCGTCTGCGATAATGTTGGGAATGGTCATCATGGTCTTTTTCAAAGCCGCTTCCACTTCTTCGCTTTCCTTTTCGATCGCGAGCAGTCTTTCCGCGTCCGCTTTCACTTGCGCCTTGATTTGTTCCGCTTCGTCGCGCTTGCCGGCTTTCATACATTCCCCTACCTTTTTGGACAGGGTATTTCTTGCCGCGCGGAGCGCGTCGCCTTCGGCAATCAGCGCGCGACGTTTGCTATCGAGTGCCAACGCTTCGTCAACCAAAGGCAATTTATTATCTTGGAATTTCTTTTTAATGTTTTCTTTTACAAGTTCGGGGTTTGTCCGAATAAGATTGATATCGATCATCAGGATATCTCCTTCTTATGTTTTCATCTAACCTATTATACAACTTTTTTTTACGAAAAGCAATTAAAAGCAAAGTATCCGTGTGAAATTCCCTTAATTTTTCAAAAAAAACTTGTTTTTTTTACCCGTGTGTGCTATAATGATAACGATAGTATTACATATTGGAGTTTTTCCTAATGGCAAATAAAGAAACCCAACCCGTGGAAACGGAAGTACAACAGCCTAAAAAGAGCGGAATATTTTCTAAAAAACACGCGCACCCCACTATGGAAGTTCAACGCTTTTTTGCCGACGCGCAACAAGGCTTGGATAGCGCGCAAGTAAACGAACGTATTGCGCAAGGGCTCGTTAATAAAGTAACGAAAAAATATTCCAAAACCTACCGTAGCATTTTCGTAGGCAATATCTGCACGTTTTTCAACCTGCTTTGCGCGCTGGTTGCGTTTGCGCTTGCGTTGGCGCACGCGCCCTTTTCGCAATTTACTTTCGTTTTAATCTTTTCCTGTAACGTCATTATCGGTATCATTCAGGAAATCCGCGCGAAACGCAAAATCGATAAGCTCACTATCCTATCGTCCCCCACGGCAAAAGCCGTCCGCGGCGGCGAACACGTGGATATCCCCGTGGAAGAAATCGTCGTCGACGATATTCTCATTCTCACCGCGGGTCAACAAGTCCCTGCCGACTGTATCGCCGTAGAAGGCGCAGCAGAGCTCAACGAATCGCTGCTCACGGGCGAAAGCGTACCCATCAAAAAGGAAGACGGGGATTTCGTATACGCAGGCTCGTTCGTTGCCAGCGGCAAAATCGCCGTACGCGTGGATAAAATCGGTGACGAAACGTATATCAGTAAGCTGACCGCAAGGGCGAAAAAGTACAAACGCCCCCATTCGGAAATTATGAACTCCATCACCACGTTTATCAAGGTAATCGGGCTTGTTATCGTGCCTATCGCGGTGTTTATGTTCTTCAATAACTTCAACGCGCAGGGCGGTAGCTGGGATAAAATTGCCGCGAACGGCGGATTCTTTAAAACGTTGTTTTCAGAAAACTCCGACGGCTTACTCAGCTTGACGATTCAACGCACGGGCGCGGTGGTTATCGGCATGATTCCGTCGGGACTGCTCCTTTTGACGACCGTAGCCCTTTCCGTGGGTATGATTCGTTTGGCGAGATATAACACCTTGGTACAGGATATGTATTCGTTGGAAATGCTGGCGCGCGTCAACGTACTTTGCTTGGATAAAACGGGTACGATTACCGACGGCAGAATGAAGGTAAGCGATTGTATTTTGCTCAACAACCACACCGAATACGGCGTGGACGATATCATGGGTTCTATGCTTGCCGCACTCGACGATAACAACCAAACGTCGATTGCTTTGTACGAACGGTTTGGCCATTCCGCGGCGTTGACGCCGATTGCCAAGCTCCCCTTCTCGTCGGCGAGAAAGCTCTCCGCCGTGACCTTTGAAGGGGTAGGCACGTTCGTGATGGGCGCGCCTGAATTCGTGCTCCGCCCTATGCCTATGCGTATCGATAAGCTGGTCAAACAATACGCGCAAATGGGCTTGCGTGTGCTTGTTTTGGCACATTCTTCGGGACAACTGCAAGGCGATAAAACGCCTATCGGCTTGAAAGCGGTGGCGATTATCACGCTGTCGGATAACATTCGTCCCGACGCGATAGATACGATTAAATGGTTTAAGGACAACGACGTAGCCGTAAAAGTGATTTCGGGGGATAACCCCGTTACCGTTTCGGAAGTAGCGCGTCGAGCTGGCATTAAAAACGCCGCGAATTTCATTTCCTTAGAAGGGCTTTCCGATTTGGAAGTGGAAAACGCCGCCAACGAATACACGGTATTCGGACGGGTTACGCCCGAACAAAAGGCGATTTTGATACGCACCATTAAAAAGGCAGGCAATACCGTTGCCATGACGGGCGACGGGGTAAACGATATCCTTGCTATGAAAGAAGCCGATTGCGCCGTTTCCGTGGCGTCGGGCAGCGAAGCGGCAAGAAACGTGTCTAACCTTGTTTTGCAAGACAACAACTTCTCGTCCATGCCCAAAATCGTATACGAAGGCAGACGGGTTATCAATAACATTAAAGACTCGTCGTCCATCTTTATCACCAAAACGTTTTTGACCTTTATTTTGGCGGTGGTATGTATAGCCCTTGGCAGCACGTATTTCTTCGACACCAGCAACATGATGATGTACGAAATGATTATCTCCGCGTTGCCGTCCTTCGTTCTTTCTCTGCAACCCAACACCAAGCGCGTAAAGGGCAAATTTATCCCCTACGTTTTAAGCCGAGCTATCCCCGGAGCAATTACTATATCGCTTGGCATTTTATCGCTGTACGTACTGAGAAACACTTCGCTTGCCGAAACGTTCGGGTTTGTTTCGGGCGGCGTGGCTACCGCGGAATATCGCGCGCTTATGATGGTTGCGCTTACCTTTATGGGGCTGGTGATGCTCTGCCGTATTTGTCAGCCGTTCAACGTGCTGCGCACCGTGCTGTTTATCGTTTGCGTAGCCCTTTGCTTGACCGTCGTTTCCGTACCCTTCCTTGGCGAAATCGTATTCAAGGGCTGGTCGGAAATAGCGTTTAATTCGTCGCAAATCTTACTTCTTATCATTATCGTACAGGCAAGTTTCCCGCTTTCGGCGTTCTTAATGAAAGCGTTTGACTTGATTAACCCTGCCGACGATTGATAAAAAAGGAATATACAAACGCGCCGTTTAGCGGCGCGTTTTTTTTGTTTTTTTCGCAAAAACACTTGATAAAAGCTTTTTTATGTGGTATACTGTATACGTCACACAAATTGAATAGATAAACAAGCTTACTCTTTATTTTCTTAAAGGGATATTTTCTCTTGTTATCATAAATAGTTGAATTTGACAAAATGCAGATTCCACTTGGTTTATGATGACAAGTTTATCCTTGTTTACTATTCTAAGATTTGTGTGACAACAACGGAGTTTGCGTTTTTGGTGCGTTAACTTCCGTTAGCGCACTTTTTTATTTTTATGCAAAAATGCTTGATAAAAGCTTTTTTATGTGGTATACTAATTATGCCAAACCAACTGAATAATTAAGCAAGAACTATTTTTATCCTAATGGGATATTTATATTTTTTTTGCGTTATATCCATAATGAATTTGTTAAAAAATGCAAATTCCTGCTGGATATAGCGTAGATTCGTTCTTGCTTTTCAGTTGGTTTGGCGACTATCGGAGTTTGCGTTTTTTGTGCGTTAACTCCGGTTAGCGCACTTTTTTATTTTTTTCACAAAAACACTTGATAAAAGCTTTTTTATGTGGTATACTAATTATGCTCAACAAAATTAAATGTGAAAGATTAGCGGTATTTTATCCTTAAAGGGATAATTATGCCCCTTTTTAACATAACTACTTTTGAATGTGGTAAAAG
>JAGAIW010000126.1 GCA_017626305.1 Clostridia bacterium
TAAGTCGTATGCATAGTAACCGCCGTCAGCGTCTTCAAAATACAATTCGTGCTTAGAATCGGTGTTTACGATACCCGTAACGACGCCTTTTACAACGACTGCGGCTTCGTCTTCTGCCGCAACGAATTCTTCGTGCGTCATAAATTCTTTCCATTTCGCCGTTAAAGCAATATTGCCTACGCTGCCCCGTGAAATTTTTTCTACTTTTTCGTTATCGGCGTTATACCAACCCGAAAAAATAGCAAAGTCCTTTATCGGTTCTTCAAGCGTTATCGTTTGCGTTTCTATGGTGTAGGATTTCGGGTTTGCATACTCGTCAATCGTTCCGCCTTGCAGGTCATAGCTAATTTCATACACGTTTATTTGCCATTGAGAACGAATTGCTGCGCTCGACAAAACGGGTTTAGAGAAATCGTAATTCCATGCCACAAAAGTATATCCAACTTCCGTTGGCATAGTCGACGGAGCAGTCGCAAAGTCCCCTTCTTCCACTTGTTGTTCGGCAATTAAACCACCATTTCTTCCTATATAGGTAATTGTATATATAGCGTTACGGTGAATAACTACCGTATACAAATGAACGGGTTCGTCGTCGACTAATTCTAAAACGTAAAAGGTATTATCCCCTACCGACAAAGTAACCGTTTTACTTAAAATAGGGTCTTGACATTCGATATTATCACAAACAACGTACTTCGCTCCGCCTTTCGCTATAATTTCATTGAGAAAGGAAAACTTTTCCGTTTCAGGGGAAACCGTCCCACGCGCAGTGTTCCCTTCTACCGTTAACGTTTGAAACACAAGCTCTATCTTGTCTTTTTCACTCTCGGCAGAACTATCTTCAGACGAACTGTCTTCAATGCTTTCCGTTGAAGAGTCAACCGAACTTTCTATAGAGCTGTCTATGGCATTTGAAGAAGCCGAAGTATTCTCCATTCCGCCACAAGCGGAAAAACCAAAAGAACATAAACCGCACAACAAGCTGACAAGTATCCATTTTCGGAAATTCTTTTTCATATATTTCTCCATAAAGTTTATCGTAATATTATCCTATCACTTTTTTATTTTTTTGTCAACAATTTTATATAATAATATCCCTTTCAAAATCTTTCGTATAATTTTCGTTTCACCGTCGTTTTCGTTTGCTTTTCTTAACAATAAGTAGTATAATGTTTGTCGAAAAACAACGAACACACGAATATTTACGTCCGATTGTGTCCGCTAAGGAGACGATTTTTTTATGCAAATTTTACTTTCCTTATCTATTTCTTTAATCGCGGGACTTCTTTTATCCCGTTTGGCAAAGCTTGCTAAGCTCCCTGCCGTTACCGCGTATTTGGTTGCAGGTATTCTCATTGGCCCGTACTGTTTAGGCGCGCTTGGAAAGCTGCTCAACGTACCCGGGCTTGGGTTTGCGTCTATGCAAGAAGTGGAAGCGCTTTCCCTGCTTTGCGACGTAGCGCTTGGCTTTATCGCCTTTTCTATCGGTAACGAATTCCGTCTTACTCAACTTAGAAAAATCGGCAAGCAAGCGACGATTGTCGGCATTTTTCAAGCGGTAATCACCACCCTTTTGGTGGACGCCGTGCTGATCGTCATGCACCTTTGCATGCCCACGATTTTCCCCTTGGAAGCGGCAATCACCTTGGGCGCAATCGCATCCGCTACCGCCCCTGCGGCAACCTTGATGGTCGTTAAGCAATACAAAGCAAAAGGCCCGCTTACCGACATTCTCTTGCCCGTCGTTGCGTTGGACGACGCCGTGGGTTTGGTGCTGTTCGCCGTTTCTTTTGGTATCGCCAAAGCGTTAAAATCGGGCGCGTTGGACGTGATTTCTATCGTTGTAGAACCCCTTTTGGAAATCGTACTTTCGCTTGGTTTGGGCGCAGCAATGGGCTTTTTGTTTAGCTTTTGCGAACGGTTTTTCCATTCCCGTTCTAAACGCCTTTCGGTATCTATCGGGTTTGTCTTTTTAACGATTGCCCTTTCCATGCTTAAATTTAATATCGGCGGCGTGCATATCGGATTTTCGTCCCTACTCGTTTGTATGATGCTTGGCACGATTTTCTGCAACGTTTGCGATTTTTCCGAAGAGCTCATGGACAGGGTCGACCGCTGGACCGCCCCGTTGTTCGTTTTATTCTTCGTTTTAAGCGGTGCAGAGCTTGAATTTTCCGTATTCGGAGAACTCCTTATTCTGCTTGTCGGCGTGGTGTATATCCTTGCCCGTTCGGCAGGAAAATACAGCGGCGCATTCATCAGCTCGAAATTTGCCAAGTGCGACGACAATATCGTCAAATACCTTGGCGTTACCCTTCTTCCCCAAGCGGGCGTTGCGCTGGGCATGGCTATGAAATCCGTCGAGCTCGGCGGAACGGAAGGCGCGATTATCGCCAACATCACTTTGTTTGCCGTACTCGTTTACGAGCTGATCGGACCGCTTTTAACCAAGATTGCTTTAACCAAGGCTGGCGATATCAACCCCGAAGGCAAAACCAGCGCGCGCCACGAACACGCCAAGAAAATGGCGGAGCAAGCCGCGCAAGCACAATAAAAACGCATACGAAAAAAGCACTCCGCGGAGTGCTTTTTTTTCTTTTATTTTTCTATCGATATCGTCGTTTTCTTTTTGGTTTTTAAGATATATCCAAACACCAAAGTAGCAAGCAAAGCGAACACCGCGCCGACCAAAATACCTGCCTTCATGCCCAGCTGCTCCGCCGTCATTCCCCACGAAAGCGCCAGCTCGGCAAGCGGCGCGCTTGCCGTAACGCCGTCGGCGATAATCCCTACGAGCTGGGGCGCAACGGACGCACCCAAATCACCGCCAGCCGCCAACAAAGCGTACATAAATACGCCGCCCGTCGGCATTTTATCCGCCGCGACGATTAACGTCCCCGGCCACAACATAGACGCGCAAAAGCCCGTCAAACCGCAAGCGAGCAGCCCGATTACCGCAATTCCCGAAACCGCCGCCGTTACGTAGCATACCGTCGCGCTCAACGCGCCAAGGAATAGGAATTTTTCAATATTTTTTCCCATTTTGGCATACAGCGAACGTCCAATGCCAAGCATCATGCCAAACAGCGCCACGCCGAAGATATCCCCCCAAACTTTGGGAATTTGCAACGCTTGTTCGATATAGCTTGAACTCCATTGTGCCATGGTACATTCCGTCGCGCCCCCCAAAAAGATAGCCAACACGCACAGCCAAAGCGTTTTGTTTTTCATAAACTCGACGACGCCCGATACCTTTTCGGGCGTTTCCATCGTCGGCAGCTTTGCACCCAAAAATAATATAGCGGAAACAAGGGGTATCGCCGTAAAGCCCAACGCCAAATATTGCCACCAAATTTCTCCTACGCCAAGAAGATACAGCGTGCCGATAACGATAACCCCCACGACGCCCCACGCGTAGATAGAATGGGTTTTGCTCATTTCCCGTTCGGGATTGTCGCTGGGCAGAGCCGCTATAACGGGGCTAATCAACACTTCGCCAAAGCCCCCTGCCGCAGAGAAAATAATCGTACCGATTACAAGACCTACGTACGCCGTTTGCGGCAAAAACAAAGGATACAGCGCGTAAACGAGCAAGCCTAAAATTACCAACACGGGGGTAAGCTTTACGCACACGGGAATGTTAAACTTATGCGAAAAGAAGGAAAACAGCACGTCGACAATCAGCTGTGTGACGAAGTTGACGAGCACCAGCATGCCGAGCAACGAATAAGAAATGCCGTATAAATTACGGAAAGTTACGAATAAAATGGGCGATAAATTCCCCACGATAGACATGGACAAATTCGCCGTATAGCAGGCGTATTTTACACGCGCGTTATTTTGCATATACAAACTCCTTTTGTGGAAAAAATACTTGCTATCATTATACCCCAAACACAAAAAAACGGCAAGGAAAATCTTACAAAAATTCGGTTAAAAACGGGACAATTTACACAAACTTACCTATATGAAAACCGTTTTAATTATCGGCGGAGGCGTTTCGGGCTTATCCGCAGGCATTTACGCAAGATACCACGGCTATAACGCAGTCATATGCGAACGGCACAAATTGGCAGGCGGCAACTTGACGGGTTGGACGCGGGAAGGCTATCATATCGACAACTGTATCCATTGGTTGACGGGCACAAACCCCAACACCAAAACCTATCAAACGTGGAAAGAGCTGGGCGCGCTTGGACAAGTCGACGTTCTTCAACCCGACGTTTTATATACTTGTGAAAAAGAAGGGCAGCGTTTTTCGCTCTATCGTGACTTAGACAAATTACAGAGCGAAATGCTCGACCTTTCCCCAGCAGACGAAAAGCAAATTCAAAAGCTCGTGCAAGCGATACGCACGTTGCAAACGGTAAGCGGCGTACGGGGATTCTCCTTGAAAGACGTTTTGTCTTTGCCTACCTTAGTCCCCTACCTGCGTTTATCCACGGGCGAGCTTTCACAGCGGTTTGCGCACCCGCTTTTGCAAACCTTTTTCTCTTGCTTTATCGGCACGGAGTTTTCCGCTTTGGCGCTTTTGTTTGTGTTCGCCACCTTTTGCGGCGACAACGGCGGACTGCCCAAAGGCGGCTCGCTTGCCATGGCGCAACGTATGGAAAAACGGTTTACTTCCTTGGGCGGAGAGCTGTTGCTCGGCAAAGAAGTAACGGAAATTATCCTGCAACGAAACTCCGCCGTCGGCGTGCGGTTTTTAGACGGGAGTACCCTTTTCGCCGACTATATCGTTTGCGCGTGCGAACCCACCGTCACCTTTGGAAAATTGCTAAAACGCGATATGCCCAAAGCCCTGCAAAAGCAATATACGACTGAGCCGCGTTTTTCCAGCTGGCATTGTGCGTTTGCCTGCGATTTGTCCACACTCCCTTTTTCAGGCGATTTGATTTTGTGCCTTGACGAAAAGGAACAAGAAATATTGCATACCAAACAACTGATTATACGGGAATTTTCGCACGAGCCTTCGTTTGCCCCCAAGGGTAAAAACGTCATACAAACCATGGTATTCGTGGACGAAAACACCGCCAAGGAATTTATCGCGCTCAAACGAACGCCCGATAAATACAGGCGCAAAAAGCTTGCGCTTTGCAAGGCGGTAGAAAAAATCCTGACGGCGCGTGTCCCCGCGTTTTCAAATAAGCTGCGCCCTTTGGACGTATGGACGCCCGCCACCTATCAGCGCTATACCCTGTCGCCAACAGGCTCGTATATGAGCTTTATTTTACGCAAAAACAAATTACCTGCCGCAAAGTCGGCTTGGATAAGCGGTATAAAGAACGTGCTGCTTGCCACGCAATGGCAGCAAGCCCCAGGGGGGTTACCCACGGCGGCGGACATGGGCAAACGCGCCATAGCGCAAATCGTCCGTAAAGACGCGCGTGCGATAAAGCTGCCTATCTTTAGTAAAAAGCGCAAAGCGCGCGTATAAAAAAGGAGCACCCATGGGTGCTCCTTTTTTTTCTTCGTCTTATACATGCCTATGCCGTTTTACTTTTGCATAATCCATTTGATTTCGTTGGGCGCAAGCGTCAAGGTTTGCGCTTTGCCGTTTATATCATAGAAAATAGTCGTTTGCTCTTCGCCCGTATTGTTGGTTACCGCGTATCTATCTCCGTAGAAATGCGCCTCCGTCAAAGAGTTGGTGCAATAGGATTTTTTATCCATATCTTCCTTGCCCGCCGTCCACAAAATGGCGCGATACAAAAGCTTGGCGTTCTCCGCAGAGTACGGAATACCCGTGATATAAAAACTTCTACCCTTGCCGTATGCGTTGGTCGCCATCTTCACTTCCCCAACGTTGACCTTTCTTACAAATCTATCCGAGAATACGATATCCACCACGTTCGTGCCGTCAAGCGCGTAAATATTTTTCTTGTCTTCGCCGTAATCGACGGGGCTTTGCACGCCGTCTAAAATGAAATGTTCGGCGTGTTTTTCAATATTGTATTTATCTTCGCCAAGCGAAATACCGCACTCTTTATCCACACCGATCACGTCGGAAAGCTGGAAGAATTTGCCGTTTCTTTGCAACGCCGTAGGCTCGCCTACCCCGATAAAGCCACCGCCGTTATAAACGAATTTTCTAAGCTCCGTCAAAACTTTTTCGTCCGCCCAGTTTTCGCCGCCGCTCCAAGCCGTGCCTGCGTCGCCTGCGTTGATAACGACGTCAAATTCGTTCAAGCGTCCGTTTTTCACGTCGTCGAAGTGGATAAATTGCACTTCTACGGGCAAGCCCGACAACGCTTCGTAAATACCTTGATAGGAATAGCTTTGCTGATACCAAAGCTCGTGCGCAGTCATATTGCACATCCAGCTACGCTTTTTACCCCAAGCATTCAGCACCGCCACTTTGGCAAAATTCTTGGGCGTTTGCGTTTTTACCGTGTCGTGGATATATCTAAATTCGTCGCAAATTTCCGCCGCGCGGTTGATAAATTTAGGGAATTTTGCCGCTAATTCCAAATATCCGCCAAAACCTATTCTATCAAGCGGATTGCGCATCATGGCTCTTCTCGCCGTAATCCAGTTGCGATTCAGCTCCGCTACGGCGTTTTCTTCATTCCCTTCAAAGAACGTATCGGGGAAGAAGTAAGGCAAAAACCGCCCTTCCTTGTACCGAACGCCTTCTACGTCGGAAAGCATTCTTACCGTTACGCCGCCGCCTACCGAGCCCACAAGCGCGTCTAGGTTTAATTCCTTGTACCGTTCGCCGAAAATTTCCGCGCCGATCCAGCAATCGCCAAGGAACATCATGGCTTCCTTATTGTTTTCGTGGGTGATTTTCACCAAATCTTTAACCGTTTCGATAACGAAGTTTTCGACAAACGCCATCCAGTCTTTATATTCTTTGGTAGGGATACGGTGCGTTTGGTTGTAATAGCCCGCGTCCACGAGATATTCTGCGCGCATTTTATAGCCGTACTGCTTTTCAAAATCGTCTAGCATACGAGGGCTGACCGCCATATTATATCCAAACCAGTCGACGTTTCGCTCTTTTCCGTATTGATTGAATACAAGCGAGAACATATACAAAAAGGTAGTAAAGCGCACGACGTTGCTTTCGGGGTTTTCGTCACACCAACGCTGTAAATTCTCCCGAATGAACTTGTTCGTCTTGGGATAGTACGGGTCGTACATGATATGGTGCGGCTCGTCCCAGTTGTTGGTGATGTAGTTATACATATGTACGGGATGCCATAAGGAAATCCCCAAAAACGCCACCGTGTATTGATGGAACGGCGTTGCGTTTTGGATAATCACGTTTCCATTTTCGCTATCCACCGTCCATTCCTTGTGCACTTCGCCCGTCGTTCTATCCATGACTTCGATATGCTTTACGCCGTCGGGAGAAAAATCAGGCTTGACCTGTTCCGCATAGAACGTATCCATTAAATGCACGGACAGCACGGTATCCGTCGCCGTTACAAACGGCGTCATAATAAACATATGCTGCCATTCGTCGGGGTTATTTTTCGCCCACTCGTGATTGCCCCTATCGACGAAGTATACGTTATATACCTTATCGGCAATCTCTTTGGGATTTTTAGGGAGCTTTACTCCGTCGCAATCACGCACGGCGTCCGCGCCCCAAAGCTCGGCTATTCTTTTCGTGCCTTCTACGTAATTTTCGTCCGTAGGAATGGTTATTCTGCCTTTTCTCATTATTTTTTCTCCTTTATATTCGTTTGCCGTAGCAGCTAAAATATCCGTAAGGTAGCTTGCTTACAGCTACGTCAATTCCATCTTCGTGTAACGTTTTTCCGCTATACGTATTGCCGTTTTCGCATACGTACGCCGCTTTTTCGTCCAAACCGACAAGAGACAATTTCCTTCTTTGACGGTTTTGCGTGTCCTGATAGACAAATAAAAATTCCGATTTATCCTTGGCTACGCAAACGAAAGCGTATTCGCCGCCGTCCACCTTCAAACGGTACTGATCGCCCGTAAGGAGTAATCCGTACCATTTATCGTACTTCGCGACTTGGCGTTTGATTTTTTCTTCGTCTTCCTTGGAAAGACGGGTGATATTCATTTCATACCCCAGCATACCGCCCAAAGCCACGTTAAAACGGAACTCGTAATCGGGCGAAACTTCCAGCTTGTTAGAACGCGAGTTGGAAACGTGCGCGCTGATAGACGAAATCGGATAAGCAAACGCCGTGCCCTTTTGTATCTCCATACGGGTAACGGGGTCGGTGTTATCGCTCGCCCAAATTTGCGGACAATAGAAAAGTATACCCGCGTCAAATCGTCCGCCGCCACCCGAACAGCCTTCAAAAAGTACGTTCGGGAACGCTTGGGTAAGCAGCTTATGCATTTTATACGTACCCAGCACGAAACGGTGTTTGACTTCACATTGTTTCTCGGGCGGTAACGCAAGTGAACCGACTTCCGAAAGCGTACGGTTAAAATCCCATTTGATATATTCGAGCTTGACGCCTGACAGCGTCCGTTTGATTGTATCGACGATATAATTTATCACTTCGTCGTTGGTCAAATCAAGCACTAATTGTTTTCTACCCAAGGACGAAGGACGATTTTTGCATTGTAACACCCATTCGGGGTGCGCTTTATACAGCTCGCTTTTAGGGTTAATCATTTCGGGCTCAATCCAAATTCCCAAACGCAATCCTAGGTCATGCACCTTATCGGAAAACGCCGCAAGCCCGTTTTGGAATTTTTCTCGGTTGACGAACCAGTCGCCCAAGCCCTGCGAATCGTTGTTTCTACTGCCAAACCAACCGTCGTCAATGACTAGCGTATCAATGCCCAGTTCCTTTGCTTTTTCCGCATAGCTAGATAACACGTTTTCGTCGATATTGAAATACACCGCTTCCCACGTGTTGATCACCACGGGACGTTTACTATTGACAAATTTACTTGGAATAATATACCCACGAATATGGTCGTGCAGGTTTTGACTGAGCTTATTCAAGCCGCAAGCGGAGTACGTCATAATCACTTCGGGCGTGGTAAACATTTCCCCTTGGGCTAAATTCCACGCAAACGTATCACGGTTTAAGCCCATCATTACGCGCGCTTTTTTATCAAAGGTCAACTCCGTTTGTGATTCAAAATCCCCCGAATAGACAAATTCAAAAGCGTATGCGTCCCCGCTGTTTTCTCTCGTATCCTTCGTCTTTAACGCCATAAACGGGTTGAAATGATGCGAAGAGTGCCCACGCTTGGAATATATGCGCTGAATCCCCAAATGCGCGGGGTATTCGACTAGATTACGCTCTTTTGCGTATTTTCCGCAAAGGGTGATCATGGTCCATTCCCTGTCGTCTAATTCCAGCTGACAGCTTGCCGCCTGACGAATACAAAGCGGCGCGTTTCCTTTATTTTCGTAGCGTTGATATCTCGTTATCGTATCGCTTTGTTCAAACACCGTATAGTAAGAATGTAAAACGCAGCCCGATACTTCGTCGACGTAAATAAGTTCCAACGTTTCGTCGCCACCGCGGGAATAGGGCATGTCGTCAAACTCCACTCTGCCTTTGAAAATGCGATAGTCTTTATAATAGAACAACGTAGTACAATCCCCGTTTGCATTTTGCAGCTTGACTGCCGTATCTCTAAGGTCGCCGCTATCGAAAAAGGACAGTTCCGTAGGCGTAGTTTCCAAAGAAAAGCCGATTCCCACTTCCGCTACGTACGGCGCAAAATCGACGGCGCGTTCTACGTAGTCTGCCGCCACGCCGTCCGTCTTTTTTCCATAATACAAATGCGCCGCAAACTTATCGTGGACGATTTGCATGACGTACACGGTATTGCGCGTTTCAATTTTGAATATCCGTTTCTCTTTATCAAATGCGATCATGGCAAATCTCCTTACTTTTTGATTATTTTATCATAATTTTTCTCGATTAGCAAGGATTTAAGAAAGGGTTTTTGGAACTTGTCAAATAAATACTGTTTTTCGTCATATTATCACCGTATTTCCCCTTAAATAGGATACGATTTCCCTATTCCTTTTTTTATTGCATAAAAAATTTTACAAAAAATCGATTGCTTTTCCTAGGTCTTTGTGCTACAATAAATACGTCCACAAGACGTGGACATACGGAGTATCCTTATGAAAAGAAAATTACTCGTGCTTTTATTATCCGTCTTTACGGCGGCGTTTGCCTTTGGCGCTTGCGCTTTCCCTACGCCCGATTCCTATCTCGACGCTTTAAAAAATAGCTCGTCAAGCGAAGACAGCTCGTCGAGTGAAAGCAGCTCGTCAAGCGAAGACAGCTCGTCCAGCGAAAGCAGCTCGTCGAGTGAAGACAGCTCGTCAAGCGAAGACAGTTCGTCAAGCGAAAGCAGCTCGTCAAGCGAAGACAGCTCGTCAAGCGAAGATAGCTCGTCGAGTGAAGACAGCTCGTCGAGTGAAGACAGCTCGTCGAGTGAAGACAGCTCGTCAAGCGAAGATAGCTCGTCAAGCGAAGATAACTCGTCGAGTGAAAGCAGTTCGTCGAGTGAACAAACCGACCCTGCATTAGACGTTTTAAAAGCGGCTTACGCTTTATCGTCGGGAGAAACACTTGCTGGTACGCATACGTTGACGGGCGTGGTTACCAACGTCAAAACGTCGGGTGATAAGGAGGCTTGTCTTACCTTTGTCGTTGGCGAATATACGCAGTATGCCATGTATTGTTACTGGCTCAAAGGCGATTACGCGGGATTTTTACAGGTAGGCGACGAAATTACCGTAACGGGTACGATTAAAAAGTTCGGTACGCTCGTTGAATTTGATCACCCGACCTTGGTTAGCTACGTCAGCCATAGAGCGCCGTATACGCTCACCGACTTCACCGCAGACGAAAAAGCGCTGTTTATCGAACACCTTGGCGAAGTCATTCCCTTCGTTCCCACCAACGAATACGAAGTGCAGTATTTCCCTGCCGACGACGATTATCCCGCGCAGTTTATGTATTATACCGTCGGCAATACGCAAGCGGATTTTGACGAATACAAAAATTCGCTGACGGATTATACGTTCGTGGAAGAGTACGTAGACGACTACGGAGAAACCTGCTACGTTTACGAAAAAGGCGATATTCAGTTAGATTTGTGTTTCTATCTCTACGAAAACGAGTATTTCCTTAGCGTATACGTCTTTTGGGGCGACGATACGACGGGTTCAGGCGGAAGTACGGGCGGCGGTTCAAGCGGCGGCAATACCGACGAAGAACTTATCACCAACGACGGCAAGGGCTTGCCCACGGGTACGAACGGCGTATATAGCGTGGACTTTACAAAAGCCACTTACGTGAAAAACGTCACCGAACAGGGCTATTATCAAGGCGGTTGCCCCACCGTCGGTTCGCCGAAGGTGTTGGTCATTCCCGTCGAGTTCAGCGACGTAACGGCAAGCTCGAAGGGCTATTCGATAGCGACGCTGGAAACGGCGTTCAACGGCGCAAACGGAACTACCGATTATCGCTCCGTACACGATTATTATTATACGGCAAGCTACGGCAAACTTGATTTGGATATCACCGTGGTGGGTTCTTGGTTCAAGCCGAAAAACAATAGTACGTATTATAAAAACGCGACCATGGACTACTACGGCGAAGAAGTGATGTGCGGCGATCAAATGATTATGGACGAAGCGCTTGCCTATCTTTCCATGAGCATGGATTTGTCGCTATTCGACAGCGATAACAATACCATGATTGACGCCGTCGTGCTCATTACGACGTTAGACGTGAACTACGATTCTGATTTTCAATGGGCGTACCGTTACTGGAATATCTACACGGACGACGAAGGATATTATTACGAATACGACGGCGTATCCGCCAACGATTATCTTTGGGCGTCCTATCAATTTTTACACGAGCGCACTACCGTAAGCGGCGATACGGCTTATGATAATAAGAACGGCATAAACACGTATACGTATATCCATGAATTTGGTCACGTGCTTGGTGCGGACGATTATTATGATACCGCATACGTAGGCTCGCCCATGGGCGGATACGATATCATGGACTCCATGACGGGCGATCATAACGCCTTTACCAAGTTCCATTACGGTTGGTTGACGTCTTCCCGTTTGGTTGTGGCGGATAGCAGCGTTACGCTGACCTTGGAAGACTTCTCCAAGAACGGTGACACCATTATTATCGCCAACAACTGGGACGAAGATTTAGGTGCATACCAAGAATATTTTATCGTCGTGTATTACACGAATAACGGTTTGAATAGCGGCGATAGCGGATATTTTGACGAAAGCGGTATCGTCGTCTACCACGTCAACGCAAGCCTGTATAAGGAAATCTACGAAAACGAAACGTATTACGATATTTATTACAACAACACCGACGGTTCGGACGAATACGGCACGACGGAAAATTTGATTGAATACGTCACTCTTAGCGGCGAATACGTTTACGGCGTGGGCGATTCCCTTTCCGCAAACGTCAAGGACGATAACGGCAATAAAATTGCGTATACGTTTACGGTAGACGCTTTAACGGAAAACGGCGCAACGCTGACGTTTACGAAAAACAGTTGATTACATACAAAATAAAACGAAACTCGGCAGGTTTATGCTTGCCGAGTTTTTTATCGCATATTACCCAAAAACGGTGCGTATAATAAGTATATGAAGAAAGCAAAACCGTATATCTTTTCTATTTTACTTGCTTTAACGGTCGGCGGTTTGTCGGCTTTATCGACGGCAAATAATATGAATATTTACGACAAAATCGTCTCCCCGCCCCTATCGCCCCCGGGTTGGCTGTTCCCCGTTGTTTGGACGATATTGTTTATCCTAATGGGAATTAGCTCGGCTATGATTTTCACAAGCGATTCCGCGCAAAAGGACGACGCGCTGTTTATCTACTCCGTTAGCCTTATACTCAATTTCACGTGGAGTATATTCTTCTTTAATATGCAAGCGTTTATCGTCGCGTTTATTATTCTTATCGCGCTTTGGCTTTCGATTATCCTTACCATTATCAAATACTATAAAATCAACAAAGCCGCCGCGTGGTTGCAACTTCCTTACCTGCTTTGGGTAACGTTTGCAGGATATCTCAACTTTGCGATTATTCTTTTGAATTAACAGTAAAAATCCCCGCACTAAACGGGGATTTTTGCTTATATATCGTTATTTAAGGCGTTCTCTTATCTCGTCGTTAAACAAACTCTCGTCCGTTTTTCCGTAATACTCCACGTAGAGTTTCTCCATAGCGTTAAAATGCTCTTCGTTCAAAATCAATCGCAGTAAAAGTAAATCAAATTCTTCCGCCGCAAAGACGTATTCAAACAACCGAGCGTCTAATTCCAACGGTTGCAATAAGCAGTCCAACAGCGAATCCCCATCTTCTAAGCTTTTCGTGTTTTCTTCGTTATCCCACCAAAGCATAATCGTCTTTTCGCTTTCCTTGGGGTTTGGCGCAAGCATTTGCCTATGCTGATAATAATGACGCATTTCATGTGCCATACTCGCCGCAGCGTACGCTTCTTGCCCTTCAAAATCTTCATGTCCAAACCGCTTTTTGAACTTCTTATAGTCATAGAAAATCGCCCAGCCGTTTGCATTGTGACAGAAGTTCATTAAAACGCACGGGGGCAACTCCGTTTCAAACAAAAACGGTTTTATCTTATACCCGAATTGTCGACAAAGATAGTTCCGAACGGCGTAAATGGTCCGTACGTAATGTTTCTTTTTAAATTTGCCATATCTATCCTTACTACTCATATTTTCTCCTTTATCCTTGAATGCCGCCCCACGAAGATAACAGCTGTTCGCTTTGTTCTTCTTGTAAAATTTGTTTTTCGGTTAGACAAGCCGTCAAATTTCTCAAAATTGTTTCGTTTTTCAAAAGAATTGCCTTTGCCTTTTCGTAACACTCTCGTATGGTTTGGTTAAAAAGCCCGTCCACGCGCTCTAAATGCTCCGCAGGATAGGGCAACATAGAATCATGTCTATACTGCGAATAGCGTAATTCCAAACCCCACATACCGTTTTTTGCCATGGTCAGCATAATGTCGTCCGCAAGGGATAAAAAACCGCTCACGTTATCGTATACCTTTCGGAAAACAATTTCTTCTGCAACGTAACCGCCCAACAAAACGGTAATCGTATTTAGTAAATCCGTTTTACTAAAATATCTCCCCGACGGTTTGTCTTCTTCAACGTCATTATCTTCTTCATCTTCTTCATCTTCATCATAATCGTCGTCTTCGTCATAATCGTAATCACTATTAAAATAGGAAATAATGCCATTAAAGAAGTCGTTGCATACGCTGTTATTTTCCAAGCTTAAAACGTAATGTCCCGTATTAAAGGTTTTGGCAACGATAAAAGCCCCTAGGTTGCGACAGGCGGAAACGCTATCGTCTACCACGCACCTTGCCCGCGGAATATCTTCGTCTTTAATCTCAAAAATCTTTTCGTGAATAAGACTTTCGCTAATAAATCCCGTATCGTCCGACTGCAAAATGCACTCATTGACAAGCGTTTCCAACGCCGCGCAAGAAAAACCTGCGCAAAGCTTTGCCAAATCTTCCATGGAAAGTTCAAACCGACAGGACGATTTTTGCGCGTACATTTGTAAAATGGCTACGCGCGAAGAATACGTGGGTTCGCCTATCCCTATTTTTTTGTCGAGCCTACCCGGTCTTGTCAGCGTTTCGGGCAGAGCCGCATAATCGTTACAGGTTGCAACGAATACGATATTCCCCGCGCTGTCCATGCCGTCAATCAAAGTCAAAAGCTGCGTCAAAATGGTTTTAGAACGGTCGGTATAATATTCTTCTTCGTCGTTTGGCAACACTTTATCCACTTCATCAAAAAAAATCATTGTGGGTTTTTTACGTTTGGACGCTTTCACAAACGTCTTTTTGATATGCCGACAAATTGCCGATTCGTTTTCAACGTCGCCCAAATCGATTTTAAAAACTTCCAACCCGCATACGCTGGCAAGCACTTTGGAAAATAACGTTTTTCCCGTGCCCGCCGCTCCGTAAAAAACAATACCTTTGGGGAGCTTTGCACCCTTTTGCTCGTACTTTTCACGGTGATTGAAAATCTCACATAATCGCTTTAACTCTTCCTTCTCCGTTTCATAACCTGCAATATTTTCAAAATTGTAACACATACTGTCCACCTCCGTTTTTTTCGTTGCTTCCATTATACACCAAAAAACGACAAATCGATAGACTGCAATATACAAATATTTTTTGACCCCTTGTTTTCATTATAAATTATGGGATTTTAATGAAAATTGCTTGCTTTTTTGCCCCCTTTTCGTGTACAATATTATCAAAGGTGATATAGTATGGATGAAAAAATAAAAATTAGCTTACCGAAAAATACGCTTGACGTGCTGAAAAAGGATTGTGCGGAATTTAAAATAACGAAAGAAAACGGGCAACCGAATATGAACGCGTTTATCAATACGCTTATCGTCAACTTCTACGAAAGCTTTTCCGCTAGCGAAGAAACGTTACATCAAGAGCTTAAAAATGCGCTTTCGCTCATTCCCGATTATTATAAGGAACAAGCCTTTGAAAACGTAGTAAAGGTATTCGCCAAGCGTGGCAACTACACGAATGAAAAGGTAGACTCCACCACGTTTTCGTTCAAGCCGACAAAGGTTTCCGAAAAGGCTCTGCTCTACATAGAACACGTTCTATTGCAAAGCGAATCTCTTTCTTCGTTTTACCGTAGAATGTTTCTTGCCTACACGCAAAAAACCAAAAACGAGCGCGAAAAAATTATTCATAAGGAAAATTTTGAGATTTTGCAAAAAGCCGTTAAGCAGGGCGTGCAGGTATGCATACAGCTGCAATCGGGGAACGTAATGAATAATATTTCCGTTTATGCGATAACCCCTTCAAAGGACGAGCTTTTCAATTACGTGCTCATTTGTGACAATCATCATAATCTCACCATGCGGCTTGCGTCCATAAAAACCGTTTCTATTCTTCCTAACGCATCACATATTTTAGAAGAAAATAAAATGCTATTCGACAGGCAAATCGCTTGCGCGGCGCAATATCCTATGTATAACACCGATAACGAACCGATTAAAGTTCAGCTGACGGAAAAAGGCAAAAAATTGTTTGAAAAAATATATCTTTACCGCCCCACTCCCGTTAGTATTGACGGCGATATTTATACTTTTGATTGTTCGGCAAACCAGCTTTTATATTATTTTGAACGTTTTGGGGATAACGCGTTAATTCTATCCCCGAAAAAGCTGGGGATTTTTATGCGCAATTACTACTATTTTGCCTTAAAAAAATACAAGACCCTTTATAAAAATTGATTTGATTATGTATAAAAATAGCCGAAAGCGGTTAAAACGCAGCTTGCGCGTTCGCTTTTGGCTATTTTTATATTGTACTCTTCTGTCTACCTTTCCCTTTTGTTGCATAGGAACGTAAAGATAAGGCGGTTAGCCACTATGACACATCTCGAAAAAGTTCTCATAGCTGTTGAAATTATCTACTACATAATTTTAATTCTTAAAGAATTAGGCTAACCACCTTACGGTTAAACAGTATAACACAGGAGTCGTCGCTTGTCAAGTCCATGGACCAATTTTTTTTGAAAAAAGCCACCCCTAACCATATCAAGCGTATTCAATATCCGCTATACGCTCAATAAACGGTTTTCCATCTATCTTAAAATTAAGAAACAAGTCGTCAATCGTATCATATTTTGCTATACATTTTCCTAAGTGCCAAATTTGCGCGCCGCCACAGCACGGGTCCACATGAAAACTATATCCTTTGCA
>JAGAIW010000127.1 GCA_017626305.1 Clostridia bacterium
GTAAGGATGTATTAATCCCCGGGATCATGCAACATATCGAACGTACGGGGATTCACTCTGGGGATTCGATTGCAGTATATCCGCCGTATAACTTGGAAGATACGATGCTCGAAAAGATTATTGAAGTTTCCACGCAGCTTGCGCTCGAACTCAAAACCAAAGGTCTAATCAACATTCAGTATCTTATCTACCGCGGACAGCTGTACGTTATCGAAGTGAATCCTCGCGCATCGCGTACCGTTCCGTATATTTCTAAGGTAACGGGCGTGCCTATGGTAGAGCTTGCCACCAAGATTATCGTCGGCGCAAAGCTGAAAAATTTGGGCTACGGTACGGGTTTGTATCCCGATTCTCCGTACGTTGCGGTTAAAGTGCCCGTGTTCAGCTTTGAAAAGCTCAACGACGTCAATTCTCAGCTTGGTCCGCAAATGAAATCGACGGGGGAAGTGCTCGGTATCGGCAAGACGATAGAAGAAGCCATGTTTAAAGGCTTGGTATCCGCAGGATTTAAGATGTGCCATCCTTCCGAACGTCGTCCCGTCGGCGTGTATATGACGGTAAACGATCAGGACAAGCTCGACGTTTTGAATATCGCTAAGAAATTTGGCGACCTTGGATGTACCATGTACGCTACAAAGGGTACGGCGAAAGTTATTCAAGATTTAGGCTTTGAATGTACGGAAGTGGATAGATTGTCTGCAACCGATAGCGTTATTAAGCTCATGGACGAAGGTAAAATCGATTACGTGGTATACACGGGCAAAACGGACATGGAATCGATTAACGACTTTATTAAATTGCACCACCACGCCATTTTGTTGGGGATTACCGTTTTAACGGCGCTGGATACGGCAAACGCTTTGGCAGATATTATCGCCAGCCGTTTCACCGAAGACAACACCGAGCTTGTCGATATCAACGCGTTGCGTAGCGAAAAATTAAAGCTTAACTTCACGAAAATGCAATCTTGTGGAAACGATTATATCGTCTTTGACAACCGCGACGGCAAAATTACCTGTCCCGAATCGATTGCGGTAAACTACGTTTTACCCCATTACGGTATCGGCGGCGACGGGATTGCGTTGATTGAAAATTCCGAAATTGCCGACGCAAAAATGCGCATTTTCAATAAAGACGGCAAGGAAGCGGCACAGGGCGGTAACGCCATTCGTTGTATCGGTAAATATCTCTATGAAAAGGGAATCGTCCGTAAAAACGATATGAAAATCGAAACGGCGAAAGGGGTCAACGACGTCAAGGTATATTCGTTTGGCGGTAAAGTAAACTCCGCAAGCGTAAATTTAGGACAAGCCAAATTAGACGGCAAAAATATCCCTTGCGTATGGAAAAACGAAAAGACGATTGTCAATAAGAAGATAACGGTAGCAGGGGAAGAATACGAAGTTACACTTGTCAACGTAGGCAATCCCCATTGCGTTATTTTCTGTGATAAGGTAGACGCAATCCACGTGGAAACGATAGGCGCAGAGCTTGAAAATTGCGAATACTTCCCCGAAGGCATTAACACGGAATTTGTCCGTATCGTCAATAAAGCGACGATAAAAATGCGCGTATGGGAACGCGGCAGCGGAGAAACGTGGGCTTGCGGTACAGGCGCATGCGCAGCGGTCGTTGCGGCAGTCCTTCGCGGCTATTGTGAAAAGGAAACCAATGTAACCGTCAAGCTGCGTGGCGGCGATCTTACCGTTTGTTATCATGAAAACGGCGACGTAGAGCTGATGGGCAACGTAAAGACGGTCTACGAAGGCACGTTTGAAATTTAAAAGGTAGAAGGAGAAAAATCATGGATGCTTTTTACGAAGAAAGCGCCTTAGATAAAAACGCGGAAAAAGGCGCGAAAAAGTATAAAATTGCCAACGTATTCTTTTGGATATTCGTTGTGCTTGCCGTTTTTTGCGCGCTTGGATTTTTGTTTAACGTTCCCTTTGGCGTAGGCGAAGACGAAAAAGCGCAAGAAGCCTATCAATTCCAAATGTCGCTGGCTGTCTTTTCTATCATTCAAGGGGTAATGTTCGGTTTATTTGCGTTCCTTTTGTATAGATTAAAATCCCGTTTTAACGTTAGCTATGACTATTGTTTCGTTTCGGGCGAACTGCGTATTTCCAAAGTCTTTAATATCAATCGTCGTAAGCTGCTTGCGCGTATCGACACGGCGGACATTTTACAAATCGGCGACGCGGATAATTCGGGCTTTGACCGCCTGTATTCCGACCCGAATACGAAAAAAGTAGTATGCACCACCAACGACGAAGCGCAAGAAGGCAAGTTTTTGATGTATATCCTTACGGGCGGCGATAATGGAAAAATGCTGTATATTTTGGAATGTAGGGAACTGCTTTTGATGAACATTCTCAAATTCACCCGCCGCGGCGTTTTGGAAAGCGATTACGTCATGCAGGAAAAGAAACAAAAATAATGATTTATTTAGATAATGCGGCGACGACGAAACCGTCGGTAAGCGCTTTTGATAAAGCGCGCGTATTCGTAACGGAACGGTATTTTAATCCTTCCGCTTTATACAATGAAGGATTTGCTTTGCAGAGCGAGCTGAAAAAAGCGCGCTCCGCTTTGCTTTCACCCGTAGCCGACGAAAGCGCGTTTGAATTGATTTTTACATCCTGCGGCACGGAAGCGGATAATCAAGCGATTTTTTCCTTTGCTCGCCGTGGGAACGTCGTTACGACGGCAGGCGAACATTCCGCCGTTTTTGCGGCGTTTGCCGAGTTGAAAAATCGCGGCGCAGTAGAAACGCGTATTGCGCCCTTAAACAAAGACGGCTCGGTGGACGTAGACGCTTTGTGTGCTTTGGTGGATAATAAAACGTCCTTGGTTTCCGTTATGCACGTAAACAACGAGCTTGGGTCTATCAACGACGTCAACGATATTGCAAAACGAGTAAAACAGATCAATCCACGCGTTATTTTTCACGTAGACGGCGTTCAGGCGTACGGAAAACTGGCTTTTCGGCTTGCAAAAGAGATTGACGCGTATTCGATTAGCGCGCATAAAATCGGCGGTTTAAAGGGCGTTGGCGCGCTTATAAAGAGAAAGAGCTTACAAATTGCACCGTATATTATCGGCGGCGGACAGGAGAGCGGTAAACGTAGCGGCACGGAAAACGTATTCGGCATTATGCAATTTGCGTACGCCGCGCAGGAGAAGTTCCTTTTGCTCCGACAAGATTATGCGCGATTGAAGGATTATCGGGAACGTTTGTGGGAACTGCTTGATAAAGACGTCTATACGCGCATTTCCCCCGAAAACGGCACGCCGTACATACTCACCGTTGCGGCGGCAGGCTTGCGCGGAGAAGTGCTTTTGCATATGGCAAACGATAAAGGCTTGATTATCGGTACGGGTTCGGCTTGCTCGTCAAACGCGAAATCAAGATACAGCAAAGCGGTGATAGCTTGCGGTTACGACGAGAAAACGGCGGACGGCGTACTGCGTATAAGTTTTTCAAACGAAACGACGCAAGAAGAAATAGAAAGGGCGGCGGCAATCTTAAACGATATCGGCAACGACTTGAAACGCCGTATGCAATAAGGATAATAATATGGAAAAAGTCATCATTCTCCGCTATGCGGAAATTTATTTAAAAGGCAAAAACAGGGGATTTTTTGAAAAGGCATTGGAAAATAATTTGCAGCGCGCAATTAAGGATATTCCGTGCGAACTCGTTCGTCAAAACGGCAGATATCTCGTTCGCTCGTTTGCAGAAGAAGATGCGGAAACGTTAGTGGAAAAGCTGAAAAAAGTATTCGGAATCCATTCGATTAGCGTCGGTATGGAAACAAATTCCGACTTAGAGAGCATTTTAGAAGGCGCAAAGCTTGTTTGTCGTCCGAACGGCACGTTCAAGGTAGAATCCCACCGCGGCGATAAAAGCTATCCATTGACTTCGGTGGAAATCAGTAAAAAGCTTGGCGGTATGCTCCTTGCCACTTTCCCGAAACTGGAAGTAGACGTTCATACCCCCGACGTCGTTGTCCGCGTGGATATCCGTGAACACGGCAAAGCCTTCGTATTCGGCGACGTGCAAGAAGGGGCGAACGGTATGCCCGTTGGCACGGCAGGAAAAGGACTTTTGCTCCTTTCAGGCGGTATCGACAGCCCCGTTGCCGGTTATATGATGGCAAAGCGCGGTATGAAGGTTGATTGCTTGCACTTCCATAGCTATCCGTATACGAATATGCAAGCCAAGGAAAAAGTGGTAGAGTTGGCGCATATTCTTTCGCAATATACCTGCGGTACAACGCTGTATACGGTGAGTGTGACGCACATTCAAGAAGCCATTCACGAAAAGTGTAAACCGCAATTTATGATTACGCTTTTGCGTCGCTTTATGTACCGTATCGCCGAGCGTCACGCATTAAAGCTTGGTGGGCAATGCATTATCACGGGGGAGAGCCTTGGACAGGTCGCCAGTCAAACGATTGAAGGCATGACGTCGTCTAACTCGGTGGTGGAAAAACTCCCCGTGCTCCGTCCTTTGGTCGGGTTTGATAAAAATGAAATAATCGACCGCTCCCTTGCCATGGGTGCATACGAAACGTCCATTCTTCCCTTTGAAGATTGCTGTACGGTATTCCTGCCCGACTTTCCTGCCATTCGTCCTAAACTGGACGAGATAGCCAAAGAAGAAGCCAAACTAGACGTGGAAGGGCTTATTGAAGAAGCCTTCCAAAGCGTCGAAAAAATTAAAATTTAATGAAAACAGACGGCTTGCGCCGTCTGTTTTTTATCGCCACCATTCCTTAGGAATTGTGGCTTGTCGTTTCGTGCTGATAGCAGGAAGTACGATTTTTTCACCTTCTTTGCCGTTGTATATCGGCGTTACGCTGTACACGTAATTTTTGTTGGGAAGCACGTTTTCATCAATAAACGTATCGCCCAGAGCGCCGATAAATAAAGTAGTATGCGTCGCATAATCGTATCGTTCAACCTTGTAGGTATAGTAGGTCGGACGTTCTTTTTCAAACTGAATACACACCCTGCCGTTTTCATAGCGAATGGACGGGGGAACTATGCTTGGTTTTGTGAAAGAAGTGCTGGTTTTTAAAGGGATA
>JAGAIW010000128.1 GCA_017626305.1 Clostridia bacterium
CGAAGGCTGTATCGCTCTTACCGAGCTTGATATTCCTGAAACGACGGTTGCAATCGGCGACAGAGCGTTTGCAAATTGTAGCTTACTTGAAAGCATTTCGCTTCCTGCTACCCTTACGACGTTTGGAACAAACGGTGCTGCAACAATTTTTGAAGGTTGCTCGGATATTTCGGAAATCTCCGTAGCTCTTGGTTGTGAGGTGCTCGAATCAAGAAGTGGTATCCTTTATGGTAAAATGGAAGGTGTCATTACCGATTTGATATTCGTACCCGCAGGTTTGACGGGCGCGATAGAACTTCCTAACACGATTACGAACGTTCCTGAAAAAGTATTCTATGGACATAGAGGTATTACGCAAATCACGTTCGAAGACGGTACCGCCTCTGCAAATCTTACCATCGGCGAATATGCTTTCGCAAATATGAGCGCAATCAAGAAAATAGTTCTTCCTTCGGGACTTGCTACGATTCCTAGATATATGGCAAGCAATAGTTCTTTGGAAGAAATCTTTATCCCCAACACGGTATCTTATCTTCGTCAAGCTGCGTTCTATAACTGTACGGATTTAGAAACGATTACTTTTGAAGACGGCAACGAGAGCAACGTTCTTACGTTAGATCCACCTGATGAATGGGGTAATATGGATCGATATGTGCGTACATTCTCGAACGTTCCTGCGGCAACGATTGAGCTTCGTAGAGTTGTAAAAATTCCTGATTACTATTTCTGTGCTTTGCAAGCAAAGAAAATTATTCTTCCCGGTACGTTGACGACGATATGTGAAGGCGCGTTCGATAAGTCCGCTTTGGAAGAAATCGTATTTGCGAAAAAGGAAGACGGCACGAGGGCTCCTCTTACGCTTGAAGATGGCGCGTTCCAACAAAGCACGAGCTTGAAGAGCGTCACCATTCCTAATAATATCGTATCTTCCGTTGAAGCGTTCTATAATTGTAAAGAACTTGAAACGGTAGTATTCGAGGCTGGTTCGACAAATATCGGCGCAAATATGTTCCAAAGCTGTACGAAATTAACGAGCGTAACCTTTGTTGATTCCATTACGACGATTGGTAAATACGCGTTCCAAAACTGCGACGGGTTGGAAAAGATTACTCTTCCTGCAAACCTCACGGAGATCCCCGACTACTTGTTTGGTGGAACGATAAGTGCTGGTAATTTCTTGAATCCGACCCCCTCTAATTCGGCGGCAGAAGGGCTTAAAGAAATTACGATTCCTGCAAGTGTTACGAAGATTGGCGCAAATGCGTTTACGAACTGTACTTCGCTTGCGAAAGTAACGTTTGCAACGGGTTGTCAAATTACGGAAATCGGTGATTACGCATTTGAAAATACTGCGTTGACCTCTTTCTCCGTTCCTCAATTGACGGCGGGTACGACGAAGCTTGGCTTATCCATTTTGAAAGATTGCGCAAGCTTGGCGTCGGTGTCCTTCCCTTCAACCGTTATCGACTTGAACAGCGCGTTGCTTGGTTGTTCGGCGTTGACCTCTTTCACGCATGCAGTTGCAGGTACGTCGGTTGACGAAACGAATAAGATTATTTATGCGGATAACGGCAAGAGACTTGTGCTTTACTACGGTGATGCGACCGAGCTCGTTATTCCCTCGACGGTAGAAGAAATCGGTGACGGCGCGTTCACGGGTAAGACGTCGCTTACGAAAGTAACTATTCCCGACAGCGTTAAAGTTATCGGCGATAACGCGTTCCAGAATTGTACGGCTTTGGCAACGGTAGAGCTTAACTCTACGAGCGGCTTGGTAGAGCTTGGCAATTACGCGTTTGCGAATACGGCGATTACGAGTATTAGCTTGCCTGCGACGATGGTTGACCGCGGCGTAGAAGAAGAAAACGTTATCGGCGAGTATGCGTTCCGTGACTGTACCGCGCTTACGACGGTAGCAGTGAATGGTACAGCGATGGGTAGAGGTATGTTCTACGACTGTACTTCGCTTAAAAACGTTACCTTGAATAAGAACATTACGAATTTCTATGGTGAAAGCTTTAGAGGCTGTACGAGTTTGGAAAACATTACTCTTCCTGAAAAACTCGTTACCGTTTACGCATGGGAATTCTACGGCTGTACTTCGTTGCAAGAAGTTACCCTTCCCGACGATTTGACGTTAGAACATTCGTATAACTCAACTAGTATAAAATATGAAGATCAGATGAAACCGAATTACCACGGTATCGGTATGTTCTACGGTTGTACGTCTCTTTCTTCGGTTACCTTGAACGATTCGTTGACGGAGCTTCCTTCTTATATGTTCTATCAATGCACCTCGTTGACGGAGCTTGATCTTCCCGACGGCTTGATAATTATGGGCTCGTATTCGTTGTACGGATGTACGGGGCTTACTGAATTGACGTTCCCTGATACCTTGGAAGATGTTTATTATCTTTCGGTGTTTAGAGGTTGTACGGGATTAACGAAACTTGATTTC
>JAGAIW010000129.1 GCA_017626305.1 Clostridia bacterium
CTTAAGCGGCGTGGTTTTCGACGAGACGTATTTTGCTGAGTTGCCCTGCATGGTAAAAAAATTGGAGGAAACGGAAGGCGAAAAAATCGTAATTGTCGGAAATTCAAGCGTGGCTTTCGGTATCAATTCCGACAGGTTGGAAGGCAATCTCAAAGACAGCGGCATAGAGTATGAGGTTTGTAATTTTGGGTTATACGGCGCTCTCGGCACGAAAATAATGTTGGATTTGTCCGAACGGTATATCCGAGAAGGGGATATCGTCATCTTCACGCCCGAGCCCGACGCGCAGACCATGAGTTTGTTTTTTTCGGCGCAGAATTCGTGGAGAGCCTTTGACGGGCACTATTCTCTGTTTTTTGAAGTAGCGAAAGAAAATAGACCCTCTCTCGTGGGGAATTATATCGGCTTTGCACAGGAAAAATTAGAATATAAGTTAACGGAAAAACCGTCGGGAAGCGGCGCGTATTCCAAAAGTTCTTTCGATGACAACTGCGATATGACCTATGAAAGACAATGCAATGTGATGTATGGGGGAGTGGACAAAAATAGACCGGTAGAGTTTGATAAACAATTATTCAAACCTGACTTTGTGGAATACGTCAACGAATATGCGAAAAAAATCACGAAAAAGGGCGCTGATATCTATTTTTCGTTTGCGCCCGTAAATGCCGACTCGATTATTTCGGACGAAAAAAGCAAGGACGACTATGTAAATTTTATAAAAGAGTTTTCATTTCCCGTCATGGGGGGAATAGACGATTTTATTTATGACAAGGAATGGTTTTACGATTCGAACGTACATCTCAATACAAACGGCAGCATCATGCATACCGATCGTTTATATTATAAGATTTGTCAACAGTTGGGAAAGGAATATTCCTTGAAGGAGTTACCTCCAAAGCCTGCGTTACCCAACTCGCCTCAAGCGGGGGAGGGCGATAATGCTTATGCAGAGTACTTTACCTATACGACGAGGGAAGACGGCACCTACCTGATTGACGGAATCACCGAAGAAGGAGCAAAACTTGCACAAATTACCTTGCCGTACAGTTATAACGGAATTTCCGTTACGGGGTTCTCTTCGGAGGTATTTCAAAACAATTCGGCGATTGCTGAAATTACTTTGCAGGAAAATATCGCTTATATATCAAATTCAAGTTTTGACGGGTGCGTTAATTTAAGGAGTATTCGACTCTTGCAGGACGATCCGACAAAAATCGGTATAGGAGCAGGACTGTTGACGGGCGTTCCGTCGACTTGTAAAATTTACGTCCATGAGGAAAGTTTGAGAAATTATATAAACAATTATTTTTGGAGTTATTATGCAACCTCACTGTACGGTGAAAAGAGAACGGAAATCGGCGAGGATAATGAAGATAACGGGGAAGATACGCCTGATGGAGATGAGAAACATACGGTAAAGATTCTTGAAAATGAGGCGTTTACGTGCGAGCAATACGCTTATACGGTAAAAAAGGGTGGAAAATTGGTTGTCGAACTGAATACCGTAACGGGCGCCAGATACGTATCGTGTAACTATAAAAATTGTGCCGTTTCCTCAGCGGGGAATAAGGTAAAGGTAACGTTGTATAACGTGAGCCAAGACGTTGAAATCTCGTTTGATTTTGACGTAAAAAAATGTAGTATAGTGTATGACGCAAACGGAGGGAAATTCTCCGAAAACGGGGATGCGACGTTTGTGAAAGAATACAGTATGCAAGTCCGTCAACGCATCAATACGGAAAGCTACGCAAAAAATCTGTACCGAGAAGGCTATTCGTTGATAGGTTGGAATACTTCGGCGGACGGAACGGGGGAGCATATAGGGCTTGGAAGTCGGTTGACTATGGCAAACGGCGAAAGGAAAACTCTGTATGCCGAATGGAAAAAGTGGACGGTTGCCGATTATCGCTATGAGTTGGCAAGCGACGGTAGGATA
>JAGAIW010000130.1 GCA_017626305.1 Clostridia bacterium
AATTATTCAAGACATCTTCGACAAATATATCGATCAATGCAACTACTTGGCTTAATTTAAAATAAAGGGAATAAATCAATGAAAAAGAAATTATTAGCTTTATTATTGCTCGTTTGTATCGCGTGCGGAGCTTTCTCCGCATGCGCCGACTTGCTCGGCGGCAATACCTCTTCCCCTGCGTCCTCGCAGTCTACGGAAGATACGAACGCGGATAGCTCTTCCACCACAAGCGAGAGCACCTCTTCTTCTTCGACTGAAGATGAAGTGCCCCCCGCCATCGAAGAAGTCGACTATGCGGGGCTTGTAGCGGAAAATTTCGACCTTTCCTCTAAGGAAACGAAAAAGCTTGAGGTTAGCGTAAAGCTTTTCATCGACGGCGACACGACGCATTTCAACGTTCCTACGAGCGTGGTTTCAAACGGCGTTTTGAAGGCAAGATACCTTGCAGTAGACACCCCCGAATCTACGGGTAAAGTACAAGAATGGGGTAAAACTGCGGCAAACTTTACCAAGAGCAAATTGCAATCGGCTACCTCTATCGTTCTTGAAACGGACGGCGCTGACTGGGAAGTTGATTCCACGGGCGAACGCCGCTTGGTTTGGGTTTGGTACAAGCCCGAGGGCTCTTCTACCTACCGCAATTTGAATATTGAAATTTTGCAAAACGGTCTTGCGCACGCTTCCAACTCGGCGGGTAACCGTTACGGCGAAGCATACTGTATGCCTGCAATCAACCAAGCAAAGGCTTTAAAATTGCACGTGTATTCCAACGAGAAAGATCCTGGGTTCTACTACGGCGACGCAGTTTACCTTTCCTTGCGTGAATTGAGATTGCACGTTGAAGAATACGACGGCGTGAAGGTTGCTTACGAAGGCGTTATCACCTACAACTCCGACAACGGCGTTTACGTAGAAAGCTACGACGAGGAAACGGGAATTTGGTATGGTATGTACGCATACTACGGTTTCCAAATGCCTGGTACGGCTCTTGAAATTTTGAAGCCCGGTAAGCACGTCCGCATCGTTGGTACGGTAAGTGAATTTAGCGGTTCTTGGCAGGTTTCTGGTTTGGATTACGATAGACGTAACCCTGACAATCCTAACTCCTTGAAGCTTCTTGATGAAGAGGAACACGCGCCTGTAAATCTTGAAACGACGCTTGAAAGATTTAACAGCAACGTTACCGTTGAAGTTGACGTTGAGGGCGAAGAACTCCCTATCACCAAAACGTATCCGTACGCGCAGCTTGCTTTGCATAGCTCGATTGAAATGAAAAACTTGGTTGTTACCAAAGTTTACACGACGAACAATGGCGGCGATAACGACGGCGCAATCTCTATTACCTGCAAACAGGGCGATAAGACGATTGTCGTTCGTACCAACGTTATGCACGACGAAAACGGCGAATTGATTAAACAAGATATTTTTGTAGGCAAGACGATTGACGTTAAGGGTATCATCAACTACTTCCAACTCAACGACGAAACGGAAGGCTCTTACCAAATCAACGTTTTCGGAATGGATTACATCACGATTCATAATTGAAAAAAATAAAAATATATAAAAATCTATAAAGGAGAATTTTATGAAGAAACAAATCATCGGCATTCTTGCTGTTCTCTCCTGCCTTGCTTGTTTGGGCGGTTGTCTTGAAGATACCTCTTTGAACACCAACAAACCCGGCTATTCTATCGATAGCACAAGCCAAGGTAGCGAGGCTGGCACGAGCGAGGACAGCGAGTCAACCGAAACCCCTGCTGTCAACTTCAAGGCAGTAAAGGCCATCTTGAAGGGTATGTACGACCAAGAAATC
>JAGAIW010000001.1 GCA_017626305.1 Clostridia bacterium
CTCCTTACAAATCCGCCTAGTAGCTCCATGAAAAACAGCTTCGTTTAGAAGCTGTTTTTTCGTTTCCGCCGACCAAGGTCGGGCTGACGCTCGCAAGCTCGCCATTCCGTCGTTACACTCCTTACAAATCCGCCTAGTAGCTCCATGAAAACAGCTTCGTTTAGAAGCTGTTTTTTCGTTTTTCCCGATAAATTCCCATCAAAAAAACCTGCGTTCGGGCAGGTTTTTTTAAAGTGATACTATAAACAATATTTAAGTAAATAATATAAGGCAAAATCTTGGTCGTTTGCAAATACGTTAAAGCGCTCTGCACGATAACCGTTGGTTTCTCTGGGAAACAAGTAAGCACAGCTACCCCGACCGTCTTCGGTAAACAAACAAATATTATTTTGTATATTATGCATTGCCGTTGCATACTCTTGTTCGTCCCCAACGCATTGACTGTGATATAAATAACAGCAACCGCTAAGCGTACTCCAATAATGCGGGAACACGTCACCGTACGAACCATATTTACCAAACCAGTAATCGTCCCAATAACGAATGGGAATATCATGACAATGATAATCAGGCTGACAGCCGTCTAATTTACGCAAAATCCGCAAATGTTTTTCGGCTTCTTTAAGATACTTTTCTTGCTTGCAAAGACGATATTTATCCAGCAAAATCGTTGCCGCAGCCGTTAAAATGACTTGTTCAAAGTTTACTTCATGGGCAGGATAATCCGAACCGTTAAAAATAATATTTTCAACGTGTTCATCAAAATACGCAAGGCATTTTTCGCACGTTCTACCACTACCGAGCAACGTATCAAAAAATTCAAAAAAGCTGATGGAATTCGGATAGAAGTTTGCTCCGCCATTTTCGTAATAGAAGAGCATGGATTTTTCCATATTATCTAACCAACGTTCCGATTTGGTGAGTTTATACATTTCCATGAAGAACATTGTTAACCAAAGAATATTATACAAACGGAAGGGCTCGCGACGTCTACCGATACAGTTATAAACTTCCCCCGTTTCTTCGTTATATCCTTCGCGCAAAATAAATTCTACGTATCTATTCAAGCTATCGCGAATTTGCGCGTCTTCATGCGTTTGTAACCATCTTGCAATCAAAAGCGCCATACCGTAGCGTTCGCGACAAGCGTTATGGTCGGGGAAATTATCGTCAAAATACTGCGTTTCGTCTTCGTTATCATAGATAAGATACGCGCCATATAACGGCGAATTTTTCTCCATACATTGTTGTTTTTCCACTATAAAACGGATACGCCTTTCTACCAAATCTTCATAAGGCAATACAACGTTAAACTTTGCGTAAGAAGTCTTACCGTTAATAGTAAAGCAAACCTTCTTTTCTCCGTTTGATTTCGGAATAAAGCTGATGAATAGCACGTTATCCTTTTTAACGGCGTCTAACGTTTCCCCTTTACAATTTACGCTAAAAGTATCTATATCCGATTTCGCCGTTACGCTAAGCGTAACCTTCTCCCCTGACGTATAGGTATACTTTTCACTTTCCACACGGAAGAACGTATCAAATCGCGACGCTTTTTCCGCGAACCCCCTAGCCCCACCGTCGTAACGAAAACATACGTAAGAGAATATCTCTTCTTCCCCAACCTGCAAATGGAAAGGTGCTGCGTTCATTAAAAAATAACCGCGATTATTACTTTCCACGCCATATTGAGAGTAAGAAGATATCCTTCCCTGGGTAAAAATAACCCCTAAATTATACATGCTTTCGCCCATGCGTTCCGCGCGAACGTAAGCGCAATCATTTCCCGCAAATATATGTGCATGCGCACGGCTTTTTTCGCATGTACTGCTACTGTCGTAAGCGTCATATACAGGCATTTCAAACGCGATATCCCCTTCTTTAAAATATACAGGCGTACTATGACGGTTGGTAATACGGTGCGTTATCCGCAAATTTTCCCCTTCAAAAGAAAATTCCGTATAAATTTCTATTCCTTCTTTTTCCCTACGGGAACACATCCAATTTTCATTCGGTGCAAGTACTTTCGCACGAGAAAAACAAATAATTTTTTCATTCGCTTGCGTATATTCTTCCGCGTAATAACCGTGTAACGTACCATATGCCTTATCTGGTTTACAAAAATTCATTTGATAAGGATCACCAACAAAAACAAGTGACGTAATTCCCCCTGCTTTACTATCGAATATCAAATCAAAAACGTTATTTTTCATGCGAGAACTCCTTTTGGGGCGTATGACCACATAATAATGCATCTATATTATATCACATTCTTTTTAATTTTGTACATATAATTTTTGACATATTCCAGTAAATTTTTGCACTAGGCTATTTTCTCCGTTATAGAAGTGTGTATTTGACTACGTTCCATAGAAAAAATCGGCTCATCATGAGCCGATTTTCTTCTTATACCATATTTTCTAAAATCAATTTATCTGCAACGAGCGCAATAAACTCACTATTCGTCGGTTTTTCGCTACCAAGATATATCCTTGCGCCAAAAATAGCGTTAATCGCATCTATACGCCCACGATTCCACGCTACTTCAATAGCATGTCGGATTGCCCGTTCTACCTTACTAGGCGTCGTAGAAAACGTCCTTGCAATCGTCGGATATAATTCTTTGGTAACACTATTGATTATGTACGGTTTATTTATCGTCAGCTTAATGCCTTCCCTAAGATATCCATACCCTTTGATATGTGGCGGAATACCGATTGAAATAAATATTTCACTAATCTTTTCGTCCGTTGTAATGGGATTGCGGCGCAGCATGGAAGATTCCTTACTAATAGCTGGCTTATCTTTAAGTATCTCTCTTGCGCGTTCCAACGCCGTTTCCACCGAAAACGGCTTGACGAGATAATAAGCTGCACCGTCGGTAATTGCACGTTCAATAATCGTATCCTTTGCTGGCCCTGTCACAATAATCTTAGCATCTACCCAAGTCTTCTTTACCGTACGAATAACTCCGCAACCGTCCGTTCCTTTCAAAAACATGCTGACAATAACAAGATCGGGTTTTAAGCGTAATATCTCTTTCATCCCTTCGTCCCCGTCGTCGCCTGCATATAATAATTGAAAGTCTTTACAGCCTTCCAAAGCCTGCTTTACCTGTTCTAAGACAGCAACGTTACTTTCCAACAAAACAACTGTGTTTCTTTGCATAAAAATAGCTCCTTTATATAGTTAATGTGATATTCTACCGAAGTAGGTAATCGCATTATACTACAAAATTAGCAACTTGTAAAGCATTTTTTAACAAAAATAAAAATTATTTTTTACTTTTGATAGAATACATTGTAGAATATTAAATAATCTTGTCGAAAAATATATTTATACAAGCAATTAGGTAGTTTCGTCGATATATTCGTCGTAAGTTACCTGTCTATCATACGTCTTCGTATCGTTAACTTCAATGATACGATTTGCAACGGTATTCATAAGCTCTTGGTCGTGCGAAGTCAAAAGCATACAACCGCGATAATGGCTTAAACCGTTATTCAAAGCTGTAATCGATTCAAGGTCCAAGTGGTTGGTCGGTTCGTCAAAAATCAAGAAGTTACTGCCTTCCAACATCATTTTCGCCAACATGCAACGTACTTTTTCACCACCAGAAAGCACTTTTGCTTTCTTCAAAGCTTCTTCGCCAGAGAACAACATTCTACCAAGCCAACCGCGAAGATATTCTTCGTAATGGTCGGAAGAATATTGTGATAACCATTCTACAAGGTTTAAATCACAATTTTGGAAATATTCGTTATTATTTTGCGGAAAGTAGGAAACGGAAATCGTCTTCCCCCAACGGATTGTACCCGAATCAGGTTGTTCTTTTCCCATCAAAATATCATAAAGCATAGTAAGCGTCGTACTCTTGTCCGATACAATACCGATTTTTTCATCATGTTGAACGGTGAAGGAAAGATTTTTAAAATACCCTTCTTTCGTAAGGTCTTCCACCATAAGAATATCGTTGCCGATATCCTTTTCAAATTTGAAATCAATATACGGATATTTACGTAAGGACGGTTTAAAATCGTTAATGGTCAGTTTTTCGAGCTCCTTTTTACGAGAAGTTGCTTGGCGGGATTTAGACGCATTTGCTGCAAAGCGCGCAATAAATTCTTGCAACTCTTTGGCTCTTTGTTCTGCTTTTTTATTTTGTTCCTTTTGTTGACGAGCCAAAAGCTGACTAGTTTGATACCAAAAATCATAGTTACCAACGTACATGTTGATTTTGCCAAAGTCCACGTCGCAAATGTTGGTACATACCTTATTTAAGAAGTGTCGGTTATGCGAAACGATAATGATGGTATTTTCAAAATCCATCAAATAGTTTTCCAACCAACGCACCGTTTTAATATCCAAGTTATTCGTAGGTTCGTCCAAAAGCAGTACGTCCGGATTACCAAAAAGCGCCTGCGCAAGCAAAACGCGCACCTTCTGTTTTGCGTCTAATTCACTCATTAGTACATAATGAAAACTCTCGTCAATCTCTAATGCGTTTAAAAGCTGACTGGCTTGATATTCGGCGTCATAACCGTTCATTTCAGCAAATTCACTTTCGAGTTCCGCCGCTTTGATACCGTCTTCTTCTGAGAAATCGGGATTGGCGTACAACGCGTCTTTTTCGTCCATTACTTCCACTAAACGCTTATAGCCAAGCATAACGGTACGCAATACCGTTTCGTCGTCGTACATATTTTGATTTTGTTGTAAAACGGACATACGCTCGTTCTTATCCAAAGACACAAAGCCCTTTTGCGGTTCAATTTCGCCCGACAAAACTTTCAAAAACGTGGATTTACCCGCACCGTTTGCGCCGATAATACCGTAGCAGTTGCCTTTTGTAAACTTCAAGTTTACGTCTTCAAACAATTTTTTGCTGCCGTATTGCAAAGATACACCCGTAACCTGTAACATAATCTACCTCAAATCTTTTTTACTTGAAAATTATACCATATAAAAAACTTTTAATCAAGCAATATTCAAGCCAAAAAGAAAATCCCCGAAAGTTTCGGGGATTTTCAAGTATTTTATTTGGCAAGTTTTTCGATTTGCGCAGCAACGTCTGCAACGGTTACAAGATTTTCCACATCTTCGTCGGGAATCATGATACCGTATTCTTCTTCAAGGCGGCTGAGAAGTTCAACAACGTCCAAAGAGTCTGCTCCCAAATCCTCTACGATTTTTGCGTCTGCCGTTACCTTTTCCAAAGGAAGGTTTAATGCTTCGGCAAGCATTGCTTGAATTTTTTCCAACATAATCAATTATCCTCCGTATTATAATTATTATTTGATAAATCGGTTTAGAATATGAAAATAATATCCAAACGTCTTTATTATTATACTATAATCCCTTTACCCTGTCAAGTATTTTTTTGCAATTTCTTCATAGACAAGCCGATACGGTTTTTCTTAACGTCCACTTCTTTGACGCGCACTTGTACCACTTGCCCCACCTTTAATACTTCGGACGGATGACGGATATATTTATCCGTCAATTCGGATATATGCGCCAAACCGTCTTGATGTACGCCGATATCGATAAACGCGCCAAAATCAACGACGTTTCTAACTGTACCCGTTAATTCCATACCTACTTTAAGGTCGGCAATACCCATAACGTCCTTGCGAAGTACGGGTTTAGGCAACCCTTCACGGATATCCCTGCCGGGTTTCATGAGCTCGGTTACGATATCCAGCATTGTCGCCTTATCCAAATCTGTTTCTTTGGCTGCTTTATCTTCACCGTATGCTCTTATGCGTTGTTGCAAATCGCCAAGCTTACGCGCCTTTACGTCCGCCGTTGTATACGAAAACAAGGATAATAATTTTTCAGCCTTTTCGTACGATTCGGGGTGTACTGCCGTATTATCCAAAATATTTTCCCCACCGTCAATACGCAAGAACCCAGCGCATTGTGTAAACGCTTTTTCGCCAAGCTTAGGAACTTTCAAGAGCTGCTTTCTTGAACGGAATTTTCCGTTTTCTTCTCGATACGTTACGATATTTTTCGCCACGGCGGCATTCAAGCCTGCAACGTATTTCAAAAGGGAAACGCTTGCCGTATTCAAATCTACCCCAACGCTGTTTACGCAATCCTCCAAAACACCCGACAACGCTCCGTCTAAACGTTTTTCGTTCATATCGTGCTGATACTGACCAACGCCGATAGATTTAGGATCGATTTTGATAAGCTCTGCAAGCGGGTCTTGCAATCTTCTCGCGATTGAAACAGCACTTCTTGCGGTAACGTCGTAATCGGGGAATTCTTCCGCCCCAAGCGCGCTTGCCGAATACACGCTTGCGCCAGCTTCGTTGACGATAACATAACCGACTTCTCTTCCCGTTTCCGTTTTGATTTCTTTGATCAGCTCCGCAATAAAGATTTCGCTTTCCTTGCTCGCCGTCCCGTTCCCGCAAGAAATAACTTCTACGTTATGCTTTGCAATCAGTTGTTTTAAAACGATTTTCGCTTCTTCCGTCTTATTTTGGGGCGGCGTAGGGAATACGACCGTCTTATCTAAAACCTTACCCGTACCGTCGACTACGCAAATTTTGCAGCCCGTGCGGTAAGCGGGATCCCAGCCCATTGTGATTTTATCTTTAAGCGGCGGTTGCATCAACAAAGGCTTTAAATTGAGTTCAAACATTTTAATCGCCTGTTCGCTGGCATCATCAAAAAGCTGGGCGCGAATTTCTCTTTCAACGGACGGCGCAATCAAGCGCGAATATCCGTCTTCCGCCGCCGCCTTGACGATAGCCGAAGACGCCCCACCGTCCTTTAAAAAGCCCGACGCCGTAATTCTTTTGGCAAACTCTTCGTCTACACAAACGGAAACCTTTAAAAATTCTTCCTTTTCCCCACGGTTTAACGCCAAAACGCGGTGACCTTTGATATCTGCAACGGGCTCGCGATAATCGGCGTACATGCCGTACGTTTTCGTTTCATCTTCCGTTTCTTTGCCTTTGGCGTAAGTCGATACAATTTCGCCGTGGCGCATGAAGAAATTACGCAGTTTTTTACGCGTTTGCGCGTCGTCGGATATAATCTCGGCAATAATATCCTGCGCTCCGTCGATAGCGTCTTGCTCCGTCTTAACTTCGTCGGAAAGATATTTCTTCGCTTCCGCAAAAACGTCTAACGTTTTATCTTGAACCAAAATGCAATCGGCTAACGGCTGTAAACCTTTGGCAATCGCCACGGACGCACGCGTCTTTCTCTTTTGCTTATACGGACGGTAGATATCTTCCACTTCGGTGAGCGTCAACGCTTTATCCAAAGCCGCCATAATTTCCGCCGTCATCTTTCCCTGCTCGGTAATCAAACCGCTTACTTCTTCCTTACGCTTTTCCAAATTACGCAAATATGTAAGCCTGTCGCTTAATGCGCGCAATACTTGGTCGTCGCAAGCGCCCGTCATTTCCTTACGGTAACGCGCGATAAACGGCACGGTATTTCCTTCGTCTAATAGCGAAAGAATATTTTTTGCGTGCGTAGCGGTTAAATTGAACTCTTGTGTGATTGTTTGTAAAATGTCCATAGTGCACCTTATCGTTTCGTTTTTATTTTTAAAGAAGACAACTCTTCTTTTTGTTTTTCATTTAATCGATAGCTTTCTCTTGCTTTTTGTATGGCTTTATTATGCGTTTTTATATCTAACAATCCTTCCTTTATCCATAAAACGCCGACGTCATAATGTTTAATCAGTACTTCCGCAGCCAACCAAGCCGCCGCCATATGTACGTAATATTTCGTCGTATCTACACGTTGTAGATACGCTTGAATGACCGGCAAATACTGCTCTTCTACGTATGCATATAAAAGCGTCACCAGCACGTATCGTTGCTCAAATTCCCCGCCGTTTTCAAATATCGTCGGCATCAACCCTAAAAACTCGTCTTTATGCCTATCTATACATTTCGACTTAAAGCTATCGCAAGTCGCCCAGTTGTCTATTCGCTGAATACATTGTGGCAAATACTTCAAAAATACATCATATGATAACGTGGCTACGATAGAAAGCTTAATAAACGTCACTTCGTAATACTCGTCGGGAAAAGCAAATATTTCAGATAAACAGTCTTTATACTCCCTAGCAATTTGCCGCATAATGGGCGTACGAACGCCGAGAATTTTTTGTTTTGTCGGAATAAGTTTTCTTTGAAAAACAGCAAACTCTTCTTCCGCATAGCCTTTTAATTCAGTTAGAAATTGTAAATACGTCATCTAAGGCTTGTCTCCATATGCTTTCGTCATATCTAGGATTAGCAGGGCTTGTCGACGGCATTTTTTGTAAAGAAATCGAACAATTTGGATACGCTTTTTTAAACAAATCGTACGCAAGCGTACCGTTTAGCAATATCTTACGTAAATTTGCCGTAGCTACTATCGGTGCAAGATCGATTATAACGGGATTTTTTACGGACGCATCAGCCGAGCCTTCTATTTCACATTCCGTAATGACGTCCCAAAGCGCGACGCCCTTGTCTAAAAGCAACCGTTTTTTATCCGCCGTTTTCTCGGGAATAGCCACACCAAAATAACCGCAAAGCATTTTCCAAAAACGGTTTTGCTTATTACCGTAATAAAACTCTACTTGTCGGCTTTTCACAGACGGAAAACTACCTAATATCAATACTTTGCTATTTTCGTCGTAGACGGGCGCAAAACCCATTTTCGCTGTCATAATGTAAGCGCCTGTTTCGTGTTGCCGACCAAGGCAATCGCCTTTTGCTTTTCATTAAACATACAATCAAGCGCCGCCAACGTTTGTTCGTACGTCATGGCGTTAATATCGTTAAGCTTTTTTTCAAACTCGAAAATCTCGCCAAAATAGAGCATATATTTTCCGTACAGTAACATTTGCGCATTCGTGCTTTCGTTGCTAAAAAACATAGTCGATTTCATTTGCTCACGGCTACGCAAAAATTCGTCCTTGGTTATACCGTTACATTTTATGTCCTTAATAACGTCGTTTATTGCCCCATACGCGGCGTCTACCTGCGTAGGATTAACCCCTGCGTAAATCACCTGCGTACCGCACTCTGCATACGGCGAAAGATAGGAATATACCGAATAAGCAAGTCCGCGCTTTTCTCGCACTTCTTGAAACAAACGCGCACTCATTGTTCCCCCCAAAACGCCGTTGACAGCGCTAAACGCGTTTTCAAGCTCGTCCCCGCGAGCAATAGCAGAATAGCCGATAGCAACGTGCATTTGTTCGATAGGTTTCGTTTTTACAAGGCTTTGTCCCGTAAACGACAAGACGGGCGTTCGCTTTTCAAACGCTCCTTTTTCTAAATCTCCAAAATACGTTTCCACAAGCGTTTGCGCCGTAGCCATATCCACGTCGCCCGCAAAGGATATGACGATATTTTCGGGACAATACCTTGCTTTTTTATACGCTTGAATATCGGCAACGGTAAAGCCTTTCACGTTTATCGCCGTACCGAGAATGTTTCTGCCGTAGTTTTCCTTTCCGTAATACGCACGAGATAAAAGATCTAAACACAAATCTTCGGGCGTATCTTCATTCATAGATATTTCTTCACATACGACCCCTTTTTCCCGTTCCATTTCTTCTTCGGGGAAGGTAGAATGTAAAAACAAATCGGATAAAAGCTCAAAACAAGCCCCCGTGTGTTCGGAAATACATTTTGAATAATAGCAAGTGATATCCTTACCCGTAAACGCGTTGACTTGCGCGCCCAACCGATCAAATGCGTCGGAAAGCTCGAAGGCGTTGCGTTTATGCGTTCCTTTGAATTGCATATGTTCGATAAAATGCGAAATACCGTCTTCCTTATCCGTTTCCGCACACGCGCCCGTTCCAACCAAAATTCCCATGGTAACGGACATCAAGCCTTTCATTTGTTTTACAACGAGTTTAAGCCCGTTTTCGTACTTCTTTTCAAATACCATAATTTTTCCTTTATATATTATCCTTTTTCTTCCGCTGCTATATTTTCCGAAACGGACAAAAGCGCAAGCTTTTGCGTTTGATAATAGCGTATAATATCTTCCAACGCGTCGACGGTTGCCTGCATGGGATGCATTAAAATCAAATCGCCGCTTTTCACGTTTTTCGTTGCTCTTGTGTAGATAAGAGCGGCGTTTTTATCCCGCCAGTCTATCGTATCTTTTGACCAAAGCACCGTTTTCATTCCAAGCGTTTGGCAAGCGGCAAGCATATCGTTTCCGTATGAGCCCGAAGGCGGGGCAAACAGCACGGGACTTTCACCGACGGAAAGCTCGATAAACCGATTACAGGACGATATTTCTTTTTGATTTTGGATTTGCGACAGCTTTGCGTGATCTTTATGAAAATATCCGTGATTGCCTAGCTCGTGCCCCTCGGCGTAGATTTTTCGCAAGCACTCCACGTTATCGTCCGCCCAGCTACCGCCGATAAAAAACGTTGCTTTCGCTTGATACCGTCCTAATATATCGAGTATTTTATAGACTTCTTCCGTCCCCCAGTACACGTTGAACATTAAGGAAACGCCTTGCGAATGTTCGCTACCGTTTCTATATATTCGCGTTTCGTTATTTGCCGACGTAGCCAAATCGTCAGGCGCAATACAAAGCGCGCCAACGGACAGTACCAACGCGCCTAAAACCAAATTCGTTACGACGTTAATACGAACGGAAGGTTTTTTCTTTGTTCTTTCTTTTTGCATGGCGGTCTCCTATTTCAAAAAAAATGTTCGGTATTATCCTATTTATTTTTTTTAAAGATTATGACCGCCGCCTATCATTTAACGGTTACGATAGTAACGCCCGTTTCCCCTTCGCCGTACTTTCCCAAACGATAACTTTCGACGTTTTTATGTTTGCGTAAAAATTCGTGAATACCTGCACGGAGCTTACCTGTTCCTACGCCGTGAACGATACGGACTTCGTCTAAGTTTGAAATCACCGCGCCGTCGATAAGCGCCGCCACGTCAGGCAAAGCTTCCTGAACCGTCATGCCGATAACGTTTACTTCCAAAGTCGGGACAGGCTTGGGGGCTAACGATTTGGTGATTTGTACTTTTTCCTGTTCCCCGCGTTTTTGCCAAACCTTTTTCTTTGGAACAGTTTGCGCAGTTTCTCCACCGATTACTACACAAAGGTCGGAAAATTTACTGCGTACCCGTATATTACCGCAAAGGACTTCTACTTCTTGTTTTTGTTCTCGTACGCTTTGAATAACGCCTTGTTGATTGAGATTTTTTAAATATACGCTAACGCCAACGCGGATATCCGCCGCCGTTGCCTTTTTATACTGCGGACGTGATACGCTTTCATTGTCCGTTTCAAACGCCTTATCCGCAAGCTTATTTTTCAGCGTACGTGCTTTGATTAAATCCGCCTGAGAAATATTTTCTTTTGCAAATATTTCTTCAATTTCCGAAAGCAATTCTTCTGCTTGCGCCGAACGCTCGTTGATAATTCGCCTTGCTTCCGTTTTGGCGGACATATACAATTTTTCTTTCTCTTTTTGCAGTTTTTCTCGTTCAAGCTCTAAGGCGCGGAGTTTTTCATTCCATTCCGCTTTCAAACGATTGCTTTCCGCCAACACCGTTTCCGCTTCTATACGGCTTTCTTCCGCGCTACGCACGATATTTTCAAAGCGTTGCGCGTCGGCAGAAAGATTATTCATGGCATTTTGCAAAATACTTTCTGAAAGCCCCAACCGACGGGATATCGCCAAAGCGTTACTTGAACCGGGCAAACCAATACGAATGACGTATAAAGGTTGTAGAGTGTTACTGTCAAACTCCATACAGGCATTTTGTATACCTTCCGCAGAAAAGGCAAATTCTTTCAACGCCGTATAGTGCGTGGTAACCACCCCCGCGCAGCCGCTGGAAAGCAAATGCGAAACGATAGCCTTTGCCAAAGCTTGACCTTCGTCAGGGTCAGTTCCGCCGCCCAACTCGTCGATAAGCACCAAGCTTTTTTCGCCTGCATTTTCTACGATACGAATAATGTTGGTAATATGCGACGAAAAGGTGGAAAGGCTTTCTTCAATACTTTGCGCGTCACCCACGTCACAATAAATTTCGTCAAAAACGGAAAGCTCGGCGCGTTTCGCTGGAACGAACAGTCCGCACATTGCCATCATACAAAACAAACCGACCATCTTTAAGGTAACCGTTTTTCCGCCTGTATTCGGTCCGCTAATAAGTAAGAAACGGTAATCCTTTCCAAGAGCCAAGCTAACGGGCACAACCTTTTTTCTATCGATCAACGGGTGTCTGCCCTGCTCTATATTGACAATCCCTTTATCGTTAATTTCAGGTTGCGTGCAGCCAAGCTTATAGGAAAATTCCGCACACGCATATGCGCCGTCGATTTCTTCAAGTACGGCAATATCTTTCGATAAAAGTTCCGCCAAAGCCCCTACACGTCGGGAAAGCTCGGATAAAATTCGCTCAATTTCTTCCCGTTCGTCTACCATAAGCGAACGCAGTTCGTTATTCATTTCCAAAACTTCTTCGGGCTCGATAAAGAAGGTCGCGCCACTTGCCGATTTGTCGTGGATAAAACCTTTGACGTTGCGTTTATATTCTGCGCGGACGGGCAATACGTAACGATTATCGCGCATGGTAACAATGCCGTCCTGCAAATATTTGCTTTCACTACCCGAAAGATATTCGGATAAACGCGAACGAATACGCTCGTTCAAAAGACGAATTTCCCTACGAATGGTATACAGCTTATCGCTCGCATGGTCGCTAAGCTGTGTATCGTTAAGGATTTTTTCGGTAATATCTTCTTCTAACGCATGGTCAAAATAGAGCTTATCCGCAAACGCCTTCATGCGTTCTAATCCGTCTTCATTGACGCCGTTGATAGTGTGATGTGCTATTCTTGCCGAACGCAAGAGCGCAGCCGTCTTTAACAGTTCACCGCAAGTTAAAGCCGAGCCCTTTTGCGCGCGTTCCAACTCGTCGAAAAACGGCTGGAAATACTCTACTTTGGAAATTCCACAGAAGAATAATAAGCGTACGCATTCCGCCGTGATAGCCAAACGTTCTTTTGCCGCTTTTAATTCGCTTACAGGCGACAACGTTTGTATCTTCGCTTTCGTGCCTTCTAACGTAGCGTATTCCGACACCGAGAAAAGAATTTTATTCAGTTCCGTTTTTTCAATTGCGTGTGCGTTCATATGCTCCTTTTACAATACGCCGCGAAGGCTATGTCCCGACGTGTATTGTTTACACGTATCTTTTTGTTTGTCTATATCGCTTTTCGCTGCTATAATCAGCGATTTATCCTTTGCAACCGTCACGTCGATAAGCGTGCCTACACCTTGTGTTTTGCCGATTAAATCGGCGCAATTATATACTTCAAAACGGCAATCGCCGTTAGCCGAGCGGTAACGGCGCACGGGGAATTCCCTGCCGTTTTCATCCGTTAGCGTATAGATTTGCTTTCGATCGCAAGATTTGCAGGTTTTACCAAAGGGACAATAGCAAAGGTCCATCAGCTTGATATTCCCAAGCGTAAGCGCAAACGCTTTCTCTCCCATAAGCGCGCGTTGTTCCTTTAACGTTGTTTCTTTGGATACGGCGTAATATGAAACGTCGTAGCCGTGCAACAATTCACTTAAAGCATAGCGGTTAAACAAATGCAAGCCCGTCCCTGCAAACGTCTTTACGTTGTACTTTTTAGCAAATATAAGCGCTGAATAATTTTCCGCGTATACGCCGTCTAAATGATATTTTTGAATATATCCTGCCAAAACTTCTTCGTCTTGTGACGTACAAAACGGCGGATAATACACGTATTTTTCAAATGTACTTTGTATAAACGTTTCGTCGGGCTTTTGTTGAAAATCGTCTACCTTCCATATAGCAACGTCACAAGCAACGCCGGCAAAGTTGGACGATATTACGGCGGTTTTTTCATTTTTTCCCGCCGTGGATATAGGTTGCGACAGTTCTCCACAAGTTATGCACGCCGATTTTGTCAACGACTGTCGAAGTGCGTCGAAAAACGACCGACGGAGCGCGTTTAATTGCGATTTAGGGATAAATACACTACCTTGCATAGACAAAGTTGTGAACACAATATCCACAGGTAAGCCGTCCGTTTTCGCAAAACAAGCCCGAACTTCTTCTACCGTCAACGGACGAGCGTCCGCTGATTGCAACGGCGTTTCCGAACGCACGGTAATTTCACCGCTTTCTACTATCGCATATTCGTTTTCATGAAAATATCCCTGTACGTAAAGTGTCGCTCTCTTTTCCTTAGAAAGTAACGCCGCATTTAGCGCCGTATCGGTGGTAATAAAAACGCTGTCACCGTTACGTAAACGGCTCTGCGAACGAATGGTAAAGCCTTTGGCTTGACACTTTTCAAACGTTGCGCCACCGACTTCTTTGCCGTCGCGTAAAATTTTGAACGCATCACCTTCCGACGGACGGAAAAATCCGTCGACAACGTATTTCCCATTGATGACTTTCACCACACCGACCTTTTCACCGATATGTCCTTGTACTGCCGTCGACAAAAAGCGTTTGTCTTGTCCAAAGGTAAGCCCTTTGGTGTAATTCCCGCGGTTATACGTGCGTTTTAATGCCGAAAGCGCCTGCTGTTTTTCTTTATCCAAGTCGCCGTCAAGAATAGCTCGATAATAGGAAACGGCAGCTGAAACGTATTCCGCGCGGCGCATTCTACCTTCAATTTTAAAGGAAACGACGCCTGCATTTACAAGCTTTTGAATCTCTTCCCCTACGCATAAATCGGATAAAGACAAGGCATAGGACGGCTCTTCAAAGCCTACGCGATTATACGAATAACGCTTTCTACAAGGCTGTTTACACCGTCCGCGATTGCCGCTGTTTCCGCCGATAAACGACGAAAAATAGCATTGTCCCGAAAAGCAAGTACAAAGCGCACCCTGCACAAACGTTTCCGTTTCTATGATTTTTGCAATTTTCACAATCTCGTCAAGCGGCGTTTCTCTTGCCAAAATTACACGCGAAAAGCCACATTCCTTGGCAAAGATTGCCCCGTTTTCATTACACACGCCCGCTTGCGTACTCAAATGCAATACGACGCCGGGGGACGCCTTATGTACGGCTTTCCCAAGTAATGCGTCCTGTAAAATAACCGCGTCAATTCCCACCCCGCAAACCGTTTGAAATATGGATAAAAACGACGGAATTTCTTCGTCTTTCACCAAAGTATTCATGGCGAGATAAACCTTCACGCCAAAAAGATGCGCGTAAAAAACGATATCACGCAAGCTTTCCACGTCAAAATTCTCAGCGCTTTGGCGCGCGGAAAAGGCGCTATATCCCAAGTATATAGCGTCTGCTCCTGCATGTATTGCCGCACGAGCGCATTGAACGTTCCCTGCCGGCGCTAAGATTTCCGTCATGACTTTATCCTTCTTTCGTTTATCTACCGATACTGCGCGTTATAAGTTCTTCCGAAGCGTCGTAACCCATACTCTTTAATCGGAAGTTACGCGCCGCTACTTCAATAATGATAGCCAAGTTTCGCCCTGGGCTAACGGGAATGGTGAGCTTGGGCACTTTAATGCCAAAGTAGGACGCGGACACCGTATCGTCACCGATACGATCGTATTCCTTTCCCTGTTGCCAGTTTTCAAGTTGAATGACAAGCTGTATTTTCTTTTCGTCCAGTACCGAACCCGAACCGTACATACTTTTTACGTTAATAATCCCGATACCGCGAAGTTCCATAAAATACCGAATAATATCGGGTGCTGTACCGTACAATTCGTTGGCGATTTCTTTGATGATCACGTTATCGTCGGCAATCAATCTATGTCCGCGTTTAATCAGCTCCATAGCCGTTTCGCTTTTCCCTACGCCGCTTTTTCCCGTGAGCAAAATCCCCACGCCGAACACTTCCATAAGTACGCCGTGTTCGGTAACGGACGGCGCTAATAAACGGTTGAGATAGATATATAAATCACTCATCAAGTCCGTCGTCATTTTCGGACTTCTAAACAACGGACAGGTGAACGTTTTTGCCGTTTCTACAAGTTCAGGCAGCGCAGGCAAATCACGGCTTAAAATAATACAGGGAAGTTCGCCGTATTCAAAAAGCCTGATAATCTTTTCCTTTCTTTCTTCCGAAGTAAACGTACGAAGATATTCGTATTCCGAAAGCCCTAAAACGATTACGCGACGAGCGTCAAAATAATCAAAAAATCCGCCTGCAAGCTGTAACCCCGGACGTTCGACACTCATACTAGCAAGCGTGACGACGCCGCGCCCCGTATATACGATTTCTAAATTCAAATCGTACGCAAATTTATCAAGCATAACGCTTTGCGTTACGTGTGTGTTCATACTTACTCCTTTTCATAGGCAAATTCTTGAATAAATTTCCCTACCGCTCCTTCTTCGTTTGTATATGGCAAGACGAGATTTGCCGCATTCTTTAAGCGTTCGTCCGCGTTCTTTACCGCTACGCCAAACCCTGCCGTTTCCAACATGGGGATATCGTTCCATTGATCGCCTATACCCACGGTGTTTTCAATGGGGACGTTATAATACTTGGAAAGGAATTTTACCGCCGTACCCTTGGAGTTTTTTGCGTTGATAACTTCTACGAGATTGTCACCGCTTTTGGTAACGCAACAACCTTCAAAATTTTCCTTTTCAAGCTCGGTAAATACCCTTGCGTTGTCTTCGACTTTTACCATGGCTAAAAATTTATAAGAGCCTTTCCCCGTTTCTTCTAAAAATGCCGAAAGATTCGGAATAATAATCCCTTTGGAACGAGTGGCAAATTCGTACCATTTTAACGCTTCGTTTTCTTGATTAGAATAAAATGCGTCTAACGCGTATGCGTGTATATGCAAACCCATGCTTTCCATTTTTTTACAAATTTTAACGGCGACAGCGTTGGGTATAATATCGTCGTAAATAGGTTTTCCACTTTGGATATCCATAATAACCGAGCCTTGACAACAAGATACCGCGCCTTGCAATCCAAGCTCCTTTGCTCTATCCATGATGCCTTGGGGCATACGCCCCGTGGAAATGGCAAACGCGCCGCCGTTTTGACGGAATTGCGCAATCGAACTTTTGTTGATTTCTGAAATACTGCCGTCTTCATTTACAAGCGTACCGTCAAAATCAGAAATAACCAGTCCATATTTTATCTTTTGCATTTTATAATTTCTCCTTAAAAAACGTATATATATTCTTTGCTAATTCTTCGCCGATACCTTCCACTTTTGAAAGGTCGTCAACGTTCGCGCGCATGATTTTATCAATCGTTCCAAACGTATCCATTAACGCTTTTTGCTTGACCTTGCCCACCCCTTCAATTTCCCGTAAAACGGACGCCAAATTGCGTTTGGAATGGATATTACGGAAATACGTTATGGCAAATCGGTGCGCTTCGTCGCGAATACGCTGTAACGTTTTCAAGGCATAATCCCGTTTATCAATACGAATACTTTCCTTCGCATAGAGCGTAAACACTTCTTCGTCGCGTTCGGCAAGCGCAATCAAAGGAATATCGCTTATACCGTATTCTTGAAATACTTCACGCACAGCGGAAAGCTGACCTTTACCGCCGTCAATGATAATCAAATCGGGTTTTGGAAAGCGTTCTTCTTCGTCCGTGCCAAGCTTTGCAAGGCGACGGCGCATCATTTCTTGATGGGACGCATAGTCGTTTACCCCTTCTACCGTCTTAATTTTAAAGCGCCTATAACTGTTTCTATCCGCTTCGCCGTCGATAAACACAACCATTGAGCCGACTTTGTCTACGCCGCTGATATTAGAAATATCGTAACACTCCATGCGGCGCGGATATTTAGGCAAAGACAATATTTCCTGCAAGCGTTTGCAAGCGTTTTTCGTCATGTCGTTTTTATGCTTGATCTTATTGATTGACTTGGAATGATAGTCGGCGGCGTTTTGTTCCGCCATTTCCAAAAGCTGTTTTTTTACTCCAAGCTTTGCGGGAACGACGGTTACCTTCTTTGCATAGCGCTCGCGAAAATAATTTTCAAGTAACTCTTTTTCGCAAAAATCCTGCACGATAATTTCTTCGGGCGGTTCGTGCGTCGTATAATATTGCAAAATAAACGCCGTCAAAGCGTCCGTTTCACTAAACGAACTGTCTTCCAAAGCAAAACTACTGCTACCTTGCATGATACCACTTCTCGTAACGAGTACGTTTATGGACGAATAAATATAGTTGGTTTTTAACGCTATTACGTCCGCGTTAAGCGAACGGTTGATTGACGTAATCCGTTTTAATTTGAGTTTGGAAAGCATTTGCAATTTTTCACGATATTCCATTGCGAGTTCAAACTCTTCATTTTCCGCAAAACGAGTCATTTTTTCGCGCAAAATTTCTTCCGCTTCTTCATAGTTTCCGTCCAAAAAAGAAAGTGTTTTTTTGACGTTTTGCATGTATTCTTCACGTGTGCACAAATGCGCGCACGGCGCAGGACAACGTCCCAAATGGTGTGCAAGACAAGGTTTTTTTGGCTTTGCGCCGATTGTAGTCGTACAAGTGCGCACGTTATAAACCGAGCTGACGATATCCAAAAGGTCACCACAGCGCACGCCGCCCATAAACGGGCCGAAATATTTTCCGTCCTTTTTTATCTTACGGGTTACGGCTACGCGTGGAAACTCTTCTTTGGTATACACCTTGATATACGGGTACGTTTTATCGTCTTTTAATAAAATGTTATATTTAGGTTTATATTTTTTGATTAAGTTATTTTCCAACGCCAAAGCGTCGATTTCCGTCTTAGTAATGATATAGTAAAAATCAGCTATATTCTCCACCATAGCCATAACCTTTTCAGGCTTTGCAGAAGAATGAAAATACTGGCGCACCCTGTTTTTTAAAACACGCGCCTTGCCAACGTATATGACAACCCCTTCTTTATCCAACATCACGTAAACGCCTGGATTTTCAGGGAGTAATTTCAATTTCTCTTTCAAATTGTTCATAGTGTATCTATATTATATATCAAAACGCAGAATTTTGCAAGAGAATACAAGAAAAAAAAACGGCTAACAACCTAAAAACTCGATACCTTTTAACAAAACGTCGTTGATGGAATCGTCCGTTAAACTGTAAAAGACGATTTTACCTTGGCGTACGCTTTTGACTATCCCCGCGCTTTTTAAAAAACGAAGTTGATGCGAAACGGTCGTTTGGTTGATTTTTAAGATACGCGAAAGGTCTGTAACACACAATTCGCTAATGGCGAGCGCGGAAAGAATTTTAACCCTTGTATAATCGGAAAAGACGGAAAAAAAGCACACAACACCTTCGAGAATTTCCCCTTGCGGAACGTAGTCTTCGATAAGGTTTTGCGTGCGTTTATCCAAAAGTAACAGTTGTGACATGGCGTTATCTCCCTATATGTATTTATGGGAATATGATAACATAACAATCAAGAAAAATCCTGCATTATTCTGTCGACACACCGTTTATTTTGTCATTATTAAGATATCTTTTTTACTTCATAACCGGCTTCGGTAATTGCCGAAACAAGCGTCTGTTCGTCTACTTCTTTAACAAACCTTACTTTTGCAGTCTTTTTTTTCAAATCGACCGCAACTTCGGAAACGCCGTCTACGCCCTGTAAAGCTTTGGTTACGTGCGCTACACAATGCTGGCACATCATGCCTTCAATTTTTAAAATCTTTTCCATAGAATTCTCCTTATCTCGTATATGATTTTTTTGTGTAAATTTCGTCAACCGCAACGCATTCGTCACCACGAATAACGAGCTTAAACTCATACATGCCGCGCCGATCATAGGCGTAAGCGAAACACCCGCAAAAGCAAACGCGCCTGCCGCCAAGGGAATGGCTACGCAGTTATAGAAAAATGCCCAAAATAGATTTTGGTGAATATTGCGCACCGTTGCTTTGCTTAAATCGATCGCCGTGGAAACCAAACGAAGATCCCCACGGGAAAGTACGATATCCGCGCTATCAATAGCAACGTCCGTGCCGTTCCCCATGGCAATCCCGACGTCCGCCGCTTTTAAAGCAGGGCTATCATTGATACCGTCGCCGACCATGGAAACAAATCCGCCTACCGCGCGCACACGTTCCACCGCGTCTACTTTATCTTTGGGTAACGCTTCGGCGTAATAGTCTTCAACGCCCGCCTGTTTGGCAATCGCCGCCGCAACTTTTTGATTATCACCCGTTAGCATGGCTACGCGCACGCCGCGGGCACGTAACTCTTCCACCGCGTCTTTGCTTTCGGATTTTAAAGTATCCGCAATGGCAAATACGCATAAGATTCGTTGTTCGTCTGCGAGAAAAACAACCGTTTTGCCTTGCTCGGAATATGCATTTTCAAAGTTACTCGCTTGCTTTTGTAACGTCGTTGGCAAGCTTTTTTTATTCCCAAGATAATACGTTTTTCCATTGACGCGTGCCGAAGCGCCCTTCCCCATTTCGTAGGCATATTCATCTATTTCAACGGACGATTGCTCGCCAAGCTGTTGTTGAACGTACCCGCGAATACATTCCGCTATGGGATGATTAGAACGGCTTTCTATCGCCCAAGCCAAAAATAACGACGTCTTCCTTTCTCCCGTAACCGTTTGAAAATCGGTTACCTTTGGCGTACCGACCGTCAACGTAGCCGTTTTATCCAACAAGACACAATCAATTTCCTTGGCTTTTTGTAAAGCTTCGGCATCTTTATAGAGAATCCCCAAAGACATACCTCGTCCCGTAGCCGCCATAACGGCGACAGGCGTAGCCAAACCCAACGAACAGGGACATGATATAACAAGCACGCAAATAGCGTAATTTGCCGCCAAAGAAACGTCTTGCGTGGCAATTATCCATATCAAAAAGGTAACGACGGCAATCAGCGTAACGAATGGAACGAATACGCCTGCAATTCTATCCGCCGTTTTTTGCAAAGGCGCTTTGCTTGCGCCGGCTTCCTTGACCATTTTGACAATTTGCGAAAGAGTAGTGTCCGCGCCGACTTTTTGCGCTAGAACCTTAATAAACCCGCTTTTTACGATATCCGCGCCCGTAACGGCATCCCCTTCCTGTACTTCCAAAGGCATACTTTCGCCCGTGATAGCCGCTCTATCGACAAACGCCTTGCCTTCGATAATTTTTCCGTCCACGGGAATATATTCGCCTTGACGAATCACAAGCACGTCACCCGCTTGCAAGTTGGAAAACGGCGTTTTTACTTGCGTTCCATTCCGTTCTACGGTAACGGTATTCGGCATAAGCTTAATAAGCTTTTCTACTTCGTCGCCCGTTTTGCGCTTGGATTTTTCTTCTAACCATTTGCCTAAGGTGACGAGCGCTAAAATCATTGCCGCTGATTCGTAGAAGAAGTGCACGTGATTGTCGACGTTCCCTAAAAAAAGTAAAACGGTAAGAACAAGACTATATATATACGATACACCGCTGCCCATTGCCACCAACGTGTCCATGTTTGCCGTTCCTTTCAACAGTGCTTTTGTGCCGCTATTAAAAAACTCAAAATCAATACATATAACCGCCAAAGCAAGTATCGCTTGCAATACCGCGCTGACACGGACGTCGGGTTGCGGCAAGTGTATCATTCCACCCATGGAAAAATACATCAACGGAATTAAAAAAAACAGCGAAAAAATAAACCGTTTTTTTAATTTATTCGGTTGGGGTTTGCGAATTTGCAATACGTTTTCATCATATTCCGATATACCATAACCCAAATCCGTAACACAACCGCATATTTCTTGACGAGAAAGTACGCTTTCGTCGTATTCTACGACCATGCGTTCCCCCATCAGCGATACTTCCGCTTTTTTTACGCCGTTCAATTTATTGACGGCACGCTCTATCCCTGACGAACAAGCCGAACAAGACATGCCGCTTACGCTAAATTTTTCTTTCATTATTGAAAACGTTCCTATTTGTTTTTTTCCGCTATATTATAGCATAATCAACAAAAAGTGTCAAGCAAAATAAATACTTAACTACGGTTAATATCTTATCTTTCAAACGCAAAAAGACGGGTGCGTATACGCCACCCGTCTGATGCTTAACATAAGACGAAATTAGTTTTTCTTTTCTTCTTTGGGAGCAACTACTTCTTTGCCGTCATAGTAGCCGCAATTTTTACAAACTGCGTGCGCTTGCGCCAGTTCGTGACAATGCGGGCATTCTACCAGCGTAGCTGCCGTTGCCTTGTAATTTGCGAATCTCTTATTCGTTCTGCTTTTGGATTGTTTACTCTTAGGTACTGCCATAATAACACCTCTTGTTAATTTTTCTTATTTTTTTGTTTTATCCTTCATACGATAAGCTTTGACAATCTTCTCCGCAAGAAACGGTATACGGCATACACGCCATAATCGCGTCTTCTACGGCTTTGGTTAAATCGACCTTTCCGCCTGTATAGGAATAATCTTCCGCATCCTTAATCGGTTGAAAGTAAGCTTCCAAATCGCCTTCAACTACCATCTCGGCGTCCTTTAAGCATCTAGAACACTTTCCTTTTAACCCAAATGTAATCTTACCGAAAATCTCCAAAGAATCATCTTCGTAGAGCTCGTAAGAAAATTCCACTTTCACGGGCGCAACAAATTCCACGAACGGAATACCTATCAACGAAGTATCCGCCACGTATTCCATTTGCATGTTTCCCGAGTACTTTTTAAGGGCGTTAAGCTTTCTTATATCGATAATCATCATAAAACAGCCTATCAAGTATAATATATTTGAAAAACTTTGTCAACTTTTTTTTCGATATATTTACGATTTTTTATAACAATTCTACCGTTTCTCTTGCAATAACAAGCTCTTCGTTGGTAGGAATGATTAAAACTTTGACTTTGGAATTCTTTCCCGTGATATCGCGGATTTGTCCGTTGTTCTTTTCCGCGTTCTTTTCTTCGTCGATTTCTAAGCCAAGGTATTGCATATTTTCACAAATAGCCGAGCGCACGCATTGTGTATTTTCGCCTACGCCTGCCGTAAATACGATACAATCCACGCCGTTCATAGCCGCCGCATATGCGCCGACGTATTTTTTACAGGAATACGCAAACATATCCAAAGCAAGCTGCGCGCGGTCGTTTCCTTGGTCTGCTGCCGCCGTCAAATCACGGAAGTCGCTGGATACGCCCGAAATACCTGCCATACCGCATTTTTTATTAAGATAGGTAAGCATTTCAGAAACGTCCATACCTTCCTTCTTTGCAAGGTATTCCGCCGCCGCGTAATCGATATCGCCGCTACGCGTACCCATAGGAACGCCTGCAAGCGGCGTAAAGCCCATAGACGTATCCACGCATTTACCGCCGTCAACCGCGGTAATGGACGAACCGTTACCTAAATGGCAGGTGACAATCTTCAATTCTTCGGGTTTTTTGCCTAAATATTTCGCCGCTTCCTGCGATACGAATTTATGGCTTGTTCCATGCGCGCCGTAACGTCTAATTTTATATTGATCGTAATGCTTATAATCGATTGCGTACATATATGCATGCTTAGGCATTGTAAAATGGAAACCCGTATCAAATACAAGTACCATGGGTGTGTTGGGCATTGCATCACGGCAAGCGTTTACGCCGACAATCGCCGCTGGATTATGCAAAGGCGCAAGGTCTTTAATTTCTTCCATAAGAACCATAGCTTCGTCGGTAACCAGCGTAGGCTTTTTGAATGCCTCACCTGACGCAACGACGCGGTGACCAACAGCGTCGATATCTTGCATGGAATCGATGACGCCCGATTTTTTGTCGGTGAGCGCTTTTAATACAAGCCCTACCGCCACGTTGTGGTTGGGCATGTCTTGTTCCACCACTACTTCCATGCCTTTTGCTTTATGGGTAAGTTTAGAGCCGTCGATACCGATACGTTCGCAATTACCTTTTGCAATAACGCTTTCCGTTTCCATATCGATAAGCTGATATTTCAAGGACGAACTGCCCGAATTGATAACCAAAACCTTCATTTTTTCTTTCTCCTTATTTCTCGATCTGTTCTTTAAATAGCGCAAGCCATTCGCTTGCAATCAGCTTTGCGCCCGCCATAGCAGGGTGTACCCCGTCGCCCAAATACAATTCCGACGAATATTCTTGTGCCGCTTTTTCCAGTTTCTCCTGTAAAGGAAGAAAATATAAACCGTATTCTTTTGCTAAATTCTTGACGACTTTTGCATATTCCTTGACTTCTAAAAATCTATCAAACTTTTCTTGCGTTGCAGTCCCTTCTAAAACGAAAGGTTCGCAAAGTATGATTTTTAGATTAGGTAAACGCGTCAACGTATCTTCAATGAGCATACGGTACATTTTTTCAAAACGGTCAATCTCTACGCCGTTTTGCGCACCTATTTCATGCCAAACGTCATTAACGCCGACTAAAATACTCAAAACGTCGGGCTTTTCATTCCAAACGTCTATTTTAATACGAGCGTATAAATCGACGATACGATTACCGCTGACGCCACGATTGATAATTTGATATTTCGTAGGGTTTTCCGCTAAAAGCTCCCCTGCTAAAAATTTCACGTAGCCGTGACCGTAACTGTCAAGCGCAAAATCGTCACTTCTACTTCTTCCAGCGTCGGTGATAGAGTCACCGTACATCAAAATTTTCATAACTTCCTCCGATTAAAGTTGCGTTTGTAATGCAGTAATGGCAACAGCC
>JAGAIW010000131.1 GCA_017626305.1 Clostridia bacterium
ACTTGCCATACCGCCGATGATGGGAATCGTCATCATAACAATCGCCGCGGTGAAGATAATTTTTCTACCGGGGAAGCGATATTTCGATACTACGTATGCGGTGACGGAAGCGTATATCAAACCGACGATTGCCATACCGCCCGCGTACCATAAGCTGTTGAAAAACATCGTGGGTACGCTCGTGTTTTCATTTGCCAAATCCACCCAAGCGTTTAAATAATTGATGATCTCAAACCCCTGAGGCTTGGGGAAAATTGTATTTTGATATTCGAAATCCGTTTCAATGGAAACCAAAAATCCGTAAACGTAAGGCAAAACGATAAACACCGCATAGATTGCAAAAATAACGGCAGCCGTAATAAATACAACGTTGACTTTTTTCTTTTTTCTTCTTTTCGTACTTTCAAGCATTTCCATCAATACGTTACCTCCGCATTAATTTTCTTTGAAAGCGTCCTTACAAGAACTACGATGGGAATCGTCAACAACGTAAAGATAACGCCGACTGCCGAGGGATAATTATACGTCCCCCCTCGTACTTGCGCAAACAACCAATATCCAAGCGTCGTCGTCTTCGCCGCGCCCTCGGTAAAATAGAGAATGGGGCCGCTTGCCGAGAATATCGTCGTTGCCGACAAAAGCACGAACGTTGAGAAAGTTCACCAAGTCAAAGGGAAAATGATTTGCCAAAATTCGCGCATCAAAGAACACCCGTCCAAGCTTGCCGATTCTAACACTTCGTTGGGGATTCTATTCATCGCGCCTATGTAAATGAGGTAGGTCGAGCCAAAGCCGCTTAAAAGCTGATAGAGCAAAATCGCATTCGTTGCCGTTTCGGGATAGGCAAGCGGCTCTTGGTAGGCTATGCCGAACCAATCGTTCATCAGCGTCCATACAGGTCCAAGCTCGCGAATCATATTCTTGAAAATCGCTACGGAAATAATCGGTGCAATGACGCAAGGCAAGAAATATAAGAAACGGAACATTCTATAACAAGGAATTTTCTTATACAAAAAGTATGCGATTACAAAGGATATAAAGGTTTTAAACAGCGACATTCCGTAATACTTCATCGTATTTGCCAAAGCAATCGATAACGTACCGTCCGTCTTCATATCAATCAAAAATCTTTCAAAGTGCAACAGCGTCCATTCGCTTTCAAACGGCGAGTCTAAGGAAAACGCCAACAAAACGGAATAACCGTTCGTAACCAACCATTTGATGATACCGTAAATGGCAGGTATACACATAAGCGCACAAAAGATATACGCCTTTTTTTGCATACCCTTCGGCAAGCCAGAACTTTCCATTTTTGCCCAAATATTCTTCTTCATGCCAACCCCCTTTTTTGGATTTATGCAGGAATTACAAACGCCGCGTCCCCTGCCCCCAAGGTCAAGGAAAGGGTTCCGTTGAACAGCTTTTGCGTCGTGGCAACACCGTTTCTATATACAAGAGCCTGCGTACAATTTTCAAACGTCACACGCACTATGTTCGATTTCGATAAACCGGGCTTCGCGTTATTCACCACCATATAGCCGTCCTGTTCCCCTTTCTTGAAACAAC
>JAGAIW010000132.1 GCA_017626305.1 Clostridia bacterium
GGGAATTGCTTGACCGTTTGCTCGATGGAAAACGTTGACCCCGTTGGTATTCATACGGGCGACTCTATCGTTGTTGCGCCTGCCGTAACGCTTTCTACGAGAGAATATAATATGCTCCGTACGGCGGCTCTTTCGATTATTACCGAGCTTGGCATTGAAGGGGGCTGTAACGTACAGTTTGCCCTCAATCCAGATTCCTTTGAATATTCAGTAATTGAGGTGAATCCCCGCGTAAGCCGTTCTTCTGCGCTTGCGTCGAAAGCAACGGGTTTTCCCATTGCAAAGGTTACATCGAAGATTGCGCTTGGTTATACGCTTGATGAAATTGTAAACGACGTTACGGGCAATACCTATGCTTGTTTTGAGCCGACCATTGATTATTTGGTTGTTAAAATGCCCAAATGGCCTTTTGATAAATTCTTGTATGCAAAGCGTGAGCTTGGCACGAGAATGAAGGCAACGGGCGAGGTTATGTCTATCGGTACTTCCTTTGAAATGGCTATGATGAAGGCGGTGCGCGGCGCGGAAATTTCCACTTCGACGTTTAATTATAAGAAGTTTATTCATTCCACCAAAGAGGAATTACTCGCAAAGCTTTCCGAAATGACGGACGAAAGAATTTTCGTCGTCTATGCGGCGCTTAAAAAAGGCGTTACCGTAGACGAAGTATATGCAATTACAAAGATTGACCGTTGGTTCTTGAACAAGTTTATGAACCTGATTGCATACGAAGACCGTCTTACGGCAGGGGAAAAGCTGACGAGAGAGCTTTACGAAGAAGGGAAACGCCTGGGGTATCTCGACAAAGATATTGCGGCGCTGAGCGGACAAAAAATTCCGTATAGAAGGAAGGTTGCGTATAAGATGGTTGACACCTGTGCTGCGGAATTCCCCGCAAAGACGCCTTACTTCTATTCGACCTTTGACCCGCACGAGCATGATGAAGCAAAACCCTTCGTAGAAAAGAGTGAGAAAAAACGCATTGTAGTTATCGGTTCTGGTCCTATTCGTATCGGTCAAGGTATCGAGTTTGACTATTCTTCCGTGCATTGCGTATGGACTTTGAAAGAGCTTGGTTACGAAGTGGTTATTATCAATAACAACCCCGAAACAGTTTCAACCGACTTTGACACGGCGGATAGATTATATTTCGAACCTTTAACACCCGAGGACGTACAACACGTACTCGACGTCGAAAAGCCTTACGGCGTAATTATCACCTTTGGCGGTCAAACGGCAATTAACCTTTGTTCGTATTTTGATACGCACGGCATTCGCATTCTCGGTACGTCGGCGGACAGCGTTGACAGGGCGGAGGATAGAGAGCGTTTCGAGGCGCTTTTGGAAAAATATTCCATTCCTCGTCCTAAGGCAATCACCGTTATGACGAAAGAGGAAGCGCTTGCGGCGGCTGAAAAGTTGGAATATCCCGTATTGCTCCGTCCTTCCTACGTAATCGGCGGGCAAAATATGACGATTGCATTCACGCAAGAAGACGTGTGCAGATATATGGACGTTATCCTCGCGCAAGGGATTGAAAACCCTGTGCTTTGCGATAA
>JAGAIW010000133.1 GCA_017626305.1 Clostridia bacterium
CTTTTACCACATTCAAAAGTAGTTATGTTAAAAAGGGGCATAATTATCCCTTTAAGGATAAAATACCGCTAATCTTTCACATTTAATTTTGTTGAGCATAATTAGTATACCACATAAAAAAGCTTTTATCAAGTGTTTTTGCGAAAAAAAACAAAAAACGCGCCGTCAAACGGCGCGTTTATCATTATGGGCAAATCGTCATTCTGACGCGAAAGCGGAAGAAAACCAACTCGTCCCCCAAACGTCATTCTGAACCCGAAGGGTGAAGAATCCCATGGAAGAGAACGCGGACTACGTATGAAGGGATGTTTCACTACGCTGCGTATGACGTTAGGAAAAAAGCTACGTTTATTTCACCTTATTTGATTCGGCGGTGATTTTCGCGTTGATTGCCGCCATGGTTTCGACGGGAATTTTGACGACCTTTCTATCGTAGGTCACAAGTCCGTTGATTTCTTCTTCGACGTCGGACACCTGCGTATAAATACAACCGCAAAGCCCTTTGCTTATCAAGGGGAGTAGCTTTTCTAAATACAGCTTTTCCAAAGCCGCAACCAAGGTTTCCTGCGTTTGGAAGGTTTTATATCCAAATTCCTTTTCCGTATCGAATACGTGATTTTCCGTTTTCATGGAATATCCGCCGAACTCACTCAACACCACGGGTCGTTCGTCCTTAGGAACTTTTAATGGCGTGTAGTAGGTGTGCAGGCTCTTCAAATCCGTTTTTCCCACGCCCTGATCGTGCCAACCGCTGACGCTGTCGATAATGCGCGTGGGGTCTTGCGCGCGGATATACGCCGTCCATTTTGCCGAATCGAACTGTCCCCAGCCTTCGTTGAAAGGGACCCACACGCCGATACACGTACAATTATATAACTGCGTAAGCGTTTCGTCCACCGCTTTGGCAAATTCCGCTCTGCCGTATTCGTTTTCACGGGCAAAGTATTTATAATCGTCGTCCTTGTGGTGAAAGCCCAAAAACGGAAACGCCGCTACGTGCGTGAACTTATATTCCCCGCCGCCGTTGACGAAGTCCTGCCAAACGACGATACCCAGCCTATCACAATGATAATACCAACGCATAGGCTCTATTTTTATATGCATGCGCAGGGTGTTAAAGCCCATATTTTTCACGAGCGTCAGTTCGTCGATAATCGCCTGTTCGCAAGGATAGGTGAGCATACCGTCCGACCAGTAGCCCTGATCGAGCACGCCGTTGAAAAAGTAAGGCTTACCGTTCAGCGTCAAGCGCGCGACGCCCTTTTCGTCCGTGGTTTGCCCAAACGAACGCACGCCGAAATAACCGTGCACCCTATCGCCGCTTATAGACGAAATCACGCAATCGTACAGCTTGGGATTTTCGGGCGACCAAAGCTCGAAATCCAAAGTCAGCGTTACGCTGCCCGTAAACGTTACCTTAGCAAGCGATTTTTCCCCGTCGAACACGGCAAGGGTAAGCTCTTCTCCAAAGCAATCGGCGCAAACGGTTACCGAGCGTTCTTCGGCGCTTGTCGTAATCCGCAAATCGCGGATATGTTTTTTAGGCATACTCTCTATCCACACCGTTTGCCAAATACCGCTTTGGGGAGTGTACCAAATGCCGCCGCGCTTGTCGTTTTGTTTGCCGCGCGCGCCGTGGTTTCTCGTGCCTTCGTCTTCGACAACGACGGTGATTTCATTCTCGCCAAGCGCAAAAAACGGCGTACCGTCTATGCAAAACGCGGTAAATCCGCCTTGGTGTCCGCCTGCCTTTTGCCCGTTGATAAACACTTCGCAGCTATGATCCACCGCGCCGAAACGGAGCAGCGTTTTTCCTAGCAACAGGCTTTTATCAAGCGTTACCTTACGCGAATACACAAGCTTTTCTCCTGCGTGTAAAACGAACGCGTTTTCTTCGTCCTTGGTAACGCCCGAAAGCAGCGTTTCGGGGGAAAACGGCACGGTGATTTTGCCTTGATTGCATTTATTTTCGCCGTGGAGCTTATAAAAATCCCATTCGCCGTTTAAGCAAAGCCAGCTATCCCTGCGCTCTTGGGGCAGGGGGTGTTCGCTATGGGGGATTTCCCCGATAGAATAGTTTGTTCTCAGTAACATGTTTTACTCCTTGTTTTCGTTTTCTTTCGCCCGTTTTGCCGCTTTGGTCAAAAGGGGAATGAGCGCAAACATCAGCGCGGCGACGATAGCGCCTGCCAAGAAAATTTCGGGCGCAGGGATATATTGCGTCGTCATGGCGTCCGCGCCTGCGTTTTCCAAAGGAATGTTGCGCATACGGTTAATGGCGTTGCCCAGCATGGGTCCAACCAGCATGGGGATAAGTACGCTGAAAATCATACGCACCCCTTGCAGCTTGCCTGCGTCCCGTTCGGGGGTGTAATCCCGCACCAGCGCGCCGCAAAGCGCGGAAACGAAGATATAGCCCGTAATCATGATAAATCCTGCTACGCCGAAGGTGAGAAGGGTGGTGATTTTGTCTTCAAAGTGCATGAAATACATACCCAAAAGCCCTACCGCCATAATGCCTGCGGCTATGTATAAAACCTTGGTTTTATCCAGCTTATCGCAAACGCCGCCAAGGATAATGTTAATCACCGCGCCGACGACGATAGCCAGTCCGAATACGATACTGTATTCCACTACGCTGAACGATAAGAAGGTTTTCATATAAATGATAAGATAGGGCATGAAAATTTGACAAGCCACGCCGTAAACGCCCATGATACAAAGGGAGAGATACAGCGGTTTGTTTTGCTTAACGACGGACGGCTTAAAGCCGTAGAAAATATCCTTTAAAGTGCCTTTCTTTTCCAAAGCGGGGCTGTCTTGAATGAAGAAAATCCCCACCGCGCCGCACACGGAAATGACGACGCCTAAGCCCAAAAACAGCCATTGATAGCCGATTGTTTCCACCAAAATCCCAAAGCCGCCGGCGACGATAAGCATGGCGAATAAGGGGAGCACGGAAAGTACGCCTTCCACTTTGCCGCGATAGCTTTCTTCGGTGTTGTCCGTCACCCAAGCGTTAAAAGCCGCGTCGTTCGCGGTCGAGCCGAACACCGTCATAACGCAATCGCCCACGATAACGGCAACGAGCGTTAGCGTAATCGCCGTCGTCGTATCGGTAGAGAAAATCGCCTTGGCGGTATCCACCGACAAAAACCCGAACAGACCCACGGTAAAACCCCAAATAAGGTAGCCGTAGGAAATAAACCGCCGCCTGTTTCCCAGCTTATCCGACAGCGTTCCCGCCACCAAAGTGGTTACCGTAGCGGTAATGCCCGAAAGCTGTACCATTAGGGTAATAGCGTCCAAATCGGGCGCAACCGTGTCGAACACGAACAGGTTGAAATACATATTTTCCACCGACCACGCAATTTGACCGATTAAGCCGAACAAAACGAGTATCGCCCAGTTTTGTTTGGAAAAAACCTTTTGCATATCAAAAAAAACTCCTTATCGTTGATAGAAATATTATACCACAAAAATTTCGGCTTGTATAGTGGAAAATAAAAAATTCCCGTTAAAATCAACGGGAATTTTCATAAAGGTAGGTGATTTTACTTAGAATTCTAACTTTTCTTCAATATACTTGATTGCGTCTTCGACGGAAACACGGATTTGTTCCATGCTATCTCTATCGCGCACGGTAACCGTGCCGTCTTCTAAGGTCTGGAAGTCTACGGTCAAGCAGAACGGCGTACCGATTTCGTCTTGACGGCGATAGCGCTTGCCGATAGAACCCGTAATATCGTAGGTGGAAGAGAATTTTTTCGCCATTTTCGCGTAAATCTCGTCCGCTTTTTCAGAAAGGTTCTTTTGCAGGGGAAGAACGGCGCACTTATACGGCGCAAGCGCAGGGTGCAAACGAAGTACCGTACGGATATCGTTCTTTTCTGCGTCAACCACTTCTTCGTCGTACGCGTCGGTTAAGAAAGCAAGCACCACTCTGTCCGCGCCAAGCGACGGTTCTACTACGTAGGGCACGTATCTTTCGTTTGTAACAGGGTCAAGATAATCGATAGGCTTACCACATTCCTTGGCGTGTTGGGTCAAGTCGTAATCCGTTCTGTCCGCAATACCCCAAAGCTCGCCCCAACCGAACGCAAAGTTATATTCAAAGTCGGTGGTTGCCTTGGAATAGAAACAAAGTTCTTCGGGAGAATGGTCGCGAAGGTGCAAATTTTCTTCCTTCATGCCAAGGGAAAGCAACCAGTTTTTGCAGAAGTCCTTCCAGTAGGCAAACCATTCCAAATCCGTGCCGGGCTTGCAAAAGAATTCCAGTTCCATTTGTTCAAATTCACGGGTACGGAAGGTGAAGTTGCCGGGGGTAATTTCGTTACGGAAGGATTTACCCACCTGCGCGATACCGAAGGGCACGCGCATACGCGTAGAACGCTGTACGTTGGCGAAGTTGACGAAAATCCCTTGCGCCGTTTCGGGACGAAGATATACCGTGTTTGCGCTGTCTTCCGTAACCCCTTGGAAGGTTTTGAACATTAAGTTGAACTTACGGATAGACGTGAAGTCGGAATTGCCGCAAACGGGACAAACGATTTTATGCTCGGTAATAAACGTTTCCAAAGCGTCGTTGTCCATGCTTTCCACCTTAACGTCCAAGCCTTTTTTCGCTACGTACGCTTCGACGAGATTATCCGCGCGGTGTCTTGCTTTACAGCTTTTGCAGTCCATAAGGGGGTCGGAAAAGCCGCCAAGGTGACCCGACGCTTTCCACGTACGGGTATTCATTAAGATGGCGCAATCCACGCCCGTGTTGTACGGATTTTCCTGTACGAACTTTTTCCACCAAGCTTTCTTTACGTTGTTTTTCAGTTCTACGCCCAAAGGACCGTAATCCCACGTGTTGGCAAGACCGCCGTAAATTTCGCTGCCGGGGAAGATAAAGCCCCTGTTCTTGCAAAGGGATACCAGCTTTTCCATGGTTACCGCTCTTTTTTCTGCCATAAAAGTAACTCCTTGTTATTAACGTTTCGTATTTTGAATATTATACAATGTTTTTCCGTGATAAGTCAAATCATTGTACCCGATTTTTGTAAAATTTCCTGAAAACACGGCGAATTTTATTTTTAATAAAAAATTTTTTACACTTTTTTGCAAAAACAGAGATTTTCTTATTTTCATTTACGAAAATATGTGCTATAATAAAATGAACGATAATTTGTACGCGGAGAGAAAGATATGCTTTCAGATATCGAAATTGCGGAAAGCGCGCAGCTTTCAGACATTAGAGAAGTAGCCAAAACGCTTGGTTTAACCGAAAACGAGTTGGAATTGTACGGCAAGTACAAGGCGAAAATTGCCCTGCCGAAAAACGCGCGGCGTAAAGCCAAGCTCGTTTTGGTAACGGCGATTAACCCCACTTCTTCGGGGGAAGGAAAAACCACCGTTTCTATCGGGCTTGCCGACGGACTTTCCAAAATCGGCAAAAAGGCTTGCCTTGCCTTGCGTGAACCGTCCTTAGGTCCAGTCTTTGGTATCAAAGGCGGCGCGGCGGGCGGCGGGTACGCCCAAGTCGTGCCTATGGCGGATATCAATTTGCATTTCACGGGCGATTTGCACGCCATTACGGCGGCAAACAACCTGCTTTGCGCGCTGATGGATAATCATATTTTCCGCGGTAACGCCTTAAATATCGACGTGAACAATATCTATTTCCACCGTTGTATGGATATGAACGAACGGCAGCTTATCAACGTCACGATCGGCGGTAAGGGTCGCGGCGTCGAAAGAGAAGACCATTTCGACATTACGGCGGCAAGCGAGATTATGGCGGTGCTGTGCTTGGCTACCGATATCGACGATTTGAAAAAACGTTTAGGCAATATTATCGTCGGCTTGAATACGGACGGGGATTTCGTCCGCGCGAAGGATATTCCCGGGGCGGTAGGGTCTATGGCGGTGCTTTTAAAGGACGCCATGAAACCCAACCTTGTGCAAACGTTAGAACACACTCCCGCGATTATTCACGGCGGTCCGTTTGCAAATATTGCGCACGGCTGTAATAGCGTTCAAGCAACCTACGCGGCTATGAGCCTTGCCGATTACGCGGTAACCGAAGCGGGCTTTGGCGCGGATCTTGGCGCGGAAAAATTCTTGGATACCAAATGCCGCGCGGCGAATATCGAGCCCGATTGCGTGGTAATCGTCGCTACCGTTAAGGCGTTAAAGCTCCACGGCGGCGCGGCGAAAGAAAATCTTTCCGCGGAAGATTTGACGGCTCTTGAAAAGGGCATGCCGAATTTATTAAAGCATATCGAAAACATCAAAAACGTATACAAAAAACCCGTCGTCGTAGCCATGAACCGCTTTTTCACCGATACGCAAGCCGAAACGGATTTGGTTATCGACACCGTGCAAAAAGCAGGGTCGGTTGCGGTATTCACCGACGTATTCTTAAAGGGTGGCGAAGGCGGCAAAGAGCTTGCTAAGGAAGTCGTCAAGGCTTGCGATATTCCGTCTACGTTAGAACACCCGTATGCTTTGGAAGAAAGCGTTTGTCAAAAAATCGAAAACGTAGCGACGAAAATTTACGGTGCGGACGGCGTGGATTTCACGCAAGAAGCGCTGGATAAAATCCAAATTATCGAAGAAAAGGGCTGTGGCAATTTGCCCGTGATTATTGCAAAAACGCAATATTCCCTTTCGGATAACGCCGAGCTTTTGGGTCGTCCCCAAGGGTTTAGAATTTGCGTGCGCGATATCGTCTTAAAGGGCGGCGCAGGATTTATCGTCGCGATTGCGGGTAAAATCATGTTGATGCCGGGTCTTGGCGCGCACCCCGCTGCGGAGAAGATAGACCTTCTTTCGGACGGCACTATCATCGGCTTATCCTAAAAAACGAATTATATACTTCGCAATACTGCGTCGAAGATGTGCTTTTCTTGCTCACGTACGTCTATGTACGCTCACGGCGAAAATACTCCTTTCCCTTGATTTACTCGTATCTAATCCGTTTTTCTCCTTTCAAACGGGCAACGTTTAATTCTACTATAAAAATTCATTCATAAAAGAGAACGATATGAAAACCATTGAAGCAACGAATTTCATTGAACAAATCATCAACGACGACATTGAAAACGGCAAAATTACAGCCGTTCAAACGCGTTTCCCGCCCGAACCCAACGGCTATTTGCATATCGGGCACGTAAAGAGTATGCTCGTCAACTTCGGCACGGCGAAAAAGTACGGCGGCAAGTGCAATCTCTTTTTCGACGACACCAACCCGTCTAAGGAAAAGACGGAATTTGTCGACGCTATCCGTAAAGATATTGCGTGGGTGGGCTACGAATGGGCAAAGGAAGTGTATGCCTCCGACTTTTTCGATATCATTTACGAATACGCGGAAAAGCTGATTACAGACGGCAAAGCCTTCGTTTGCGATTTATCGCCCGAAGAAATCAGCGCTACGCGCGGCACGCTTACCCAAGCAGGGCAGGAAAGCCCGTACAGAAACCGCAGCGTAGAAGAAAACTTGACGCTTTTTAGAGAAATGAAAGCGGGAAAATACCCCGACGGCAGCAAATGTCTGCGCGCGAAAATCGATATGGCGTCGCCGAATATGAACATGCGCGACCCCGTTATTTACCGCATTTTGCGCTGTACGCACCACCGCACGGGGGATAAATGGTGTATCTATCCCATGTACGACTACGCGCACCCCATTTGCGATTATCTCCAAGGCGTAACGCACTCGCTTTGCACCTTGGAATTTGAAGATCACCGTCCTTTGTACGACTGGGTAGGGATTAACCTTGGTTTTGAACCCAAACCCAGACAAATCGAATTTGCCCGTTTGGCGGTTACCAACATGGTTATGTCCAAGCGCTACTTGAAACGTTTGGTGGAAGAAGGCCACGTGCACGGCTGGGACGATCCCCGTATGCCGACGGTGACGGGCTTGCGCAATCGCGGTGTGCCCCCCGAAGCGTTGCTTGATTTTTGCACCAAAATCGGTATCGTAAAAGCCAACTCCGAATGTCAGCTTTCTTATTTAGAAGCGTGTATTCGCGACAATCTCAACGAAAATGCCGAACGCTCTATGGCTGTGCTCGACCCGTTGAAGGTTACCATCACCAACTACCAAGGGGAAGAAGAATTAGAAACGGCTTTGCATCCCTTAAAGCCTGAACTTGGCGTAAGAAAGCTGTCCTTTTCTTCCGTGGTATATATCGACAGAGCGGACTTCGCACTCGTACCGCCCCCGAAATATCAGCGCTTAAAGCCCGACGGCTACGTGCGTTTGAAAAACGCCTATATCATTCATTGTGACGAAGTTATCGTAGACGATAACGGGGAAGTGCAAGAGCTCAAATGCTCGTACGTACCCGAAAGCCGTTCGTCTAACGATACCAGCGGTATCAAGGTAAAAGGCACGATACAATGGGTTGACGGTAAGACGGGTGTGGACGCGGAAATTCGCCGCTACGGTACGCTGTTGAAAGACGCGGAATACGCAGGACAGGACTTTGGCGAAAGAATGAACACCGAAAGCGAGCATATTTTCTACGGCAAAGCTGAACCGTATTTGGCGCAAGCGGAAGAAAACAAGCCCTTCCAGCTCATGCGCGTGGGATATTATAAAAAATGTACGGACGAAAACGGAAAGCTCGTGCTTTCGGAAATCGTATCTTTGAAAGATAACTTTAATAAATAAGGAGAGATAAGGATGATGCCTTTGTATACGCTGTTGACTGCATCTGACTGGACGGAATACGTTCCTATCGTCGGCGCGGTTGTTTGCGGGGTCATAGTATTGATCGCGTTCTGCGTGGGGTTGAAAAAGGGCGCAAGACGGGTCAGCTGGGGTGGACTCGTTTGGGCGGTTGCCGCTTGCGCGTTTTTCCTTGTGCATGCGTTCGTGCTTGTGCAAAACGATCCCTTGAAGGCGGTCATGACGCCCGTAGCGGAAATGCTTTTGGCTACGGCGGGGGCAAGCACGGCAGCCGCGGCTAAGGTCGGCGCGTTTTTAAGCGCGTTCACTTGGGCGCTTGGCTGTGCCGCAGTTGCTCTCATACTTTGCGGTGTGTGCACGCTGTTATTTAGACCGAAAACCAAGCTCGTTAAAATGCACTCCGACGAAATCGACGAAGAAGGCGCGGAATACGACGACGAATACGAAGAATACGACGATTACGAACAGTTTGAATCGCGTAAAGCCGTGCGCCGTAGCGGCTACGGAACGCCGTCGCTTCTTGGGCGTTTGCTCGGCGGTTTGATTTGTGCGGTAAACACCGCCATGGTGCTTGCCGTCATTATTGCCGCAACGGTATTCCTTATTGATTGTACTTCGTTAAAGGGCGTGTTTGCGGGACTGTATAATCAACAAATGATGAACGATTTGGTTTGGCTTACGGCAAACTATGCGTTAGACCTTGCTATGATCGGTATCGTTATCGCCTTCGTCTTTAAGGGACAAAAAGAAGGGTTCGTACATTCTATCGCGTCGCTTATCGGCTCGTTTGGTATGTTGATAGCCGTCGGCGTTGCGTTCTATTTGCCGTTTTCGGGGTTGCCTATCCCGTTTTTAACGGAATTCGTGGACCGCTGCGTTTCTCTTTCGGTGACGGCGTTTAGTGGAACGCTTGCCGATTTTGCGCCGATTATCGGGCAAATCATGGCAGGGGCAATCTTCTGCTTAGTGTTCGTGCTGTTGATATTGCTTATCAAATGGCTGTTCAGAAAGCTGGAAGAAACGGTGGAAGATATCGCTGTTTTGCATATAATTGACGGCGTATTAGCAGCGGTTCTTTTTGCTGTAATCGGTATCGTCGTTATCGCGCTTATCTGGGCGGTTTGGTATGCGCTTAGCCATTACGGACTGTTTAATGCGGAAGTCTTGTTTACGGATAATTCTACGCTGTCTGCGGGTATGTATACGACCATGAAGGAAATTCTCTCGCCCATGCTCAGCGGGCTTGCCGATATGATTAAGGGTATGTTGACGTTCTAAAAAAGTAAAAATAAGGGGAGCAGGTATGCGTTCAACGCATACCTGCTCTTATTTTATTCAAATTGATTTGCTAAAATGTCTGCGGTAAGCTTGGCTAAATTGACGTCGCTACCGTCGATTTTTGCGCCGTCTTCTTTGGATAAAACGGCGACTGCGCCAAGACAATCCCCGCCCGAAACGATAGGTACGATTACCTGAGCTGTGATGCCTTCTTCGCGCGTGTTGGTAAGGGGAATGACGTCGCCGCCTTCTGCGGCGTTGGCGATATAACTGCGCCGTTCGCGTAAAATTTTGTCCATATCTTCGGAAAGGGGTTTGCCATCAAGCTCCTTTTTTCCGTCGCCAAAAGCGTGTAAAATGCCGTCCGTGTCGCAAATAACGGCAAGCTTGCCGCTTAAATCGTTTAATGAGCGCGCTGTGGCTTTGCTAAATCGCTCTAACGTAGCGATAGGGGAATATTTTTTGAGCATGAGTTCATCTCTATCAGTAAAGATTTCAAGGGGGTCGCCTTCCTTAATACGTAAGGTGCGCCGAATTTCTTTTGGGATAACGACGCGGCCAAGCTCGTCTATTCTTCTGACAATTCCAGTTGCTTTCATAATTTGTTCTCCTTTTATAAACATTTTGGATTGAGTTGGAAAAAAATATACGAAAGAGAAGGGAAGAATTTGAAAAAAATAAAAATTTTTCCGAAAGGGCAATAAAATAAGTTGACAAACTTTGCGCATTAGGCTATAATAATCACGTTAATGCGGTCGTGGCGGAACTGGCAGACGCGCAAGACTAAGGATCTTGTGGGTAACTCCATGCAGGTTCAATTCCTGTCGACCGCACCAAACAAACGAGCACCCCTTGCGGGTGCTTTTTTGTTTGGTATTGTAGATAGTCGCGCGAAGCTCTTAATTATATGCAGGTTCACGCGAGAAATGTCCGCATGTGGCGGTTGGATATATTGCGAAGATGGTCGGCATTTCGACGCTCTGCCCAAAGGGCAGATTCCTGTCGACCGCACCAAAATCGGGTAATTATGCAAAATAAACGCATAACTACCCGATTTTTTTGTATATTTGACGTATTTATGCAGTCAAAAACAACAAATTTTTCGATTTATGCCGTTTTTGGTGCGCGTTTTGGTGTTCACTTCAAAGTCCTATTTTATCCACATAGCAAAAGCCGTTCGAGTGATTTTCTCAAACGACTTTTTTGCTTGATTTTTTAGAATTCGAATTGTACCAAATCCATTTGCGCAGTCATAAATTTATCGGGGAAATGGGTATATACTCGCCCTACAAGGCGTTCAGAACTATCGCCCATCCAAGTATCTACAATGTCAGGTCTTACGTATTGCACGCAAGTCGTTGCATACGTATGGCGCAAATAATACTGCGTAACCGTACTATCTTGTAATACCTTTTTAAATATGCGATTTAAGGTATCTAACGCAAAGGGACATTCAATCGACTCCGTAGTATCAATATGTACGCGCGCCTGCTTAGGGATAGGAATTTTTTTATACACTTTATCCCCATCGGACGTTTTATGCTTTTCGTTCAAGGCAATCAAGAAATCGCCTTCAAAACGCGCGTCCGTCAATTCTACGGGGCGTAACCCAAAATAATATTGTAATAGAAGCAATTTGCGATATGGAGTAAATTCGGGAAGATATACTCTTTCATTAAAAAGTTGTTATAGTTGGCTCCAACGTTATTTAGTTTTCGTTATTATTTATTTTAACGGGGTAAATTTTATTATCTTCTAATAAGCGCAATTGAAATTCGTTTGGCGCGAGCCCTGTTTCTTTTTTAAAAACCCTACAAAAATAAGCGTGGTCATCAAAACCGCAAGCTTCTGCAATTTCGTTAATACGAAGATAGCCGTCTTCTTTTTTTGATAATAATTGTTTTGCAAGCGTTAGTCTTTTTTGCAATAAAAATTTTGAAGGACTTATTCCGTGTTCTTTAATGAATAATTTACGGAGATGTTCTTTGGATAGGGGAACTAATTTATACGCCTCGTCCAAATCAAATTTCGTTTCGGTGTAATGATTGATGATTTCGTGCACAATAATTTGCGTAATATTATACGCTTCAGATTGCTGAATGAGACGGTTAAGAAAGGCCTCTATGGAGTGTGTAAAAGCGAGATTGATGGGATGGTTTGCCGGAAGTTGATGAAAATATCGATAGGTAAGTTTTAGAACGGTATAAAAATCCTTACTTGAATCAGAGTAAGGGATTAAAAGGGGAGTTTGTAAAGGCGGATTCCAATCCTCAATCGTAAAATGAATATTTTTAAATCCAAGGGACGAATTATTGATGTGTCGAATATTAGGGGGGATGCAAATCATTTCCCCCTTTTTATATTCAATAACGTGCGCGTCTTCGGTCTCTATTGTGCCGACCCCTTCCGTAACGTAAATGATTTCCCAATAATTGTGTTTGTGGGATTTTACAGTAAAAGTTTTTAGGTGTTTTTCAATATAATTTATAATTGCCATTTTCGCTTCCTTATATAAAATGTATTATAAAGATTTTTAACTCTTGTAAAAGTATTATACCAAAAACAGGAAAAAATGGCAATTATTTTACAGCCGAAATCTAAAAAGTCCAAGTTTATCACTATTTTATCCAATGGATTTAAAATGACACGATATTTGTTTTTTGATATAATATAATTACGAAACATCTCAAAAAATAAACAGTCGAACGCGGTGGATGCGTTTTAATAAAAATTCTAAGGAACATTGGAGACACACCGAAAAATGAAAATTAGTATAGTGCAAAAAGAATTAGACCGAAGAAATTTACCCGATTTATTGGTTGGACCCAACCATGTCTCTATTAATACGAAAGAGGAGTGGGAGAAGGTCGGGCGACCTTATTGGAAAAAAGTTTTATTGCAAGAGGAGTACGGAAAAATACCGCCCGTTCTTAATCCCACAATAGCCATAAAAAAACAACCGATTGATTTTGCAGGAAAAGCAATTTGGGAAGAAGTAACCTTTAACTTTCAAAAAGGCGAAAAGTCGCATAAAATACCAACGCAACTAATTTATCCTACGCGAAAAGAAGTTGCTCCGTTTTTTATTTTTATAAATTTTTGCAAGGAAGTTCCAAACAAATATTTACCGATAGAGGAAATTATCGATAATGGGTTTGGGGTTTTTACGGTTTTTTATGAGGATGTTACAAGCGATGATGCCGATTTTTCAAATGGACTTGCCGGATTGTTTCAGGAAACGGATAGGCAGGGCGACGACTGTGGAAAAATCATGTATTGGTCTTGGATGGCTTCCCGTATGATGGATTATTTATCTATGCGTAGAGAAGCGGATAAGAATAAAATAGGCGTGGTGGGACATTCAAGACTTGGAAAAACTGCTTTGTTGACAGCGGCTCTGGACGATAGGTTTTGCTTTGTGTGTTCCAATAACTCTGGGTGTTCAGGCGCGGCGCTTTCTCGGGGTCGAAGCGAGGGCGGTGAGAGTGTTCGCGATATTTGTCGACAATTTCCGTATTGGTTTTGTCCTAATTATCTTCAATATGCGGACAAAGAAAACGAAGCGCCCTTTGACCAACATTGCCTTCTTGCATTGGTTGCTCCCAGAAAAGCGTATATAGGGGCGGCGCTCGAAGACGTTTGGGCTGATAATCTTAGTCAGTTTTTAAATTGTGTGGCGGCTTCTAAGGTTTGGAGATTGTACGAAAAAGAAGGGTTTGAAGTTCCCGATGATTTACCGAAATGCGGAGATAAATTTATAGATGGGGACGTCGGGTTTCATTTGCGTGAAGGCAAACATTATTTTAGTCGTACAGATTGGCTAATTTATATGGAAGCGATTCAAAATGCTATAAACAAATAAAGGAAAATCCAATATGAAGGATAGAAAATATTGGTTGGAAACAATGCTCAAAATTGTTTCACCTGTAGTTAAAAATCTAGCGGTTGGAAGTTTACGGGAGAAAATTCCAGCGGAGTTTCATCAGGGAGAATTCGACACGATAAGCCTGGAAGCTTTTGGGCGAACGGTTTGCGGTATTGCGCCTTGGTTAGAATTAGAAAACTTAAAAGGAAAAGAACGTGCGTTACAAGAAAAATATCGCAAGCTTGTTCGGATTTGCATAGATATGGCAACCAATCCAAACTCGCCTGATTTTATGAATTTTAGTAACGGAAAACAACCTTTGGTAGACGCGGCGTTTTTGGCTCATGCCGTTCTCCGTGCTCCCAAACAGCTCTATGCTTTGTTGGATAAAGAAGTAAAAGAGAATTTGATACGGGCTTTAAAAGTAACTAGAGAAATTGAACCGTATGAAAATAATTGGGTTTTGTTTTCTTCAATGATAGAAACGGCATTGCTATCCATGGGAGAAGAAATCGACGAACGCCGTTTGACGTACGGCATTGAAAAGTTTGCAAAAAGTTGGTACATAGGCGACGGAGTATATGCGGACGGGGAGCGTTATCATTGGGATTATTATAATAGTTTCGTTATCCAACCAATGTATATAGACGTTCTTAGGTGTTTGAGTTTAAAAGATGAAAAGTACAAGGAAACTTTAAGCGAGGCAATAAGACGCGCGTCGCGTTATGCGGGTATATTGGAGCGTATGATAATGCCCGATGGTACCTATCCGATAATCGGTCGTTCGGTAACGTATCGATTTGGAGCTTTTCAATTGTTGTCGCAAGCGGCGTTGCAAGGTTTTCTGCCTAAAAATTTATCTGCGGGGCAGGCACGTTCAGCTTTGACGGCAGTTATTAAGAAATGTCTAAAACCGAAAGAAACATTTGATAAGAACGGATGGCTTACTGCAGGCGTATATGGAAAGCAGCCCGAACTTACCGAATTTTATATTAACGTGGGGAGCTTATATTTATGTTCTACGATATTTTTGGTTCTAGGATTATCACCTGAAACCCCGTTTTGGTCCGAGAAAAAGTGCGATTGGACGAATAAACAAATTTGGTCGGGAAAATCCGTTGGGCGGGATTGTGCCGTAGATTAACGAATGAGGAGAGATATGTTATATTTAACTATTAGCGACAAAAATAAAGTTGTTAAATTTACGGCGAAGGGATGTGCGATTAGAGAAACTTATACGGGCGAATTGTGCACAGGCGACAAAATCAGCATTCGTTTAGACGGAACGAATATGCTTGCCGTTCAGCTTGACCCGAGTTTAAAAGAAACTTTTATATATGCGCCTAATAAAAATTTTACTTTTACAATCCCTTCGATAACCGAATTGAAAATGGCGTATGCACCCAACGCCTTCCAAGGCGAAAAACACCCGATTTTTGTGCGAGAAATAGAAGGTGAGGAATTTTATGCTATACGAAACGTTGCGCTAAATTCCCACGATTTACGCTGTAGAACGGGCGGGTATCCGCACGCGAGCGCGAATTTTGTAACACGAGAAGAGCCTTGTTTCTACGAGCGCAATGCGATAGACGGCGAAAAAAACAACCAAGGACACGGTCCGTATCCCTATCATTCGTGGGCGGGCGGTGCCCGAAACGATTTGGAATATACGCTGGATTTCGGCAAGGAAGTAGAGATAGAAAAGCTCATATTTTTCTTGCGTGCGGATTTTCAGCACGATGCGAATGGAATACCGCATGATTCGTATTGGAAACATATCGATGTTCAATTTGATGACGGGGAGATTATCAGGGGCGAGTTTACAATGGATAGAACGGTATTCCCGAATACCGATAACGAAAAAGGGCAGGAAATCGTTTTAGACAAACCTAAAACAACAAGAAAAATAAAATTATTTAATTTCAAACAAGTTACGGAAATTTTAGGGTTTGCGGCGCTCACGCAAATCGAAGTTTACGGACGGTACATAAAGGAGGATTTTAGTAAAATGGAAGTAAGACAAGCAAGCAATGCAAAGGATGTAAAACACTATACAACGGAAAGATTGAAAGAAGAGTTCCATATCGCAAATCTTTTCACAAAAGACAACGTAAGAATGGTTTATAGTCATATAGACCGTATCATTACGGTGGGTATTATGCCCGTTCGGCAAGTTCTTAGATTAGAAGCGGGAAAAGAATTAGCAGCCGACTATTTTTTGCAAAGAAGAGAAATGGGTTGTATCAACATCGGCGGAAAAGGAATAATTACGGTAGACGGCGTGGAATATGAAATGAATCCCCGCGACGGGATTTATATCGGTATGGGAAACAAAGAAATTACGTTTAAGAGCGTTGACGAAAATGCGCCGGCGAAATTTTATGTGAGCTCTTGTCCCGCGCATACAAGCTATCCGATTGTAAAAATCGACATTACCAAAGCAAAGAAAGTGCCGTGCGGAAGCGAGAGAGAATGCAATAAGCGCGTAATCAATCAGTACATACATCCCGAAGTAATCAAGAGTTGTCAGCTAGCTATGGGTTTAACGCAACTCGAAGTTGGTTCTAACTGGAATACGATGCCCTGTCATACGCACGATAGAAGAATGGAAGTGTATTTGTATTTAGATATGGGCGAAGACGACGTGGTATTCCATATGATGGGCGAGCCTACTCAAACGCGTCATATCATTATGCACAATGAAGAAGCGGTTATTTCGCCGTCATGGTCAATTCATTCGGGCGTGGGTACGAAAAATTATTCGTTTATTTGGTCGATGTGTGGTGAAAACCAAGAATTTACCGATATGGATCATATCCAAACGAAAGATTTATTATAAGGAGTTATAAAAATGGAGAGTATGTTTTCTTTAAAGGGAAAAGTTGCGCTCGTAACAGGCGCAAGCTACGGTATCGGCTTTGCCATTGCGAAAGCGTTTGCGAAAGCGGGCGCTACCATTGTTTTCAACGATATAAAGCAAGAATTTGTAGACAAAGGCTTGGCGGCGTATGAAGCGGAAGGCGTTAAGGCGCACGGCTACGTATGCGACGTAACGGACGAAAATGCAGTAAGCGAGTACATATCGAAAGTGGAAAAGGAAGTTGGCGTCGTGGATATTCTTGTCAATAACGCGGGCATTATCAAGCGTATTCCTATGCACGAAATGAGCGCGTCGGAGTTTAGAAAAGTAATCGACGTGGATTTAAACGCTCCGTTTATTATGTCGAAAGCGGTCATTCCTTCTATGATAAAGAAAGGCGGCGGTAAAATTATTAACATTTGTTCTATGATGAGCGAACTTGGCAGAGAAACCGTTTCCGCATATGCAGCGGCGAAGGGTGGTTTAAAAATGCTCACGAAAAATATCGCAAGCGAATACGGCGAATACAACATTCAATGTAACGGTATCGGTCCTGGGTATATTGCAACTCCGCAAACGGCGCCGCTTAGAGAAAAACAAGCGGACGGCTCACGTCATCCGTTCGATAGCTTTATTATCGCAAAAACGCCTGCGGCACGTTGGGGAAATCCCGAAGATTTGGCGGGACCTGCCGTGTTCTTGGCGAGCGAAGCGTCCAACTTTGTAAACGGACATATTTTATACGTAGACGGTGGGATTTTAGCGTATATTGGGAAACAGCCGAAATAAAAAGCAGGGAGAACGATTATGTATCGTTATAATTATGAAAGATTAAACGAAATAACCAAAACTGAAAAGGGAAAAGCCTATGTAAAAGGTTTGCAAGAGTATTATAACGAACATTATGCAAATACGCCTATTTTGTCGTTGAGCTATTCTTACGCAAAGCGGTTTCATTTAGACGGTAATAGAGTAAAGTTTCAAGATATGTATTTTGAACGTAGAAAGCGATTGATGATATTACAAGTCTTATCGCTTGCGGACAATCGTTATATTGAAGAGCTGGAAGAAATTATGGCGGCAATTTGCGACGAGTTCACTTGGGTTGTACCCGCGCATACTTATTGCGAAATCGATTTGTTTTCCGCGGAAACAGCTATGTATTTAGCTGAAACGGTTTACATTTTTCAAGACAAACTTTCTAAGGACATTCGCGATAGAGTTTACGTCTCTATAGAAAATAAAATCGTCAAGATATACGAAAAAAATCCTTTTTATTGGGATACTCTTAAAAACAATTGGATAGCGGTATGCGGTTGCGGGATAGGGCTTGCCTATTTATATCTTTTCCCTGAAAGATTTGATTTAATCAAAGAGCATATACTCAACACGATGAACTTATATTTAAGCGCCCTTGATTCCCAAGGATACTGCAACGAAGGATACAGTTATTGGGTATATGGTTTTGGGTTTTTCTGTCTGTTTTATGACGTTTACGAGCAATTAACAGGCGAGCGCCCCCCGATTTTGAATAGCGAAGTCGTAAAAAAAACGTTACGATACGGACAAAATTCAATGCTCGATAAAAACGTTTTTTTACCTTTCGCTGACGGTGGTTCGAAAGGTGAACACGACGAGGGGATTATTTTATGTACTATGGAGCGTATGTTCAACGTAGATTTTTATTTTGACGAAAGCGGGCTGTTTGCTCCAAGTAGTCAAGCGTTAGGATATCGGGTATTGGATACTTTAAACAGGGAGCGCAAACAAAAAGAAAAAACGAAAGAAACGATTTATTACAAAGAAAGTCAAGTCTTTATACGTCAAAACGGAAATTATGTTTTTACCGTTAAAGGTGGACACAACAACGAATATCACAATCACAACGATGTTGGCGCGTTTGCGCTTATCAAAAACGGGAAACAGTATATTGCGGATATAGGTGTTGGGGAATATACAAGGCAATATTTTGATAATGGACAACGTTATGAAATATTCCCGTGCAGTTCGCTTTCTCATAGCGTCCCGATTATAGACGGTAATCCGCAGGCTTTTGGGCAAGAATTTTTTGGAAACGTATTGGAGTGGAATGAAAATTCGATTGCGATAGATATTGCAAAAGCTTACAAAGCAAGCGCGACAAAACTGGTTGTAGAATACCGCACAAATAAAAACGGAATCGACGTAACATATCGCTATGACGGGATTCAGGAAAAAATAGTTTTTAGGTTTGTCAGCTTTATAGAACCGAAAATAATGAGAGGTAAAGCTTTTATTGAAGATTTAGAAATCACATCCAATTTCAACGTTTTACCCAAAATAGAAAAACGAGCTTACGCTAAATATCTGGGGAAGGCGGGGCTTGCTTATATCGTAGATTATGAAGTGAATAAAAGCGGAAGCGGATTTGCGAACTTTTCGTTCCAATTTCAATAATAGAGAGGAGAATTATGCATTACGCTACTTTGATAAAAAACAATAAAGATTGGATAGACAGAGTGTGGCGAAAATTAGACGAGAAACTGTCGCGCGTAGCCGTAAAAAGCCGCAATAAAATACCTTATACGACGATAAACGGGGTCCACGACGACAGGTCGCAGGGCGAAGGAATTTTAATGTGGACAAACGGCTTTTGGGGCGGACTTATGTGGCAAATGTATATTGGCACAAAAAAGGACTGCTATAAGCAAACGGCCGAAGAATCGGAAAAAATGTTAGATGGGGCATTTCACTACACGAAAAGCTTACATCACGACGTGGGTTTTATGTGGCATTTAACAAGCGGGGTAAATTATCGTTTAACCGGCAACGTTGCCTCTAAAAACCGCAACCTTCTTGCGGCAATGTCGCTTATGAGTCGGTATAACGTGGACGGAGAATTTATACGTTGTTGGAACGATGACGCTTGGAATGGCGAGAACGTTGCAGGGTGGACGATTATCGATTGTATGATGAATATTCCACTTCTTTATTGGGCGAGCAAAGAAATAGGGGACGCGCGATTTGCAAAAATAGCAATGCGCCATGCCGATATGTCGATGCACGACCACGTTCGGGCGGACGGTTCGGTAAATCATATCGTCGTTCACGATACGGAAAAAGCAAACGTTGTGCTCGATGTAAAAAAGGGACAAGGTTATGCGGAGAATTCCTGTTGGTCAAGAGGCTCAGGCTGGGCGTTGTACGGTTTCGTTCTATCGTATATACACACAAAAAAGAAAGAATATTTGGAAACCGCTAAAAAAGTTGCGGAACATTTTATTCGAGAGACGGAAAAAACAAATTGGTTGCCAAGAGTGGATTTTTGTCAACCGGAAGAGCCTATTTATTACGATTCTACGGCGGGCGCGATTGCGGCTTGCGGCTTAATCGAATTGGCAAAAATCGTAGAAGAGACAGAAAGTGAAAAATTTCTCTCTGCGGCGCTCAATATTTTGAGAGCAATGGAAAAGAATTGGTGCGATTGGACGGACGAAGAAGATTCCATTTTGCAAATGGGGAGCTTAATGTACGGAAAAGATAATCATATGCCGATTATTTATGGGGATTACTTTTTTGCGGAAGCAATTTTGAAATTAAAAGGAACGGACTTTTTGGCTTGGTAAACAAAACAAAATTTTTAAACGTATAAAATATTTGATAAAAAGGAGAAAAGGTATGAATTATAAACATTTTGGCGTAATGCTCGATTGTTCAAGAAATGCTGTAATGAAAGTTTCCGAAGTGAAACGAATGATAGATTGTCTTGTGAAGATGGGATACGATACGTTGGAATTATATACGGAAGACACGTATGAAATCGAAGACGAGCCGTATTTTGGATATATGCGTGGACGATATACGACTCGGGAAATTAAAGAAATTGATGCATACGCCAAAGAAAAGGGCGTAGAACTGATTCCTTGCATCCAAACGTTGGCACACTTTACCAATTTAACAAAATTAGAGCAGTATCGGGATATTGTGGACTTTGGCGACATTCTTTTGATTGATGAAGAAAAAACGTACGTACTTATAGAAAAGATTTTTAAAACGCTTTCTGAAAACTTCACGTCACGTCTTGTGAATATCGGAATGGACGAAGCGCATATGGTTGGGCTTGGTAAATATTTGGATAAACACGGTTATCAAAACCGTTTTGAAATTTTACTTAGACATTTGAATAGGGTTGTAAAAATAGCTGCGAAATACGGTTTTACGCCGCATATGTGGAGCGATATGTTTTTCCGTCTTGTGAACAACGGATTATATTACGGAAAAGATATACACATTCCCAAAGAAGTGGCGGAGAATATGCCTGAAAATATAGAATTAACATTTTGGGATTATTATCACACGGAAAAAAACGATTACGACGAGATGATTCGCGCTCATAAAGAAGCGAAGAGAAATATTTGGTTTGCAGGCGGGGCTTGGAGTTGGACGGGCTTTGCACCGTTAAACGATTTTACCTTGCGAGCAATGAAACCTGCAATGGCGAGCGTAAGAGAGCATAATATTGAAAACGTATTCATTACGATGTGGGGTGATAATGGGAAAGAGTGTTCATTTTATGCGCTCTTGCCGTCCTTATATGCAATTCGCTGTTATGCAAACGGCGTAGAAGACATGAGCGAAATCAAGCAAGGATTTTTAAAATTATTTGGAATTGAATTTGACGATTTTATGCTTTTGGATATTCCAAATATTGCTCCTAAAACCCCCGAATGGAAACATATTCATACACCGTCTAAAAATCTTTTGTATAGCGATTGTTTTATGAACAGCGAGGATGCTTACGGGGAAGAGGCGGTGGATATAAAATATGGACAATACGCTAAGCAATTAGAGGATGCGATAACGCGCGTGGGAGAATACGGGTATATTTTTGAAACGTTATCAAGCTTGTGTCGTGTTTTGGAGCTGAAAGCAACTTTGTCTATGCGCACGAGAAAAGCATACAAAGAGCAAGATAGAGCGACATTGAGAAATCTTTTAAACGACTACGCGGAAGTAGAAAGACGTTTGAACATCTTCCATAGCAAATTTATTGCTATGTGGGAGAAAGAGAATAAACCGTTTGGTTGGGAAATCCAAGACGTTAGAATCGGTGGTTTAATTAGGCGGATTAAGACCTGCGGAGAACGAATCGAGAAATATCTCGCGGGCGAAATTACAACAATTGAAGAATTGGATAATGAATTATTACCGTTGTCCAACACCCCGTTCCCTGTGAGCGTGTATGGTCGTTTGGTTTCCGTCAGCGGATTATAAGATTTAAAAACGATAATGAAATTATATTTTATAGCTAATATCGTAGTCGCAAGACTAAATTTGAACGATATTAAATGAAAAATTAAAATAAAACTGCGGAGGTTATCATGAAAAGAACAAGAAAAATTATGAGTACGTTTATGGCAATGTCAATGGTTGCGTCTGTTGTTGCCAATTTGGCGGCATGTGGTGGCGTTGGGCCGGAAATAGAACAAATCGACCAAGGAAGAACTCAGCTTTACGTTTTAAATTTCAACGGCGGATTTGGGGATCAATGGTTGAAAGATATAAAGGCGGAATTTGAAGCACTTCACGCAAACGACGTTTATGAAGACGGAAAAAAGGGCGTGCAAATTATATTAAATAGCGGTAAAAAGCTCGGGAACGACATTGAACAGGATTTATTAGAAGCGACGGATGAAATTTATTTTACCGAGTACGTATCGCCCTTATACGATTATATTTCAAAGGATTATCTTTTGGATATTACGGATATCGTAACGGAAACGCTTCCGGGTGAAAATAGGTCGATTGAAGATAAGATGTCTCAAACGCAAAGAGATTTTTTGAAAGTGGATTTTACGGGTTCGGAAAATACGAAATATTATGCAATTCCCCACTATTCTATTTATACGGGAATCGTTTACGATATCGACCTGTTTGAAGAACAAGGGTTGTATTTGTTAAAGGACGGTGGCTATTCCATCCCCGGGGCGTTTTTTAACGGGGAATACATAGGCTCAGGCGAGCTTTCAAACGGTCCCGACGGACAAGCGGGAACGTATGATGATGGTATGCCCGCAACGTACGACGAGTTTTTTGCTCTTTGTGATTACATGGTCAAGAATAAGGGCATTACACCGTTTAATTGGTTTGGGAAACAAGGGGCAATTTACCACGGTAACTTGGTCAATTCTATGCACGCCGATTATGAAGGAATGGAACAAATGCGTCTTAACTTTACGTTGAACGGTACGGCGAAAAACCTTGTTTCCGTTGACGCAAGCGGAAACGTGACGAATTTGCCTGATTTGGAAATTACGAATGAAAACGGATATGAACTCGCGGCGCAGGGCGGCTACTATTATGCTTTAAAATTTATGGAGCAAGTTATTACGGGAGAAGGTTATCATAACGCAACCAAGACTGGTAGCTTAACTTATACGCATTTGCAAGCGCAAAGCGATTATTTATATTCTTCTTATAGACAATCTCCAATTGCGTTTTTAATCGAGGGTACTTGGTGGGAAAATGAAGCGTCGGATACGTTTGAAGCAATGGCGCAATTTAGTTTAGGAAAATATGACAGACGTTTCGGTATGCTTCCTTTCCCTAAGGCTACGTCTGATAAAATCGGTGAAAAATTTACGGTGTACGACGGAAAAACGGCGTTTGGGTTTATTGCGAAGAATACGCCGAAACAAAAGCACGAACTTGCCAAAGAATTTCTTCAATTTTGTTATACGGATGATAAGCTCGCCGACTTCTCCGTTAAAACCAATTCTTTTAGAGACCTTGATTATACGTTGACGGGAGAACAACAGGCGCAGCTTTCTGGTTTTGGAAGATATCTTTACGACGTAAAGGCGTCCGGTAACTTGGATATCGTATATCCTTTTACAACGACAACGAAATTCGTTAATAATTCGAGTACAATTCTTGGTTTTATGGGTTATACACGCGTGGACGGTACGGCTGTAAGCGCGGCAAAATATATCGGGAAGCGGTCTCTTTTAGATATGTTTAATGAATCAAAAAATTATAGAAAGGCTATTTGGTCGTCGTTAAATTAAGAAAAAGGAGCTAAAAATGCATTTTTTGAAAGTAAAAGACGGAAACATAAACACGAAACTCAAAGGTTTTTCAAAGCAAAAAACCAACGACATGATTTTCTACGTGTGTATGATAGCGCTTCCGTGCTTGCAGTTTATTATATTTTGGATAGGGACAAATCTCGAAACGATTTTGTTGGCGTTTCAATCGTATGATCGAGCGACTGATACATATTTTTTCGTCGGGTTTGACAACTTCGCGAAAGTTTACAATATGGTCGTGAACTCCGTGAATATTACGCAGAGCTTAAAAAACGGTTTAACCTATCAAACGTTAAATTATTTAATTACTTGGCCTTTGAGTATCTTATTCTCTTTTTATATCTACAAAAAGAGAAAAGGCAGCGGCTTTTTCAGGACGATATTCTTTCTTCCGCAGTTGGTAGGCGGGGTATCTATGATAGTCATTTATACCTATTTTGCGGAAAATTTAATTCCTGAATTATGGCTGAATTTAACGGGCAGCTCGATTGTTCCCAGCGGCGGTTTGCTCTCTTTTGAACCGGCAGTATTTCCCACCATTGTTTTCTATCATCTCTGGACGGCATACGGCGCAAATATTCTATTTTATTCCAGTTCAATGAGCCAAGTAGATGCGTCGTTGGTAGAATCCGCTCAACTTGACGGTGCGACCAATATACAGGAGCTTTGGCATATCGTCTTGCCTCATCTTTGGCCTATGATGTCCGTATTTTTAACTTCGGGTATAGCAACCTTTTTAACGACGGACCTTGGTATGTACGCGTTCTTTGAATTAGACGCGCCCGCAAGCGTAAGAACGTTAGGATATTATATCACGCAAAACACCTTGGGTGGAGGAATTGCGGAATATCCTTTCTGTTCAGCGTTGAGTTTGATTGTCACCTTTATTGCGGTTCCGCTCACCCTTCTCACTAAATACTTATGTGAGAAATTTGGACCGAGTGAAGATTAACGGAGGAAAAGATGGTTATTAGCGCGAAAAAACAAAAAAGAACAAGTCCGATTTGGATTTTTTTCGGTTTGATACTTACGGTATATGCGTTTTCCTTGATTTTTTTAGTAGGCTGGGGGATTATGATAGCCCTTAAATCTCCGGCGGAATATAATTTCAGCGGCGTTATGTTTTCCACAAACCTTAGCTTTGAAAGCTTTTCAACAGCTTTAAGGTATTTGTATATTACCGTTAGAGTGGATAATCAAGTGAAAGTTGTTACCTTTTTGGACATGTTTTATAATACGTCCGTATATGCGCTGGGGTGTGCGTTCATGCAAACGACGTGTACGATGATTATGGCGTATATGACTACAAAATATAATTATAAGTTTTCCAAAATCATCACCGTTCTTGTATATACGTTGATGGTATTGCCTATTGGCGGTTCGACAGCCGCAGCGATTTCTCTTGCAAAAAAAGTGGGAACTTATGGAAGTATGATAGGGCTGTTCATTATGAAATTCCATTTCCTTGGGATGTATTTCCTTGTTTATCAAGCGCGATTCAAGGCAATTCCCAATGAGTTTATGGAAGCTGCAAGAATGGATGGCGCTTCTAGTTTTCGCATCTTTACCAGTATTATGGTGCCGATGACGAAGACGACATACTTTATGGTTTATATGTTGTACTTTATGTCTTATTGGAGCGATTATATGACGCCGCTGATGTTCATGCCGGCAAGACCCACTATGGCATACGGGTTATTCCGATTTAAATCGTCGTCCGAAAACGTTTTAAGCATACCGTCCGTTACGATTGCGGGTTCGGTTATTATGATGCTTCCAATGTTCTTGATTTACGTATGTTTCAATAAAAAGATATACGGAAATTTAACCTTTGGCGGAATTAAAGGCTAATTAAAAATAAATAAAATGAAGGAGTTTATTATGACGAAAAAGACGAATAAAACAATCGCTTTTTTGGCTGGTTTGTGTTTGATGGGGGCGACGCTTTTTGTTGGAGTGCCATTGATTAACGCTCACATTTTTGCGGATGAAACGTCGATTTTATTGTCGGACGTGACGTTTGAGAATAGTTATGATATCAATACGGAGTTATCGATTCCAAAAGTGGTGGAAATATTCAACGGGGAATCCGTGGAAGCAAAAGTAATCGTACGTTATCCCGACGGAAGCGCTTATGAAACGAAAAATCCCACGTTATCGCAAGCGGGAAAATACACGGTGGATTTTTTGTTTTCAAAAGACGGGGAATTGTTAAAAAGCGAACGGAAAGATTTTGTTGTATATAACGACGTGTTTTCCTTTGAAGATAGCCGTTCTTCCGCGACTTACGACGAAACGTTGAACGTTCCCGGGTTAAAAGTTTCCTTGGCTTCGGGGGACACCATGACGTTTAATCGCGTGATTGACTTAACGGGGCTTACAGCGGAAGATTATTTGATTTCGGCTTACGTTTTGCCGTCGGTGGAAGGCACGTTGGAGTTCTCGGAGTTTTCTATAACGCTTACTGATGTTTTGGATGAAAGTAAATCGATTAAAATTCTTGCGGTGGATTGCGGTTGGGACGAATATCGCGGTTGGGCGCGGGCAGGTTTTAACGGTAGATATATCGGTCATGAACTGACCAGTTGGAACGATATTATTCACAGCGAAGAATATGGCGCGCCGTTCAGCTTTTCGTTTAGGGGCTTATCAAAACGCTCGTCTTTATTGACCTTTTCTTTAAATATGGCAACGTATGAAGTTTACGCAAGACAAACGAAAGTGGTGGATTTAAATTCTTCTACGTATTTCCCTAATGGACTTTGGGAAGGCTTTACCAACAATCAGGTTAAGATGTCCGTGTCTGTTTCAGGGAATTTAAGCGCAATGGCTTCTTTTGTTTTGACGGACGTAATTCAAACGGATTTGACGGCGGATTATATAGACCAAGAGCTGTATTCAGAGATTAAAATCGATTCACCTGAAACTATGCTTCAAGGTTTGGTTGGGGAAAGTTATGCGATTCCGTCTGCGACGGCATATTTAAACGGAACAAAATCGCGTGTGTATACTTCTGTATTTTATAATTATTACGACGTGGAAAATCGTGTAAACGTAGATTATTCCAACGGACGGTTTAAAACGCCAAAAGAGGGGCTTTATACAATAGAATATAAAGTTTATAACGAATTTGGAAATTATACGACCGAGCTCGTTGACGTTTACGTGGGAGAAAGCTTACCGAGCGCTATCTTGATGGTGGACAACGAATTGGCGACCAAGTTTGGTTATAGCGGTTCGCTTATCAAAATAGCGGATTATGCGACTTCGGGCGACGGATTAGAATTGAACACGGTAATAACGGTAGAAAAGGACGGCGTTAAAAAGAACGTTGTAAACGGGGGCTTTATAGCCGATTCTCAAGGCGAATACGTCGTGAAATACACGACGACGGACCACGTGGGAAGAATCGTCGAAGAAAGTTATACCGTAACGATAACCGATGGCGAATATCCCGTATTCGTGGAAGAGCCCGTTTTGCCTGATTTTTATCTCGGCGGATACGATTACGTATTCCCTACGTTAAACGCGGTTTATTACGGCACGGGAGAAAAGGTTGTTGCAAACGTGCGTTATAAAGTTGATGACGGTGAATATACGGAGACACTTTCGGGCGAAAAAACAACGATAAATTGCGAAGGGGCAACGGGAATCTTATACGTTCAGTACTACGTAAAATCGGGCAACGAGATTGTTTCCGAGCTGACTATGGAACGAGAAATCCGAAAAGTCTATGACGGAAACGTGATGGATATGTCGGTGTTTTTTGAGAAATCGGAAGGAATTGAAGTGAAAAAAAATGAAAACGGGTATTCGTTTACCGCTCAAAAGGACGGTACGATCCGTTTCATTAAAGAACAAATTGCGCAAAATTTTAGTTTTCAATTAAAGTTTGACAAAAATAATAACGCTTGGAAAAATATAACGATTTATCTTACCGACAGCGAAAATCCCGACGAGAGAATAGCGATTCGCTGTAAAAACAACGGTGAAAAGTTGGTTATGAGCTTTGGGGAAACAGGCGAATACGTTGAAGATTACGGAAATATGTCGTTCGCTTATGCGGAAAGCAGCAAAGCGATTATTTACAATAATATTAATTGTTATGCAAGAAAAACGGTAAACGGACAAACATTCAACGGTTTTTCATCGGGATTGATTTATTTTGAAATGGAAATTGAAGGCGTAACAAACGCGTCCGTAATCGACTTTTATCGTTTTAACGGACAGATGTTAAACAGCGTGATTACATTTGATACAACTCGCCCGAAGATTGTGGTTGCAGGCTCTTTTGGCGGAAAGTATACGCTTGGAGAGACGGTTACGATAGCAAAGGCAATCGCTTGCGATATTTTTGACCCTAATATTGATTCTTACGTCACGGTTTTCTCCGCTTCGGGACAGGTCGTTACTTCCGTGGACGGAATAAAGCTCGATAAAGTGGATTTTACGCGCGATTATGAAATTTTGATTGAAGAAATCGGCGAATATATCGTGGAATATGCCGCAAAAGGTAAATATGATTCAAAAATGCAAACGATTCGCGCGAAGATTACGGCAATAAAACAAAATGAAATTCCCGTAGTAACGCTGTACGGAGAAATTGTTTCACAAGCTTTCGTGGGAGATACGATTTCCATACCCGAAGCAATATCCTATGACGTTGACGGTAGCGAATTGGAAGTCATTAGAGTCGTGATAACGCCCGCATTAGATAGGTTGGTTATTACCGATGATTACGATTCTTTCGTTGTGAATCAAGCAGGGACTTATACAATCCTTTATCATACGGTCAACTCGGATGGAGAGCCTGCTTACGTTAGATTTGTCTTGGAGGTCGATAAACGATGAAAAAGAAAAATATCGTACAAAAATCATTGAGCTTGTTCTTTTCCTTCCTTATGTTATTTGGAACTGCGTGCGGGCAGACCAAGGCAGAAGAAAAAGGGAGCTATAATAAAGAAATCTATCAAATCGAGAGCTTAGGCACGCACGTTGCGGAGATTGAAAAAAAGAACGATTATATCGTTAAAAACGGTCAATCCGATTATCAAATCGTTATCAATTCAAGCGACGATAATCTTTGGGCGGCGCAACAGTTGAGTTTATATTTGGCGGAATCAACGGGCTTTACGATGTCAATCCTGCGGGACGCAAAAATTTCCGACTTCGATAAAGATTCTAAATACATATTCGTTGGCGACAACCAATTTCTTGATGAAGCGGGGGTAGAATTCGACGAGAAAGTATTGGGAACAAACGGTTTTAAAATTCAAAGCTATGGCTCCAATTATTTCTTGGGGGCAAGTAGCAATAGAGGGGTAAGATATTCCGTTTTTGAATTTTTACATTATTTGATTGATTTTGAGCAATATTCGCGTTACTTTACGTATTACAACGTAAATCCTAACGTGTCCGCCTATGATATGAATATCGTTGAAGTTCCGGATATTGAATGGCGGCAAGCGTTTGCGAACGTTGACGGATTAACGAGATATACGTTACGAATTCACACCCTTGAAGAACTTTGGATGAGCGAATCCGGTAAAATTTCATACGTACACAATTCAACGCACTTTTTGCCCAAGGATGAACATATGGCAGAGCATTGGAAATGGTATTCCGACACGAGTCCTGCGGGTGAGCAACTTTGCTATTCCGCTCGTGGCGACCTTGCGGAATGGGAATTGATGGTGGACACGGCGTTTCTTCGACTGAAACAGCTCGTATTAGATTGCCCTGACTTTAATATCGTTGGTTTTGTTTGTCAGGATACCACCGTTTGGTGCGCTTGTGAAACGTGTAAGGCAGAGTGTGAGAAATACGGCACGAATTCAGCTGTTTATCTCAAATTTGTAAATGCGCTCGGCAGAAAATTAAAGGCGTGGATTGACGAAGGGGTTGAAGTTGATAAAGATAGAGACGTTACGCTTTGTATGATGCCGTATAAACCGACGGCAAAAGCTCCTGCGAAATTAGACGAAAACGGAAATTACGTTCCCATTGACGATAGCGTTAAATTTGAAGAAAACGTAGGCTGTTGGTATGCGCCGATAGAGATGGATTTTACCAAGTCTATTACTTCGGAGGAGAATAAAGAGGCATATGCGGAATTTGAGAAATGGACGGCGCTTTCCGATAAATTATATCTTTGGCTTTATCAAACGAATTTCCATCACTATTTATTCCCGTATCCTACTTGGGGAACGTATCAAGAGCTGTATCGCTATTCTTATGAAAAAGGCGCAAAATTGATGTTTAATCAGGCTCAATATAACAACCCCGGAACAACTGCGTTTAACGATTTAAAGACGTATCTTACGGCAAAATTGACGTGGAACGTAAATCTTGACGAGGCGGAATTAACGAGAAACTATTTTGAAAAAGTGTTCGGTCCCGCAGCCGACACAATGAGAAAATATTTTGACGAAGTGAATACGCATTTTGTTTATATTCAGGACGAATACGACGTTACGGGTAGCGTGTATGCCCCCGTGGACGACCCTGAATATTGGCCGTATCCGATTATTCGTCGTTGGCTGAACTATTTCGAATATGCGGACGACCAAATTTCCGTATATAAAACGACGAACCCTAAATTATATGAAAAGTATCACAGAATGCTTGTGGCGGAGAGCATTTTCCCGCAGTACGTTAACGTAACGCATTACGCAGATTATTATTCGCTGGCGACGAAAAATCTTTTAAGACGCAACTTTGTTTCGGACGTTACTTTAACGAACGTTAAACGTTATAGAGAAAGCGATATGATAACCTCTATCACGGGCAAATGGCAAATGGAGTAAAGAAGAGGTGAAACGATGAAAAAGAAAAATAAAATTTTAGTATTCTTTTCGGCCGTATTATTAACAATTACTTGTTTCTTTGGTATAACCGCTTGTACATCTGAGGACTCTTCTGGAAAACAGTATAGCAACGAAGAAATAGAGAGAATTCCGTCCATTGTTTTGAACGAAAACGAGTTTTCTTTGGAAATCGGAACGACTTTCGAGCTGATTGCAACGCTTACGAATATAGAGGCGGAGATTGTATGGAGCTGTGCCGACACGACGATAGCAAGCGTAAACAACGGTATGGTAACTGCCGCGCAGGTGGGGACAACGACGGTTGTAGCAACGGCGAAAGAAAACGGAAAAGAGGTTTCCGCAAGCTGTACGATTACCGTTTACGATTTAAACAGGGTTGCCGTCTTATATTTAAACTATGAAGAAATTGAGATGGAGATCGGGACGGAAATCAGCTTGTATCCTGAATTATTGTTGAACGACGAGATTTTAGATGCGGTTTATACTTATCAAAGCGGGGACGCCGAAATTATTACGGTGAACGGAAATGGCAAAATCACAGCTGTTCACTCTGGAGAAACGAGCGTTACGGTTCAAGCCAAATGCGAAGGAGAGAATTTTTTCAAAACGATTCCTGTCACCGTAAAAACGGTACCCGAGGGCTGGAAACAAATTGAAACTCAAATTATCGTTCCTGAAAGTGAAACGGGAAGAGCGATTTATGCCTGTGAAGAAATGCCGACGCTTTCTCCTTACGTGATTGAAACGTATAAAGGCACCAAAATTTCGCAGCCCGTCGAGGTTGCTTATTACGTTTCCGAAAATGAAAGCTGGACGGCGTTGGAACAAACCCCTTCGCTCGTAGGAAAGTATAAGGCAGTATTCTCGTGCGCAGGCAATGAAATCTATGCTCCGTCGGAACAAAAGGAAGTGCTGTTTTCCATCTTGGATAAAAAAGAGTATTGCAACGAGCTTTTGAAGTTTGAAACCAAAGACGCAATGAACGCGCTTGTGAGCGGTACGGCTAAGATTGATTATAAAGAATCTGCGGACGCAAACGGCGGCTATGCCGTTTGTGTAAATATGGACAGCTCTTCCAAATGGCGCACGGCGGAAATTGATTTCCAATCCCATTACAAGCTGAGCGAAATTGAAAGTATTCAAATTCGTTTTGCCATGACTACGTATTCAAACATATGGAGAAGGGTTGCATTTAACGTAAACGGTATAGCGGATACGGACGACGAATACCTGCTCCTTTCGCTTGGCAGACAAGCCGATTACGGAGAAGGCGTTTACGTAACAAAGACGTTTACAAAAGCTACGCTGATGGAAGCCGGTATAGCGGAAGACGACTATCTTCAAAAGGTAATTATAGACCTTTATAGCGGAGATTTGTTCGGACGTATTTGGATAGACAGTATTACGATTAACGCCGTAAAACAACAAACGCCCGAAGAAGCAAAAGCAGAGCTTACATCGCTTTTAAAATTTGAATCGGAAGCAGCAATGACTTCGCTTGTAAGCGGTATGACCCAAATTGCGTATGAGTCGTCTGCAAATGCGGACGGTGGGTACGCTGTAAAATTAAATATGAACAGCGGCGAAAACAGAAAAGCAACGATTGATTTGAAATCGCTTTATCAACTGAAAGAGATTGAAAGCATAGAAATCAAATTTGCGATAAGCAATGCTTCAAACGTATGGAGCAGGTTTGCGTTCAACGTAAACGGCGTGGCGCAGGATACGGACACGGACGACGAATATATGCTCCTTTCGCTTGGCAGACAGAACGATCACGGCGAAGGCGTTTACGTAACGAAGACGTTCACGAAAGAAACGTTGATTGAAGCGGGAATGACGGAAGAAGATTATCTTGAAAACGTAATCATTGAAAATCTCCCTGGAGTGAACGTTGCGGCGTATATTTGGATAGACGGTATTACGATTAACGTTGTAAACGAAGAACCCGAAACGAATCTCGAAACGCAAAAAGCAGAGCTTGCATCGCTTTTGAAGTTTGAATCGGAATCGGCAATGACTTC
>JAGAIW010000134.1 GCA_017626305.1 Clostridia bacterium
TGTACAAAGTGTTTAAATTCTTGTTCCTTTTTGGATAAAGTAAGGTAATGTGCTGCAACCGCTAAGGTTCTTTCTATCGCCAATCACTACGTTTTTGTCGGTGATAACGCAATTCAACGTGGTGTTTTCACCGATATAGTTGTCTTGCATAATGATAGAATCTTTTACAACCGCCCCTTTTGCGACTTTTACGCCACGGAAGAGAATGGAGTTTTCAACCACGCCTTCAATAACGCAACCGTCAGAGATGAGCGAATTCTTGACAACGGCATCTTCACCATATTTGGAAGGCGCGCTATCGCGAACTTTCGTGTAGATATCTCTATCGCCGAACAATTCGTCGCGAACTTCTTTATTTAACAATTCCATATTATGCTTATAATATGCAGCCATTGAGTCAATACCTGCATAATATCCCTTGAAATCATAGCGGTAAAGCTTCAACGTTGCAAACTGTTTAATAAGAATATCCGTACCAAAGCTTGTAAATCCGTGCGCAATGGAATCTTCTACGATATTAAGAAGGAATTGACGGTTGATCACCATAACGTTTATGTAAATGTTTGCCTTCATTCCTTCAACAACGTGAGGAGAATGCTTGATATCGGTAATGCGCCCTTCTTCGTTTGCGTCGACGAGCATAAAGTCGGATCGGTTACCTACTTTACCGTAATGCGTAACCAACGTAATGTCCGCATTTTTGCTTTCATGATATTCAATCATATCGGCAATATTAAATTTTGCAACGCCGTCGCAGTCCGTTAAAACAATGTATTTTTCTTTTCTACGACTTAAAAAACCTGTGAGACTGCTAAGCGCTTCTAAGCGAGTCGTGTACAATTTATCGTTCTTTTCGGAGAAAGGCGGAAGTAAAATAACGCCACCGTCTTTTCTTGCGAGGTCCCAATCCTTACCGCTACCGATATGGTCGATGAGCGAACGATAGTTGTTGCTCGTTACAAGACCTACCGTAGTGATGCCCGAATTTACCATGTTGGAAAGGGCAAAATCGATGATGCGATATCTTCCGCCGAACGGAATAGACGCCATCGTTCTTCTCCGTACAAGTTCAGGTACGGTTTCTTCGTGCATATTAGAAAAAATTACACCGATTGCAGATGCTGTCATAATCTATCCCCCCTTACGCTAAAATATCTTTTTCGTGTTTTTGACCTTCAAGGACAGAAACACCCTTCCCGACGGTTAAGCCGCGACCAAGCACAACGATTTCAGCATCGGGATCTTTTTTGACGCCAACAGTTGCGTTTTCACCGATAGTAACGTTTTCATCGATAACCGCATAGGAAATGGTTGCGCCCGCTTTAACAACGGTATTTGCGAAAATAACGGCATCTTTTACAACTGCGCCCTTTTCTACGATAACGTTGCTGCCCAAAACGGAGTTTTCTACGCTGCCGTAGATTTCACAGCCGAGCGCTATCATAGAGTTTTTCACAACGCCGTCTTCACCGATGTGTTCAGGAGGTGCTAAAGGATTTCTTGAATGAATTTTCCAAGCTTTATCCCCTACGTCAAATTCGGGATTCGTACCAAGCAAGTCCATATTTGCCTGCCAAAGCGAAGCAACAGTACCTACGTCCTTCCAGTAGCCGTCGAAGGCGTACGCAAACATTTTCTCTCCTGCATTCAACATTGCAGGGAGAACGTCTTTACCGAAGTCTTTAGAAGAATTAGGATTTGCTTCGTCCGCTTCCAAATATGCGAAAAGTTTTTCCGCTTTAAATATATAAATGCCCATAGAAGCAAGCGTGCTCTTGGGTACTTTGGGCTTTTCCTCGAATTGATAAATGGACATATCGGGATTCGTGTTAAGAATACCAAATCTCGAAGCTTCACTCAAAGGCACGTTGAGCGCTGCAATCGTACAATCCGCCCCCGTTTCTTTATGTGCCTTCAACATAGCAGCGTAATCCATTTTATAAATGTGGTCGCCGCCAAGTACGAGTACGTACTCGGGGTTATACATTTTCATGAAATGCATATTTTGATAGATTGCGTTTGCCGTACCTTCGTACCACGAAGAACGTGTTTTTGCCTGATAAGGCGAAAGGATATGTACGCCGCCGTACGTTCTATCGAGGTCCCACGGCTGACCATTTCCTATGTACTCGTTTAAAACGAGTGGTTGGTATTGCGTGAGTACGCCAACCGTATCGATTCCCGAGTTGACGCAGTTGGAAAGCGGAAAGTCGATAATACGATACTTAGCGCCAAAAGCAACGGCAGGTTTTGCAATGTTCGTGGTTAAGGCGTACAGTCTACTACCCTGTCCGCCAGCCAAGAGCATTGCTACGCATTCTTTCTTTCTTTGCATAGAAAAA
>JAGAIW010000135.1 GCA_017626305.1 Clostridia bacterium
CCATTTCAGCACCTTTTTTAATTCATTCTTCGCTATGAATTCTATCATACCATTCGGGCAACCATTCACCCAGCGTGAATACGGAAGTTCGAGTCGGTCCCAACCGTCGAAGATGATCTATCGGCTCGTGGCTCCAATTTGACCATACAACTTGTTTCATTCTATAATCTCCCTTTATTCTTTCAACAATTTTTCTAACAACGGAATATCAAATGCTTTTAATACGCCCGTGATATCCATTCCGTTTGTTTTTATATACGTTTTATTTTTTACAATACTTTCAAACGATAACGGTAAATCTCAAACTTTTGCGTTTGTATCCGTAATAGCAGCCGCCATAAGCGCGTAAACTGCTTCTTTACCCCGTCCTGCAAATGCAACGGTATTGTAGCTTTGCTTGATAAAATCAAACGCTCTTACGCAATCGTATACTCTCAATGCGGTTACAGACATCCCTATCATTTGCGCATCACTGTTGCGACGGTATTCGGGGTTAGCAAGTTCGCCAAACACAGACGGTCTAATCATACCTTCAGCGTCTAACGATTTGATTGCGCCAAGCCCACGCGCAGAAAACACGAACACGGCGTTACCTTTTACAATATTTTCATCAATTATATCGTCTATACAGTCTTCACCCACTACGAGTATTACGCATTTTTTTGCATTTTTGGGTTCAATCAAAACGCCTGCAACGGCAATTCTCTTGCCCATAAAATCTTCTTCGCCGACCGAGAAAAACCAAATCTTGCGCGTCGTTATTCCATTTTCTATTTTATTGCTTATCACTCTTGGATATTTAATTTCAGGTCTATTATTAAGCGGTTCGGGAATATTCAGTGTTTTGATTACTCTTTCTTTGAGCTCTGCCCTTTTGCAATCGCTATATCGGTTTTGCTCAAAATAGGCGTTATAATAATCGTAAACGCTTTTCGCATCTGCATATTCTAAAAGCACGTTACCGCTAACCGTTGAACGGATTTCGCTTTCGGGCGTTTCGGGTTCTTCCACGTATTCCTGCTCCACCTTTTCGGGATAAAACAGGCTTGTAAAGAAGTTGACGATACCTTCTCTACTTTCTTTGAAAAGTCCGTGTGTGGTTTTGGAAATATGCAAGTTAAGCTTATCTTCTGCGCCAAGCATCTCGTACACTTTTTTTGCTCGGTTGTAGGTATACACCGTTCCTGCTATGTCTGAACCGTCGTAGGCAGCGGCACAAATTAAAAATGGTTTTGGCGCAAATAGGCTAACGAAATCGTCATTGTTGATCCCTTCGGAAATGACCTTGGGAACAACCTGTTCAGAATCTTGATTTCGCCCCGTATCCATAAACGCCGCTCGCGACGTCGTATAGCAAGCGGGAGCAACGGCAAGCAATCGGTCGTCAAGTAAAGCCATATAACTTGTCATCGTACCACCGCCCGAATTACCCGTCATACATATTTTTGATGCATCTACGTAGGGAAGTGATTGTAAAACGTCAATGCCGCGTTCTAAATCCCGAACGAAAAACGCGGCGAGTTGAATACCTGCCAAGCTACACGGAAGCCCCATATGTAAATGCTCGCAAACTGGACTTGCTCCAAGCGTAGGCGTACCGTCGCTATTGAGATATTGTATTCTTTCATATTGCCCGATTGGATCGACGGAAAGCACAACAAAACCGCGTTTTGCGAGCGTTCTTGCAAAAGTAACGTATGCGCCGTGCGCACGCCCGCGTTGCGCATGCCCCGACGCAAAAAGCACCGCGGGGAATTTTTCTCCGCTTTCGTAGTTTTCAGGTAACCATAAAGACGCCGTAACGTAGAGCATTGGCAAGGACTCGTAAACTACGTTCAAAAGCGTTACACCCCCGTCAAGCAATTTTTCGTTGCATATTTTAAAATTCAGGGGCGCATTCCTATGCGGAAGTTCGCCGATAATTTCTTTGAACTTTGCGCGCACACGCTGCTTTCTCTCTTGAAACGCTTCCACAGTCAAAAGGTCATCTTTTTCCTTTTCTTCCTTTTCAAAATATTCCTTTGCGATCGACCGTATATACGCCGTTTCTTGATAGGAAGTATCGTAGTAGCCGTTTAGTCTCGGAGCAAAACTGATATCGTATTTTTTCATTGTCGCCCTCGCGTTTTATCGTTTCTCGCTATTTATCAATATAACAGATATTTTCAAGCGATAAGTTTTTGAC
>JAGAIW010000136.1 GCA_017626305.1 Clostridia bacterium
GAAGAACGAAAAACTCTACTAAATGGCTGTTCGATAAAGGAAAACCGACACGCCAATAATACCTTTATCCCCAAAATAGGCAACGATATTGAAGAAAGCATATATCGTAAAGTTTTAACTTGCACAAATGACAATTTATTGGATAAACAATCGCCTAATGGAAAAGCACTATATTTGAATATGCGCGGATGTTTTTGGATAAAGGCTTTCTCCTTCAATCCTGGTTCAAAAGAATACAAAACATTTAACTATAGCAGCAACTATTCGTTTGTGCATTGTGTTCTTAACTCTAGCTTATTCTGGCTGTATTGGACCATAATGTCCGATTGCTGGCATATTACGACTAAGGAAATAAAAGGGTTCTACCTCCCTAATTTAACCGAAAAAAAATATGGAGAATTTGATAGGCTTTCAAAAAGGTTGGAACAACGTTTAGAGGATACAAAAAAATATATTGGAACTAAACAAGTTGACTATGAATACAAGCATAAGGAATGCAAATCCGAAATCGACGAAATAGACGATTTGCTAGCAGAGGTTTATGAGTTGACCGATGAAGAATTGCACTATATCAAAAACTTTGCATTAAAATATAGAATTGGAAGTGGCGCAGATGATAAAAACAATTGATTTATTCGCAGGATGCGGTGGGTTTTCGTGTGGGTTCGAAAAGGCAGGTTATGAAATCACTACAGCTGTTGAATATGATTCGGCAATAGCCAAGTCGTATGCCTTAAATCATAAAAACACTAAAGTGTTGGCGGATGATATCGGCAACGTAGATAACGATAAAATATTCACACCGAATTGCGCGGAAGTAATTATAGGCGGTCCACCCTGTCAAGGGTTCTCAATGGCTGGTGCCAGAATAAGGAAAAATGGATTTCTTGAAGACCCTCGCAACTATTTATTCAAGCACTACTTTAATATCGTAAAAATAATTCGCCCGAAAGTATTCGTAATTGAAAATGTTAAAGGGATTCAAACCTTAAAAGGTGGCGAAATATTCAAAGAAATTATCAAAATATTCTCCGACCCAAACAACTTTGATGGCAAACCGTACCATATCCAATACAAGCTCATGAAAGCAAAAGAGTACGGTATACCACAATCAAGAGAAAGAATGGTAATTATCGGAGCTCAAAAGGAATTTAATTTCGATGAATTGCTTGAAAAAGCGAAAACTGAAATAACCAACCAATATCCTAGATATTTCGACCCTGTAACCGTATGGCAGGCTATATCAAATCTTCCTGAACCAACGGAAGACGGTATAATTCACGATTTGTTCCCTGAAAACGATTATCAAGAATTTTTAGGAAATAACGGAATAACGTTCAACCATATCAGTTCGCACCATAGCGCAACAGCAATCGCACGTATGACGCGGGTAGGAATTGATGAAAATTATACGGTCTTAAACGAACAAATCAACTCAGTTCACAGCGGATCATACGGTAGATTAAACCCTCAAGGCATAGCACCGACTATAACCACGAGATTTGATACCCCATCGGGCGGTAAATTTATCCACCCGTATGCGAATAGAACCATTACACCGAGAGAGGCAGCAAGAATCCAAAGTTTCCCTGACTCGTTTGAATTCAGCGGTAACAAAACGATAATATGTCGTCAAATCGGCAACGCTGTACCGCCTAAACTCGCTTATGTTATAGCAAATATGATTAAGGAATTATTATGAGAACATATCAAGAAAAACTAAACAGTTTAGAACCTAATTCCGTTTGGTTGTTTACTAAACAGGATACAGATTTTGACCAAGCCTTTAGAGGCGCTACTTTGTTTTCGGAAATAACCGACAAAGAACACACCAACATCGAAGATTATTTTACAAAACACCACGCACGGTATGGAATAAATACCGATAGGCATAGAATGTTGGTTATTCCACAAATGTATGGTTTAATTACTAAAACGCCTTTTTTCGTTAGAGGCGGTAATTATGCAGCCGAAAATCCTACGGAAGTTTTTGATAGCAACAAGGGCCTTGTTATCGGTTCAAAGGAATACAATATTTTCAAAACCGAGCAATTACTGAAAATTAAAATTCACGCTATTATCGATACTTCTAACAATAATAGCGACTATAATATTTTACCGATTGTTTTCATTTACAAGGTTTTGAAAGTATTAAAAGACGATTACGGAATTGACAAAATCACGCTTGACCAGTTATATACCTACGTCATGACGTGCAAATCCTATTCCGAACTTGACGAGGCTGTTTCTTTCATAAAAGACAACGCGCCTATTTCTCCTTACGTAGCGCAATTCAAAAGCCTAAGCCGTGTTTTAACGTTTATTAAAAATAACACTAAACTTTTTGTTGTTACATCGTCAACAATTGCTATTAACCCTGCGTTTGACGAATATTTTAATAAAAACTTTATTGCTAAATACGACTTTGAAGATTTACATAACCAATTGGTACGTAATGTCGACTATGCGTATTTCTTGCACAACACCCAAAACTTCAATATAAACCTTGTCGATACCCCTGACGGCTCGGCCATAGAAGAAACAACCGAAAAAATTACGGTTTCTTCGTTTATCGACGAAAATGAAGATGAAAACGACTACTTGGAAAAAGTAGATAGCATTGATGAACGTAATATCAACGATGACGTCGGCAAGGATGCATACAAAGCCGAACCCGTTGCGGTAATGCAGTCAGGTCAAAAGCGAAAGTTCAGAACAAACCCGCTCCTTGGAAAACTTGCTATCAAAAAGGCAAATTACAAATGCGAGTGTGATAATGCTCATATTTCTTTCATTTCAAAGAAAACAAAGAAGTCTTATATGGAGGCACACCATTTAATTCCTGTGTGTTTCCAAAAGGAAATGTGGGATAAATATGGCGTTAATATTGACTGCGTAGAAAACCTTGTTTCGCTTTGCCCTACGTGCCATAAAGCATTCCATTACGGTTCAAACGAAGTAAAATCGAAATTAATTGAGCAATTGTTTGCTAAATGCGCTCCTAAATTCCGTGCTATCGGCTTAAATATTTCGTTAGAAGAAATCAAAAAATTATACAAAGTTTAAAAAGGAGAACACTATGCCTGCTTGGACAAAAATAACCTTATCAAATGATGATATTATGCTTTGCTGGAATTTTTCAAACGAAATTATTCGTGGTGAAAACCAGTATGACCGAATGATGAAAAGCGGTTTATCTCTCAACGATAGGTTGTCCTTCCGAGTAAAAAGAACTTTCGTAGGAAAAATCGGCGAAATGGCATTTTATCGTTTTTTAGAACAAAACGGAATACACCCAGGAAATTTGGATGAAATGTTTGCTATTTTTGAAGGACAAACCAACGTTGACCCTTTTGATTTTCAAACCGCTGATGGAGAAAGCGTTGACGTAAAAACAGCCGTTTTTTCAAATCATAGAAATCTAGTAGTTCCTATTGACCAATTTCGCAATATACCCAAAGACTATTATGTGGGAACAAAATTAGAATTACCAGCCTATATCCGTGATTACGACAGCACCTTTACTCCAGAATGCATTACAGATGTTTATATTTGTGGTTTTGCAACCTACGAACAAATGCGTCAATGTTACACAACAAATCTTGGAGAATTCGACTGCAAGGCAAAACGCCTGACTGAATTACACGATATAGCCGAGCTTATTAGATTGTTTTGATATGGCCATGTATTAAAATCATGATATAATATTGCAAATATATGCTTAAATTTTTATACACAATTTTTACAGACCCGTTAGGGCTGCCTATTGACCCAGTTTGGGAATTTGTAATTTTACTTATAGTTGGCGAAATAGTACATGAAATCGCCTATTGGGTTTCCCCTGGTGGTACTTTTGGTTCGCTAATATATTGGATAACAAAACTTTTAGTTTTTGTGGCTATTTGGGCAATTTTATACGGTATTATAGCCGTGATTAAATTTGTTATTCTACATTGGATTTGGTTTACAATAGGTGGGCTAGCCTTACTTATAGGTGTCATTATTTGGATAATCGCAAACAATAAGAAAACACAATGAGGTAGAAATGCAATCAGCAAGAGAATATTTAAAAGAATTAATTGATCGTGGTTACGCTTTTCAAAATCAAAAATACGATATTAATACCATTCATTCTGCATATCAATTTGGTCGCCCACAATTAGGCCCTGAATATGATAGATGGGTGCAGGATATAAGAACATATAACCACCGCTACCTAAAAGACCACCCTGCACATAAAATGATTAACGATGCTTTATTTTTCAACAACAGCACGACTATTTCTTCTGTTCTAGGCTGTTTAGATAGCGTTTATAATGATTTTGACTTTTGGGACAAAAACGAAGAAACCATGAATTTATCAACGACGCCAAAACCAAACAATAAATTAATGTATGATGTTTTTATTTCACATGCTAATGCTGATAAGGCTCTTTACGTTGATGAATTAAAAAAATCACTTGACAAATTAAAAATTAACATTTTTTATGATAAAGACACTCTTGAGTGGGGCGATAATTGGAAAAATAAAATTTTAGAAGGTGTTGAAAAAGCTGATTTTGCAATTATCGTTATATCTGAAAATTTCTTTGGTCGTGAATGGACGGAAAAAGAATTAAAGGACTTCTTAAACCGTCAAAACAAAAATGGCCAAAAAATAATTCTACCTATATTGCATAATATAACCGTTGCCCAATTACAAGCAAAATATCCTGCGGTGGCAGATATTCAAGCACTTGATTCGTCAAAAAATACTTGCGACGAAATTGCATTAAAATTTGCAGCGCAACTTATAAAACGATTAAAAGCATAAATTGGGAGAATTAATTTGCTAACCGATAATAATAGAAAAGCCACGATATTGGCGTATTATTTTTCAAAATTTGATAGAGATGCAATGAAAGCGCTTGGTTATTCTACGTTAGCCGAGGCTTTTGGCGATTTGTCCTTAAAATTTGGTAAAGATAATAATTACCTAAAACTCCGTCGTGATGAGTTTGACCCATTAACAGGTAGCCACCGCGTTGGTTTCAATAAAAGAATGCCTAACGCTGTTGTTGAAACTTTTCACAACGGCTTAAAACACTACACTTTTGAAGAGTTAACTAAAATTGTTCAGTCTATTTTAGCCGATAACGAAGTAATAACCATTGAGGAACACGAAAGACAGCAGGCGCGGAAAATTATCTACGGGTGCACCGAAGACGAATTAGAGGCAATAATAAACGGCAAGGACAGCACGGCTCACATTATTAAAACAATAAAAGAATCCAAGAACCGCGTATTTGACCCTAAGATTCAACAATCGCTTAAAGGACTGTATGAATTCCGTTGCCAAATATGTGGAGCTCGTGCAGTTGAAATGTATGGCGTTGACGTTAGCGAGGCACACCATATTCAACCATTCTCCCTCACAGCAAACAACGACGCGAAAAACGTGATGATAGTCTGTCCCGACCATCACCGCATAATACATAAAGCAAAGCCAGTCTTTAATTACGACCAAAAAGCCTTTTTGTATGATAACGGTCGTGAGGACAGGCTAATGTATAATATTCATTTGTAAATAGGAGTACTCTATGGATAAAAGTTCTATTGAGGGAAATGCTGTTGACTACGTAAGAATTGCTCTGCGTAACACAAATATTATAAAACCCGAGCTTAAAGAAGGAGATAAAACTCTTAGTTGGGATGGCGAATTATTTGTATATAACAGCGATGAATTTAGCAAAGCAAATTTAAAAGCAATAATTCCTGCTCAAGTTAAAGGTCGCACTTTAAAAAAATATACAAAAACGCATCCAATTGCTGTTTCTGACTTGATTAATTTTAAGAAAAAAAAGAATATATTATATTTTGTTGTACAAATAGTTAATAATGAATATAGGATTTCTTATGTTCCATTGCAATTATATGATTTAGAAAAACTTTTGAAAAACGCTGGTAAAAGAAAAACTATATCATTACCCCTTACCGACTTACCATTTAAAAATGCAACCAAAGTAAAATCAATAATTCTTTCTTTTATTAAAGACGCTGAAAGACAATCGCAAATAATCCCTGGTGTTTTTAATACAGGAGATTTACAGGAAAAAATTAAAAAACCTGTTCTCACCTTTAATGTGGATATGCGCTCAAATTTTAGCGGTGCTGATATATACAGTTCCATCATCACACAAAAGCCTTATGTTTATTATAAAGACGAAAAAGGCGTGGAATTTCCCGTTGATAAGTTTGAAAACATACAAAATCTGATAATAGGCCATCATAACGATATTCCAATTTTCGTTGACGAAATACAATATTATGACGGATATGATATTCTTAATAACGAAACAGGAACAACGATTCGAATAGGTCGCCAAATTAGCATATTGCTTAAAGAACATAAACTAACACTAAATTACGGAAATGCAGGGACTGTCCAAGAACGATTAAACACTTTGTCATTTATATTAGCAATACATAACGGTAGCATACTTGCTTTTGGTGATTTTAAATTACCTATACAAACAGTGCTTTTAAAAGACGATGAACTTAAAAGAATTGAGAAACTGGTCAAGTTTTATAAAGACATTGTCACTCTCTTTAAGCGCTTGGGAATACAAAAGGAATTAAACCTTGATGATTTAACAAAACAACAGACCAACAATTTGTATGATTTTTGTCAAAGTGAATTGTACGACAAAGAAGTATCATTGGGGTTAAAAAACACAGGACAAGGCGTACTACGCCTTAATAATATAAATATTTATTGCTTTTGCATTAAAGGCAATAAAGGAAATAAAGTATATAGTATTTTTAATGACAAATATGTGGGTTATTGCATTATAATTGGTGATGAACAAATACCTGTAAGTCCATATGTAATGCTTGCCGACAAAACGACGGAAACCTTTGAAAAAATCGACAATGTTAATTTTTCCGATTTAGTTCCCTCCATAAAAAAATATGGTATTCCAGATAAAACAGAAGACGCGCATATTCATTTATTATTAAAAATGCTGTTATATTACGATAAAATTAAAAGTCCTAATATTTTAGATGCGTGTATTGCGTTAGCAACGATACTTTATGAGCAAAATAAATCCGAAATTAATTTTATAAATCTTACTCAAACTGTAAAACGCAAGCATAAACTTACAAAAGAAACAATTCAAGACCTTGTATCATTAAAAAACAGTACCTCTAGAATAGATATAAAATTAGCAAGTTGCATTCTTTTGGAGTCAAAACTGGAATGTGAGCATTATTTATCAGAATTAGACCATTCACAAATAGAAGAATTTCAGCACTATCCTATTATGAATTTATACAGCCAAACATAAGCATAAACGGCCGAGGAATCGGTCGTTTTCCTTTGCTTTTTCGGCAAGTTATGCTGGACTTTAATTACCGTTTACGGTATTGTTTGTTTACCAAAAACAAGGAGCAAACAGTATGAATAAAATAGACTATGAAAAGGCAATTACCGAGGCGAAAGACAAAGGCGAACTGATAGGCGTGATAATCGCCTTCTCGCAGGATACAAGCCTACCGTGGGCGACATTCCGCAAGTACTACAGGCAAGCGCACCTGCGAATGTTGACCGAATTCAAAGAAGAATAAACTACGCGCTACAATGCAAAAACGACCGAGAAATCGGTCGTTTTTTGGTATGCCCGGCGAGAATCGAACTCACAATAGCGCCTTAGGAGGGCGCGGTTATATCCATTTAACTACGGACACGTATTCAGTTTTTCATAGGATAGGATATAGCAATACCCACTTTGGCGAATTTTTTTCGCCGTGGTCACCAAATAGGTCACCAAATTTTATTTTAGCCGTCTACAGTATCGCTAAAACACATGATTTTAAGCAGTTTTCGCATTGTTTTGCCCCGTTTTGATGGGTTCATTTTAGGAATAGCACACCCTTAGGAGGGGCTTGTTATATCCATTTAACTAAGGAAGCTTGTGTTTTTTATTTGATATAACGAAAAGTTATATCTAACATAATTTTGCTTTATTATTATACTACTTTTCTATAAAAAAGGCAAATATTTTTTATACTTTTTATAAAATTACACAGTAAAATTGTTGCAAATATCAAAAAAAAATGATAATATATTTATAGATTTAGAAAATCGATTAAAGATATCCATAAAATCAGTTTTTTGAAAAAGGAGTATAGTATGAGCTACGTACAAAGAGTATTAGACGATTTAAAAAAGCGCAACCCTGGCGAAGTGGAATTTCACCAAGCGGCGACGGAAATATTGCTGACGTTAGAGCCCGTCATCAATGCACACCCCGAATATGAAAAAGCAGCGCTTTTAGAGCGTTTTACCGAGCCTGAACGCACCGTTTTATTCCGTGTGCCTTGGGTAGACGACAACGGCGCGGTGCATGTCAACAAAGGTTACCGCGTACAATTCAACAGCGCAATCGGTCCGTACAAAGGCGGGTTGCGTTTCCACCCTTCGGTAAACCTTTCGGTCATCAAATTCCTTGGCTTGGAGCAAATTTTGAAAAACAGCCTTACGGGTCTTCCTATCGGCGGCGGTAAAGGCGGTTCGGATTTTGACCCTAAGGGCAAATCGGATAGAGAAATTATGGCGTTTTGCCAAAGCTTTATGACAGAGCTGTACCGTCATATCGGCGCGGATACCGACGTGCCCGCAGGCGATATCGGCGTAGGCGCAAGAGAAGTCGGCTATTTATTCGGACAATACAAGCGTATCCGTGACGAACACGTAGGCGTATTGACGGGGCGCGGTCTTTCCTACGGCGGTTCGCTAGTGAGAAAAGAAGCGACGGGCTACGGGCTCGTTTATATCACCGAAGAAGCTATGCGCCTTCGCGGTGATTCCTTCAAGGACAAAATTACCGTTGTTTCGGGTAGCGGTAACGTGGCGATTTATGCGTGTGAAAAGGCGCAACAGCTTGGCGCGAAAGTCGTAGCCATGTACGATTCCAACGGATACGTATACGACGAAAACGGCATCAAATTAGACGTTATCAAGCAAATCAAAGAAGTCGAACGCGGACGCATCAAGGAATACGCGACAAGGGTTGCAGGCGCGAAATACGTAGAAGGCTGTAAAGGCATTTGGAATATCCCTTGCGACGTTGCTCTCCCTTGTGCCACGCAAAACGAAATTGACGGCGAAAGCGCAGCGGCACTTGTTAAAAACGGCGTAAAATACGTAGCGGAAGGCGCAAACATGCCTTCGACGTTGGAAGCCATTGAAGTATTCCAAAACGCCGAGCTTGTCTATCTTCCTGCAAAAGCGGCAAACGCGGGCGGCGTTGCAACGTCCGCTTTGGAAATGGCGCAATCGTCGGGTAGACTGTACTGGTCGAGCGAAGAAGTCGACGCGAAACTCAAAACAATTATGGTCAACATTTACCGTAATATTGACAACGCGGCGAAAAAATACGGCTATGCAGGCAACTACGTTATGGGCGCGAATATCGCAGGCTTTGAAAAAGTAGCCGAAGCCATGATGGCGCACGGTATCGTATAATTTTAAAAAAAACTCGGGGCAGGTAGCGTTGAACGCATACCTGCCCCCTTTGTTTTTAATAGAAGGTTGCCAGCTGTTCTTCGGGCGGCTGACCGATAATCACCTTTTCCGCCACCAACACAGGGCCTTTCCCTTTATAAATACGGTGTTTTTTGAACTCCACTTTGGCGGTAACGGTAATCCAGTCACGCGTTTGCAGCTGCATTTCGTTAGGAAGTTCGCACGCAAGTCCGCAATACTGTATATCATCCGCGCAACACGTCATGACGTGCCGACCCACCACGATATCCAGCGGTGAGAGCCGTTTGTCCGTAGCAACAATTCCCTTAAATTTAACCGTTTTGCCGATATACGTTTCCAAGTTTTCCGTCAAATCGCGATAGAAAAAGGCATAATCCTTATCTTCGATACGGATAACGGGCGCGTTTACGTCAAAGGGCAACGGGTCTTCGATATCGTCAAATTCCGCTTTACCGTCCGCGTATTCGTAAACGATATCGCAACGACGGGAAATACCGCGTACCACTTTATGAAACGCCATTTTATCCATGGACGCGTCAAAACGATTGAACACCACAAGCTGCGTATTGTCGATTTTATCAAAGGTAAACTGCCGCATGTTCGCGTTGTAGTTTAAAAACGTTTGCGCGTGGAAAAAAGTCATGACTTGGTTAATCATCCAGCCTTCGGGCATAGCCGAGAAAAAGTCTTCTAAAAGCCACGTACCGTTGTACTCCACAACGACGCGTTCCGCTCCGCTTTCCAGCTGTAATTTGGTCAAATACTCTTCCGTAAGCTGCGATTTATCGTCGATAACGGCAAGCTCTACGCTTTCCGCATTCGCAAACTTAATCGTTTCGTATTCTTCTTCCCCTTCTTCCATCACCAAAAGCAAGGTTTTCTCCCCCGTTGCAAAGCGGGGGTCTTCCATTGTTTCTTGTATAAACTTGGTTTTACCTGATTCTAAAAAACCCAAAAACAAATAGACGGGCGTTTCCGTAGGTATCGTTTTCATTTCCTATTTTCCTTTACGCCTTAAACAGCGTTTTTAATGCGTCTTCATGAAGTTTGCAGCCGATTACGCACAATCTGCCCGTAACCCCTGCTGCGCCTTCGCGCACGTCGGGTTCGCCTGGAACGTAGTCAAAATGCAACCAAGCGTTTTCTCCCGCTACAATCCCCTTCGCGCGGAGCACCGTTCCGTAGGTTTGTTCGTCGGCGATTGCCGTAAGCGCGGCAATCAGTTCTTCCTTGGTATACTTTCTGGTCGTTTCCATACCCCAACTGGTAAATACGTCGTCGGCGTGATGATGGTGGTGATGCTTGTGACAATCGCAATCAGGGTCGTCGCACTCGTGGTGATGATGATGGTGATGCTCGTGACAATCGCATTCGGGATCGTCGCACTCGTGGTGATGGTGGTGATGCTCGTGCGTTTCTTCTTTCAAACGCGCAAGCTCAGCCTGCAAGCAGTCTTTACGCTCCATTGCTGCGAGAATAGCTTTGCCGTCCAAGCTTTCCCAAGGCGCGGTAACAAACGTTGCGGTGGCATTTTTTTCTTTCAAAAGCGCAACCGCCGCCGCCAACTTTTCGTCCGACGCCTTATCGGTATGCGATAACACGATACAGCTTGCGTTTTCCACCTGATCCCCGAAAAATTCGCCAAAGTTTTTCAAATACATTTTACATTTTGACGCGTCGACTACCGTACAAAACGCATTCAACTGCGCATTTTCTAAGCCCGCCGAGCCAACGGCTTTAATAACGTCCGAAAGCTTGCCTACGCCCGAAGGTTCGATAACAATTCTATCGGGATTGTATTGCTTTTGCACCTGTTGCAAGGCTTTGGCAAAATCGCCGACGAGCGAGCAGCAAATACAGCCCGAATTCATTTCGGTGATATTGATGCCGGCGTCCTGCAAAAATCCGCCGTCAATGCCGATTTCTCCAAATTCGTTTTCAATCAGCACTACCTGTTCGCCCACATAGGCTTGTTGAATGAGTTTTTTAATTAGCGTCGTTTTTCCTGCGCCTAAAAAACCAGAAAAGATATCAATTTTAGTCATTTGTATACTCCTTTACGGGTTAAAACGCCCAGTTACCGTCCTTGAAAATTTGCACTCTTCCACCCGTCTTTTTAATTCCGACGATATCCGTATCCTTCGCGCCGATCATGAAATCTACGTGAATCATACTCTCGTTGATGCCGCGTTTTTTACATTCTTCGTCCGTGTATTTTTCAAAGCCCTTCAAACATTCGTTAAAGCCTTGTCCTACCGCCAAATGGCAGCTTGCATTTTCGTCGAACAACGTATTATAGAACAATACGCCCGAATTGCTAATCGGCGAATCGTAAGGAATAAGCGCCACTTCGCCAAGCTTGCCTGCGCCTTCGTCCATACTGACCATATGCTTTAAAAGCGCTTCGCCCTTTTCCGCCTTCACTTCTACCACTTTACCGTTTTCAAAGCGCATGGAGAAGTTGTCGATAATTTCGCCCATATACGAAAGCGGTTTGGTGGAATACACAATCCCTTCTACCGAGCCCGCTTTGGGCGAAGTGAACACTTCTTCCGAAGGAATGTTGGGATTGAAAATTCTACCCTTTAACGTCTTTTCCTTACCGCCTGCAAAACGTCCGTCTTCATTGAGCTCAATTTTAATATCCGTGCCGTTGGCGCTTTTGATTTCCACGTACTGCAAACCAAGGTCGTTGAGATATTTGCAACGCGCGTCCAAATCTTCGTTGTGTTCTTTCCACGCCTTAATAGGATTTTTTCCGCCGGCGCGCGCCGTCATCAAGATGACCTTCCACATTTCTTCTACCGCTTTGGTTTCGCTTAAATGCGGGAATACCTTTTTCGCCCAAGCTTTTCCGGGAACGGCGGCAATACACCATTGATGTCTATTTTCGATTGCCAAACGGAAGGGCTTGATTTGCGGATACATGGCGCGGCGAGCAGCGCTCATTTTATCTTGGTCAACGCCGTTCATGCCGTCGGGGTCTTCCGATTCGATAAACAGTCGGCAGGAATAATTCGCCGCTTTAAATTCCCATTTCGCTTTTGCCCAAGGTTTTAACTGCGAAAGCGATTCCAAGCTACGATAGTTTGCCGAAAGCTTTTCTACGGGTTGATGACTCCATTCCACGTACACTTCGCTTGCGCCCGCCTTATAACATTCTTCGACGACCATGGTAACGAACTCCGGCTGGTCTAAGCCCGCGCCGATAAATACCGTTTGTCCTTTCTTTACGTTTAAGCCTACTCGCGCAAGCAATTTTGCGTATTTTTTCAGTTGTGTCTTTCTCATGATATATTCTCCATTTCTATATTTCAACGCATACACGGTATGCCCGTTTTTGCGTTTTTTATCCGATTAAATCGTAATTCACCGATTGATAAAACAGCTTGCGGATTTCGTTATCGTCTTTGGTTTGCGCCAAAATCCACATGAGCTTGGTGATGATACTTTCGTTGGTCATGGAATAGCTTTCCAACAAATCAAACCTATTCTTCAACCCCCTGCCCACGCGATAAACGTCCATATCGCTGCCTTCTTGCTGCACCTGTGTGGTAACGACGAGCGTTTTACCCTTTCTTTCCCAGCTTTGAATGACGTCGTAAAAACCGTAATACTCTCCTTCGGGAACACCGCCCGTACCATAGCCCGACAACACAACCGCGTCGTGTAAACGGAAATACGCATCTAAAATATCCGCTTTTACCCCCGGCGTCAACGTCAAAAGCGCGACTTTTTCATTCAACGCGGTGAAAAACTGCGGTTTTTCCTTTTTGGGCGTTACGATATAGTTAATCAGCTTGCCGTCGCGGATAACCCCAAGGTTGGGAAAATCGACGCTTGCAAAAGCATTAAAGCTTTTGGTGCGGATTTTTTTTGCTCTCGTTCCCGCGATAATATTGCCTTGGAATACGATAACGACGTCACTTGCCGTATCGCTTGCCGCATACAAAAAGCTATCGCGAAGGTTAATTCTACCGTCAGTATCTTCCTTATCAATCGGCTTTTGCGAGCCCGTTAAAACAATGGGTTTGGGGGAATGTTGCACCAAATACGAAAGCATTGCCGCCGTATACGACATAGTGTCCGTGCCGTGGCAAATCACAAATCCGTCGTAATTATCGTACTCTTCTTGAATGGCGGTGGCAAGCTTTAACCAATGCTCGGGAGTGACGTTAGTGCTGTCGATATTATACAGTTGCACCGCGTCGACTTCGCAAAAGTCAAGCACTTCGGGCACGTATTTTATCAGGGCGTCCGCTTGCAACTCTGGAATTAAACCGTTCGCGCCTGAATGCGACGCTATCGTACCGCCCGTCGCCAACAATAATATTTTCTTTTTCATATCTGTATTCCCCGTTATTTTTACGCTTTTCTGCGTAAAAAGTCCCCTTTCTTCAAATCGTACGGACAAGCCACTTTATACGTTTCACAAACGAGTTTTCCGTCATTCGTCTTTTCACCCTTGGACGTTTCCAGTTCTCCAACGGTAAACGATTTTTTAAAATTGCCGTCGGGCGAGAGTACTTCCAAAACGTCGCCCGTATAAAAACGGTTGCGCATTTGCGCATACGTATAGCCGTTTTCACTACCCGTAACGTCGGCGATATAGGTGTACTCCCCTTTGGATTGACTGTCTTTATAGTTCACCGTATGCGGATTATTCCCGTCGGCGTAGGCTTGCGTATATTCTCTATGCGCCACAGCCAACAGCTCTTGCGAAGAAACGCTTTCATCTTCGCCGTCCATAGCTCTTCTATACGCGTTGATGACCGTCGCCAGATAATACGCACTCTTCATTCTGCCTTCAATTTTAAAGGAATTTACCCCCGCGTCTTGTAAATCGTTTAAACGGGAAAGCATATTCAAGTCCTTACTGTTGAGAATATACGTTCCCTTTTCATCCTGCTCGATAGGCAACCATTCGGACGGACCGCCCGTAGCGTTCAGCGCACGGACTTCATAACGCCAACGACAGGACTGCACGCACGCGCCGCGGTTAGACGAACGCCCGTCGAGATAGTCGGACAGCAAACACCTGCCGCTATACGATATGCACATAGCACCGTGGACGAACGCTTCCAGTTCGATTTCGGGAACAAAATCCCGTATTTGCGCAATTTCCTTTAAAGACAGCTCCCGTGCGAGAATGATACGCGAAACACCCTGTTCCTTCCAAAACTTTACGGCGTATTGATTCGTCGTATTCGCCTGTGTGGATAAATGCACGGGCAGGGACGGAGCTACTTGTTTGACAACATACACCACCCCCACGTCGCTGACGATAACACCGTCCGCGCCAAACGCAGCAAGCTGCGTAAAGTAGTCCTTCATTTGCGCAAAATCGGCGTTACGCGCCAAAATATTTGCCGTAACGTATACTTTTTTTCCCATGCTATGGGCAAGCGCAATTGCTTGGCGCAATTCTTCTAAGGTAAAATTATCGGCAAACGTACGCAAGGAAAAGTTTTTTCCGCCGAGATATACGGCGTCCGCGCCGAAGTGCAACGCCGTTTCCAGCTTAGCAAAGCTACCCGCAGGAGCTAACAATTCCGCCTTCATACTTCCTTCTCCTTGCCCTTATATACGGACACCGCTACGCCGTCGCCTACGTTGACGACAGACGTAATAAAGTCTTTATCCTTGGTTACCGTTTCTAAATACGAGCGTATTTTATCCACGATAGAATGTCGTTTTTGCGGTGTGGGCTCTTCTCCGCTGACCCAACCGTACAAAAGCACGTCGTCGGCAAAGAGTACGCTATCCTTTTTCATTAGCCGCTTTAAGTCGAACAAATACTTTTCGTATTGCGCCTTCGGTCCGTCTAAAAATACGAAGTCGAACTCCCCGTCCATCATGGCGAGAATTTCCCCTGCGTCGCCCAAATGCGCGTTTACGCGGTGTTCTACGCCAAAATACGCAAAGTTTTCTTTCGCCTGAACGTATCTATCTTCTTCCAACTCAATGGTGGTCAGCCTTGCCGTGGGACAAGCTTGGAGCATAGCCACCCCCGAAAGCCCTACCGCCGTACCGATTTCCAAAATCTTTTTTGGCTTACAAAGGGCAAGGGTCACCAAAAGGTATTGCAACGTTTCGTCGTCGGCTACGGGAATCCCGTTTTGCAACGCCTGCTTACGCCGTTCGTCCACTTCCGCGTCTATATCCAGTTGTACCAAGGATGCCGTATATTGCATGTTTTTTTCCTTTGTTTTTCCCCTTATTCATTATAGAGCAAATGCAACTTGTCCAAAATTAAATTCAACTCATTCCGTAATGGCTATACGTCGAGAATACTGACGGCAATTAAGGGGGATTGCTTACTCTTTTTATAAAAATAATTCTTTAACGCCCTTTTCACCACGGCGGCAAGCTCTTCTTGATAACCGTAGCCGTAAACGTACCCGTCGACGGCGCGTTTGACCACCGCCTTGATTTCTTCCGCGCTACCCGTGCTTTCGGTAAACACACAACCGTACGCTTGTACCACGGGTTCGTTAATCACGTAATTGCCCGTAACCGCCAAGGACACGGAAAATACACCGTCCGCCGCCATTTTCAAACGTTCCTTCATGACGTCGCTCGTACCGTAGTCTTCATACCCTTCCCCGTCAATTAACCACGTTCCCGCAGGTACGTTTTCCGCTAAGGAAAGACTATTTTCGGTGAGTTCGACACAGTTGCCGATTTCCGTTAAAAGAATATTTTGCGCAGGCATACCCATACTGATCGCCAAATCGGCATGGCGTTTTAAATGCCTGTATTCCCCGTGTACGGGAATGAAAAATTTCGGCTTTAACAACGCATGCAGGATTTTGTGTTCTTCTTGGCAAGCATGTCCCGATACGTGGATTTTTTCCAAGCTTTCGTATACCACGCGCGCGCCCTTTTTATACAAGTTATTGATAACCCGATACACGGGCTTTTCGTTACCGGGAATGGGGTTCGCGGAAATGATAATGGTATCGTTTGTACCTACCGTGACCTTATTAAACTCGCCCATAGCCATACGCGTAAGCGCGCTCATGGGTTCTCCTTGCGAGCCTGTGGATACGATTAACAGCTCTCCGTCGAAAAGATTTTTCGTCTTTTCAATATCGATAAGCACGCCTTCGGGAATTTTCAATTCCCCGATTTTCACCGCCGCCTCGACCACCTTGAACATACTCCTGCCCGACAGCGCAACCTTACGGCGATACTTCACCGCCAAGTCGATAATTTGCTGTAAACGGTGTACGTTGGACGCAAACGTCGCGATAATCAAACGACGGTTATTATTTTCCGAAAACAAATGATCCAAAGTCGTACCGACGACCGTTTCACTCATGGTATAGCCGCCGCGTTCGATATTCGTCGATTCGGCAAGATATAAAAGGACGCCTTCTTTGCCCAGCTCGGCAATACGCTTTAAGTCAATGGGTTCGCCGGCAACGGGCGTAAGGTCAATTTTAAAATCGCCGCTGTGATAAATCAAGCCGACGGGTGTGCGGATTGCCAACGCGCAAGCACCTGAAATGGAGTGATTGACGTTGATAAATTCCACTTCAAACGCTCCCAAACGAACGACGTCGCCCGCCCGTACAACTCTACCCACAGCGCCTGCGATACGGTGTTCTTGTAGCTTGTTGTCCGTGAGCATCAGCGTAAGTTTCGTGCCGTAAACGGGCGTATCGGGGAGCACTTCCTTCATCAAATACGGAACGCCGCCGATATGGTCTTCATGCCCGTGCGTGAGCAATATCCCACGAATTTTTTCTTTGTTTTGGGACAAATACGTTACGTCAGGAACGACGGAATCGATACCCGGCATATCTTCCCCGGGGAAAGTAAGTCCTGCGTCGATAACGATAATATCGTTACCGTATTCGATAGCCGTCATATTTTTACCGATTTCCCCTACGCCGCCGAGAAAGATAATTTTAACTGGCTTTTTCTTTTTCGGTTTTTTCTCGATAGGCGTTTGTGTTTTGGACTGCGCCGTGCGTTTTTTCGACGTTCCGTCCATTTTCAAGGGCGTAGCTTTCGGCGTTTTCTCTTTACGCTTTTGTTCGGACGTTTGTCCTTTTCCACGCTTTTGTATAACGCTTTCTTCTTTATTCTTTTTCAATACGTTCTCCTTGGCGGAGTTTTTCCGCCGATAAAAGAGAGAGCCGAAAATATGCAATTATCAGCTCTCTTTTCTCTATTCGAATTTTTTCATCTTACGTTTACATCAAAAGTTGAAGTCTACTTTCTTTTCCAACGTTTTCTTGATCAGTCCGTCTTCAATGAGCTTTGCGTCGTCTTCATACGCATATTCCACCGTGAAATCAACGGGAGCAAATTCCGCGTCTTTTTGCGTTTCCAACTTCGCCGCCAAAGCGTCAATCAAACGAATGGCTTTCTTCACCGCGCCGTTGCTGCCGATTTTCATCATAAACGGCGTGTCTTCGTGCGCCTTTTGATCGCTTACGTCCTTTTGATGATAAGTAGATTTCGGGAAGGTTTCTTCGTCGGTAGGATCAAGCGCAAGCAACAAACAAAGCGTTTTACCGCGAATGAGCATTTTCGCCACCGTGCCCCTGCCAAAGTTAAATCTATCCCCTTGCCAGCTGATGTTAGAGTTGACCTTTTCATACGAAGTCAACGCGTTTTTCAACATGCTGTAATAGCTCTTCACCGCGCCTTCGCTTTGTTTTAATTTCGCCGTAAAGCTTCTATTCAAGCGTTCAACGAGTCCGTCGTCTTCCGCTGCGGTAGTAGGTTCTATTACTACGGGCGCGGGCTCTTCGGCTACGGGCTCTTCCGCGGCAGCAAGCTCTTCTTCTACGGGAGCAGGCTCTTCTACGGTTTCTTCGGCTACGGCACATTCTGCGCACATTTGGCAAAGCTCTTGCGAGATGTTTTGCGCGATAGCTTGCACGCCTTCTTCGTCTACGACTAAGTTATACGTAGGTTCGCCGCAATCTGCCGCCGCAAGCTTTTCTTCTACGATAGCGCCGATTTTTTCGTAATCGACGTTGTCGACCTTATTGCTTTCGACGATAGCTACGATTTTATCGTAATCCACTTCCTTAGGTTGAGTCAATCTTGCCGCTACCATATCCGCCAAACGGTCGTAATCAATAGGCTGGGGTTCGACTACGGGAATAACGATTTTTTCCGCAACGGCGTTTGCCAAAGCTTGTAAATCCAGCGCCGCCATCGCCTTTTCTACTGCCGCCGTTACCGCGTTTGCAATAACGTCTTCTTTGGCGTTCATTTGAATACTTTCCGCCGCTTTCATAAAGCTGTTATCGATACGGCGATAATCTACCTTTTCGGGATAGGGCAACGATTCTACTACCTTTTCCGCCGTGCCGTAAACGATTTTATCGTAGTCGATTTCCACTTCTACGGGTTTTGCGTCTGCGACGGGCGCTTCCGTCGTTTCGGGTTCGACGAGTACGTCGCCGAGAAGTTCTAATACCTTATCGCCCACTTCGTCAACGATACGGGTATAGTCTACGTTTTCCGCAACGGGAATTGCATTGACCGCTTCCAAAACTTGACGGCTGTGTTCCGCTACGCTTTCTTCCGTCTTTTCAGCAACCGATTCGATAAGACCCTTATAGTCGTTATCCGCATACATGGCGGCAAGTTCCGCAAGGCGTACGTTGACGTCGTCGAGAGCCCCTTCGAGCTGTTGTAAGAGCTCCAACTTGTCTTCTACTACGTCAAGCTTAGAAATGACTTCACCGCTGATAAGCGCGGTAAGACCGTCGTAAATCGCCTGTTGCTGTAAGTAGCTGTATTTGATTTCGTCCAAGGTTTCCTGCAAGGCGGGAATGACTTCGGCGACTTTATCCTTTACCTTATCCGCAAACGCGTCGGTGTCGATATTTTCCAAAAGCGCAACGCTGCAATCCAGCGTATCCAGTTTGGTCATAGCTTCGGCAATCGCATTTTCGATTTGCGCCAAGGTGGCAACCTTTTCGTCTACCGAATTGAGTTTCGCCGTCACGTCTTCCGCAATCATTTGCGTCAAACCGTCGTAAATGGTCTGGTTTTGTTTATATCCGTAACGAATCTCTTGCGCCAAAGCTTGGGACGATCTGTCCTTATCGCCCTTCATTTCTTGATACAAAGAGCCGACTTGTACGGAAGAATATTTCATCTCGTTGAGAAGTTCGCCTTTGAGCTTTTTCAGATCGTAAGAGATCCAGCTATACAACGCGTCGATCTTAGATGTTTCTAATTGTTTTTTGTCCGCCATTTTACACCTCGGTCGTTTTTTATTTTTGACAGTTTTATCACAAAAAATAAGTTTATTTTCCTTATTTTTCTTCACAAAAAAGGCTTTTACCCCTTTTATATGTATTATTATAACATATATTATGGGTGCGGTCAAGGGTTTTAGAAAAAAAATATCCCAAATTTACATATTTTTTTTGCGTTTTTACTTTTCAACGCACACACGGTATGCCCGTTTTGCCTTTTTCGACAAAAGAGCCGTCGGTTTCCCAACGGCTCTTTTTCACAGTTTTACTTTTTCTTATTTGCAAGCTTTCTTTGCACGAGTTTCACAAGTTCTACGATAGGAATGATGCAAGCGCCGATACCGATTGCTACGGCAAATTCCAAAATACCTACGGGCGCAAATCCAAACGCAGCCGCAAGGAAGTCCACTTCACAAACGAGCGCGGTTGCCGCAAACGAACCGATTGCCGCCCACCACAGCCACTTGTTTTGCTGTTTCATTCCAAACAAGCTCTTTCTTTGCGAACGCATGTTAAAGCTGTGGAAGATTTCCGCCATGGACATGGTCAAAAACGCCATCGTCGTCCCGTGCGAGCTGTTTGCAAACGTAAATTCACCTTCGTTGATAAAGTGTCCTACAAAATAGGAAATAAGCACCAAGATGGCTACGATAACGCCTTGATACAGGACGTCTATCCCCATGCCGTCGGCAAATACGCCCGCTTTGGCGTCACGCGGTTTACGGCGCATAATGTCCGTTTCGGCGCGTTCCGTACCAAGCGCTAAGGCAGGGAAACAGTCGGTAACCAAGTTAATCCACAAAAGGTGTACGGGCTCTAAAATCGTAAAGCCCATTAAGGTTGCCGCAAAAATGGACAAGACTTCACTCATATTCGACGCAAGCAAGAATTGAATGGCTTTACGGATATTATCGTAAATACGTCTACCTTCTTCTACCGCACCGACGATAGTGGCGAAGTTATCGTCCGCAAGCACCATGTCCGCAACGTTTTTGGTAACGTCCGTACCCGTAATACCCATGCCGACGCCGATATCCGCCGTCTTAATGGAAGGCGCGTCGTTGACGCCGTCACCCGTCATTGCCGTAACGTAGCCTGCGTTTTTCCAAGCCGTTACGATACGCGTTTTATGTTCGGGCTGTACACGTGCGTATACGCCGATATCCGCAAATTCTTTGGCGAACGTTTCGTCGTCCATTTCATTGAGTTGCGAACCCGTGATTGCGCGAACGCCGTCGGTGAGAATACCCAGCTCCTTTGCGATTGCGATTGCCGTATCGATATGGTCGCCCGTAATCATAATCGGGCGGATACCCGCTTCCCTACAACGTGCGATAGCGTCTTTTACTTCGGGACGGACGGGGTCAATCATACCGCAAAGTCCCGTAAAGCAAAGCGCCGTTTCCATGCTTTCGCTATCGTATTTTTCAGGCTGCTTTTTCCAAGCGCGTTCGGCAATAGCCAGCACGCGCAGCGCTTTATCCGCCATAGCCTTATTCGCCGCGAGAATTTCCGCCTTAGCTTCTTCCGTCATAGGCACGGGCTTGCCGTCTTTCAAATAGTACGCGCATTGATTGAGTACGACGTCGGGCGCGCCCTTAGTGTACTGCACGTAGCCGTCCCCTTCGGGGTGAACGGTAGACATCATTTTTCTGCCCGAGTCGAAGGGCAATTCCCCCGCACGGGGCATTTCCGCTTTGAGCTGCGTCTTAGGTGCGCCGAGCTTATTCGCCCAAACGACCAACGCCGCTTCGGTAGGTTCGCCCGTTACTTCACCGTTTTCGTCAAGCTCCGCATCCGAGCAAAGTGCCATTGCTTTCGCCGCGCGAAGTTCGTCTTCGCCGTAATATTCGACTACCGTCATCTTGTTTTGCGTCAACGTACCCGTTTTATCCGAGCAAATAATTTGCGCGCACCCAAGCGTTTCTACCGCCGTCAGCTTACGGATAATCGCGTTACGCTTGGACATGTTGGTAACGCCGATAGAAAGTACGATAGTAACGACCGCCGCAAGTCCTTCGGGAATAGCCGCAACCGCCAACGATACGGCGACCATGAAGGCTTCTAAACCAAATTCAAAAGAAAGCGAGCCCGTTTGCGCAAAGCCTTGAATCATCTTTACGCCGAATACGATAATACTGATACCCAAAACCAGCCAAGTCAATATTTTGGAAAGCTGACCAAGCTTGATTTGCAAGGGGGTTTGACCTTCTTCCGCTTGCGCCAACGCGCCTGCGATTTTACCCATTTCGGTATCCATACCCGTTGCGGTAACTACCGCTACGCCACGGCCGTATACGACGACGCTGCCCATATACACCATGTTTTTACGGTCGCCCAAAGGCACGTCTTTGCCGTCGGCAACGGTAATCGCGTCGGCAATTTTATCGACGGGAACGGATTCACCCGTAAGCGCCGCTTCTTCGATTTTCATGCTTGCGCTTTCTAAAATACGCCCGTCGGCAGGGACGGCGTCGCCCGCTTCTAACAGCACGATATCGCCCACGACGAGATCTTCGCTGTGCACGATTTGCACCTTTCCGTCACGGAGTACCTTTGACGTTGCCGCGGACATTTCTTGTAAAGCTTCTATGGCTTTTTCGGCTTTACTTTCTTGGAATACGCCAAGCACCGCGTTAATGAGCACGACGGCAAGAATGATAATGACGTCAACGAATTCCCCTTCTTCGCCCTGCGACATGTGATACACCGACAATGCGCCGGAAATAAACGCCGCGACGATCAGAATAATAATCATTGGGTCAGCAAGCTGTTCGAAAAATCTACGAATGAGAGATTTCTTTTTGCCTTCGGCAAGCTTGTTTTTGCCGTTTGTTTCTAAACGGCGTTGCGCTTCGTCCGCATGCAGTCCTTCTTCTTTGGAAGAATGAACCGCTTTGAGAACTTCTTCATAATTTTGACAATACTCTTTCATTTTTCACTCCTTATTATGTTGTATATTGTCTTTTTTTATCAAGAATATAACAAAAAACCGAGTACGATTGCAAAACCATACTCGGTAAATTTTTACTCTTTTCGTACGCCTTTGCAAACATACAATGAGTCTTGCAATTTAAGACACGCCATACCTTTCGGTTGTGTTGTTGACGTATCACGCGTACAAAAACGCGTCTGCTACTCCCCCAAGGGATATTTAGTTCTTAACACCATTCAGTTTACCATATCTGGAAAAACTTGTCAAGCGTTTAAACGCAAATTATTCTTCGTCTTCGTCGGGAAGTTCTACGTTGTGATATACGTTTTGTACGTCGTCGTGATCTTCCAACGCTTCCAGCATGTTTTCAAATTTCTTCAAAGCGTCTGCGGGAAGTTCGATTTTGTTTTGGGGAATCATAGCGATTTCCGCTTGAACGAAACGGATTTTGGGTTCTTCTTCGTCGTTTCTTCTACCCTTAGGCGCAGCCGCCATCAATTCCGCGTTTTTATCTTCCAAATATTTACGTACGTCAGAAAAAGCTTCGGGCGTAGTAAAGATTTCATATACGTCGTCGTCCGCCACCACGTCGTCCGCGCCTGCTTCCAACGCGTATTCCGTCATGGTGTCTTCGTCGAGTTCTACCGTTCTTTCTACGACGATATATCCTTTATTATCGAAGTTATACGATACACAGCCCGTGTTCCCCATTGAACCGCCGTGCTTGCCTAAAATGGAACGAACGTCCCCTGCCGTACGGTTGATATTATCGGTAAGCGTTACGATAATCACCGCCGAGCCCGCAGGACCGTAGCCTTCGTAAGTCAGTTCCTTATAATCCGCGCCGCTCATTTCACCCGACGCCTTTTTAATGCTGCGTTGAATGTTATCGTTGGGCATGTTTGCCGCTTTCGCCTTCGCGATAATATCGGCAAGCTTGCTGTTGGTTTCGGGGTTGGGGTTGGATTTTGCCGCAACGGCGATTTCTCTGCCGAGCTTAGTGAAAATTCTACCCTTAGCGGCGTCCGCCTTACCCTTTTTTGCCTGTATGTTATGCCATTTGCTATGTCCGGACATATGAATACTCCTTTATAATCGATTATTTTTGACAAGTAAAATAGTTGCTTTTGAGAAGATACATTAAAATACCAGCCGATACCGCCGCATTCAAGCTCTCTTGCGTTGCCTGCATGGGGATTTTCACCGTATGTGCCGCGGCGTTTTGTACCAAAGCGGATATGCCGTTGGCTTCGTTGCCGATAGCAAGCGCAAACACTTCGGGCGGGGAAAAGGTAAAGGCGTTTTCGCCGTCCATATCCGCCACGACAATAGGCGCGTCGCTTAGCGTAGAGAGAATTTCTTCTCTCGAACCGAAGTACAGTTTGGTGAAAAAGATACCGCTCATGCTTGCGCGCACCGATTTAGGCGCGTAAGGGTCGGCGCAGCCTTCTACGAGATAAATCTCGTTATAGCCCGCCGCGTTGGCGCTACGAATAATCGCCCCGACGTTACCCGGGTCGGCTACGCCGTCTAAAAGCAAGCAGCTGCCCGTGGGCTTTTGCAAGGCTTTTTGGGGAAGTTTCACCCGACAAACTACGCCTTGGGGCGTTTTTTCGTCGGATAAATAACGCATGACGTCCTTGGAAACGTACACGATTTGTTCTTGGGCAAAGCCGACTTCTTGGGGTATAAACGTATGGTTTTCTTCCACGAATACGTACTCTACCGCAAAGCCGCTACGGATACATTCCGTTGCCATTTTGACGCCTTCCACCAAAAAAGAGCCCAGCTCTTTTCTGCCTTTTTTCTCTTTGAGCGACGCCGTCGCCTTGATTAGCGGATTGTTTTTCGACGTTAATATCATTTTCTCAAAAAATACGAAAAAGCCTTTTTTGTCAAAAGGCTTTTACTTTGCTAATTAAAGCGCTGCTTTTGCTTTTTCAACGAGCTGCGTGAATGCCGCTGCGTCGTTTACAGCCAAGTCTGCAAGAACTTTTCTGTTCAAGTTGATTCCTGCAACGTTAAGGCCGTGCATAAGCTTGCTGTAAGACATACCGTTTTGTCTTGCCGCTGCGTTAATTCTCGCAATCCAAAGACGACGGAAGTCTCTCTTTCTCAATCTTCTGCCGATATAGGCATAGTTGAGAGATTTCATAACCGCTTCTCTTGCGATTCTGTACGATTTGCTCTTATTGCCGAAGTAACCCTTGGCAAGCTTGAAAATTTTTCTACGTTTTTTAACCGCGTTTACTGCTCTCTTAATACGCATATTCTTTCGTCTCCTTTCTCTTATTTCTTATAGGGCATCATGCTCTTTACCGTGCTTTCTTGCGTGGTGGAAACAAGCGTAGTTTGACGCAAATTTCTCTTTCTCTTTCTGTTCTTGGTTTCCGCTTTGTGGTTCTTACCGCTGTGGGAACGGTTTACCTTTCCCGAACCGGTGAGCCAAAAACGTTTCTTCGTGCTGCTATGTGTTTTCTGTTTAGGCATATCTTTATCCTCCGAGTTTTTTATACGTTTTTATATTTCGGGCTTTGCCGAGCAAAGCTTGTCCGCTTAATGTAAGCCCTTATTTTGCGGGCGAGAGAATCATGAAAATATTTCTGCCTTCCGTAACGGGCGCTTTTTCCATTACCGCTTTACCGCCGAGCATGTCAAAAAACCGACGCATAACGTCCACACCCATTGCCGAGTGCGCCATTTGTCTGCCGCGCATACGGATAGACACTTTCACTTTATTGCCATCACCAAGGATTTCTAACGTCTTTTTCGCCTTAACGTTCATATCCCCTACGTCAATGGTCATGGAAAGATAAATCTCTTTGAGTTCCACAATCTTTTGGTTCTTGCGGTTTTCCTTTTCGCGCTTTGCCTGTTCAAACTTGAACTTGCCGTAGTTCATAATCTTACATACGGGCGGAACGGCGTTGGGAGAAATCTTAACCAAGTCAAGGTTCTCGTCTTCGGCAATACGGAGCGCTTCTGCCGCGCTCATGATGCCGAGCTGTTCGCCTGCGGCGGAAATCACGCGCACTTCTCTATCACGAATATTTTCGTTGATTTGATGCTGGTCTTTTATGATCGTGTACCTCACAAAAATAATAACGGGCTGCTAAGTTAAGCAACCCGTAATAATCCCATAAAATACGCTTGGTAATTATTGAGCCGTACCGACAATAACCGTACGGCGAGAAGGGTCACTCCTGCTTAGCTTTGATATCATAACACAAAAGCAAACCCGTTGTCAAGCATTTTTCGGTGATTTTATAAAATTTTTATTCTTTTTCGATTTCCGTCTTAAAATACGTGGCAACTGCCGCCGCATATCTTGCCGCCGCGGGTAAAAGCGCTACGGGGAGTTTCTTCGTAAACGTATTGCTCTCCAACGTAATATCCCCTTTATAGCTGATTTTTCTAAGCGCAGCAATCACCTTTTGGTAATCAATATCGCAAACGAACGGCAAATGGTGGTTATCGTGCAATTTATCCACGTCGTGCAAGTGGATACATTGTACGTCGTCGCCCAGCGTTTCAATCATCTCCGCCGCCGAAGTGTTCAGTCCTGCCATTTCCGCGTGCCCGATATCTACGCAGGCAACGAAAATATCTCTATCGAGTAAATCCATATGCCGTTTGAAGTTGATATGGTCGGAGCAAGCCGCAGGCGTAGCCGTAGGAGAGCCCTTCGCCCAGTTCCACATATTTTCGGTGGCAATCTTTACTCCTGCTTTCTTTGCCGTTTCCTTCATACCTTCGTACATAGCGGCGTTCTCTTCGGGCGTATAATCGTTACAAGGATGTACGACACAAATTTTCGCGCCCAGCACACCGCTGATTTCAATAGCGCGGAGCAATCTGGGATACATAGCTTTATTGTATTCTTCATTCCCCTTAATCGCCGAAGAAAAAGGCGCGTGCGTTTGATTACAAGGCATACCGATACTGTCGGCGTACTCCCGTAAATCCTTCGCGCGGGCAAGATAATCGTCCGCGTCTACCATTTCCGCGCCCAAATCCGTGCACATGGAAAAATCGTAGGCGGTAAATCCCGCTTCTTTGAGCATTTTGATAATCGCCTTATCGTCACGGAGCGCGCGATAAGACTGAATTTCCGTAGAAACAAGCATAATCTTTCTCCTTTGCTTTTTTCTTTATTATATTCCATTATACTCCCTTTTTACGGGAAAGTATAGTATATTTTGTAACGAAAAATTGTATTTTTGTGCTTAAAACGCCGTTTTGCTTGCAATATCTTCCACGACGGTAGCGATAAACTCGTCTGCGGGAATCGCACCCATATCACCCTTATCTCTACGACGTACGGCAACCAAGCCTTCGGTGGCTTCCTTTTCACCTACCACGAGCATATACGGTACTTTTTCCATTTGCGCTTCACGGATTTTATAGCCGATTTTTTCGTTTCTATCGTCCACCTTCACGCGAATACCCGCCGCCTTCATTTTTTCACAAAGCGCGTTGACGTAATCCGCCTGCTTATCGGTAATCGGCAAAATTTTAACCTGTAAGGGCGAAAGCCACACGGGGAATTTGCCCGCAAAATGTTCGATAAGGATACCGATAAACCGTTCGATAGAGCCAAACGCTACGCGGTGCACCATGATAGGACGGTGTTTTTGTCCGTCTTCGCCGATATATTCCATTTCAAAACGTTGGGGAAGTTGGAAGTCAAGCTGAATCGTACCGCATTGCCACGTTCTACCGATAGAGTCTTCCAAATGGAAGTCAATCTTCGGCCCGTAGAACGCGCCGTCCCCTTCGTTGACGACGTAATCAAGTCCCAAATCGTCTAACGCGTTGCGGAGCGCGTCGGTAGCGGTATTCCAGTCTTCGTCGCTGCCCATACTGTTTTCCGGACGGGTAGAAAGCTCGACGTGATACTTAAACCCAAACAACGTATATACTTCGTTGATAAGACGCACGACGCCTTTGATTTCGTCCTTAATTTGTTCGGGCGTCATGAAGATATGCGCGTCGTCCTGCGTAAAGCAACGCACGCGGAACAGCCCGTGCAGCTGACCGGATTTTTCATGACGGTGCACAAGCCCAAGCTCGCCCATACGGATAGGCAAATCCTTATAACTGTGCGGTTCGTTTTTATACACCAAAATACTGCCGGGGCAGTTCATGGGCTTAATCGCAAAATCTTCGTCGTCCACCTTGGTGGTGTACATGTTTTCACGGTAGTGATACCAATGTCCCGACGTTTCCCAAAGCGATTTGTTCAGCATGATGGGCGTAGAGATTTCCACGTAGCCTTCGCGCGTATGGATTTGACGCCAGTAATCGATAAGCGTATTCTTCAACACCATCCCGTTAGGCAAGAAGAAAGGCAAGCCTTTGCCTTCGTTGAGAATGGCAAACAAGCCAAGCTCTTTCCCGAGCTTTGTATGGTCGCGTTTTTTCGCTTCTTCTAACATAGTGAAGTACGCTTCCATCTCGTCCTTCTTAGCAAACGCCGTTCCGTAAATACGGGTAAGCATCTTGTTATGCTCGTCACCGCGCCAGTACGCGCCTGCAATACTCGTAAGCTTGAACGCCTTAATTTTTCCCGTAGACGGCAAATGCGGTCCGCGGCAAAGGTCGGTAAAGTTGCCCTGTTTATAGAAGGAAATCGTTTCCCCTTCGGGTAATTCTTCAATAAGCTCTACCTTATAGCTTTCGTTATACTCTTCCATAAGCTTAATCGCTTCGTCTTTCGGGAGCGTAAAACGTTCGATAGCGAAGTTCCCCTTGATGATTTTTTTCATCTCTTCTTCTACCTTAGCAAGGTCGGCTTGGGTAATGGGCGTTACGAAATCGACGTCGTAATAAAACCCGTTTTCAATGACAGGTCCGATAGAGAGCTTACAGGTGGGATATACCGTTTTCAGCGCTTGCGCCAACACGTGCGCGCAGGTATGGCGGTACACTTGCAAGCCTTCCTTGTCCTTCAAAGTTACGATTTCCAAATGATCCCCTTCGCAAAGCTCGTGCGATAAATCGACGAGTACGCCGTTTACCTTTGCGCAGACGGCGTTTCTCGCCAAACCTTCGGAAATGGCAAGCGCCGCAGCCGTTACCGTTGCTTTTTCTTCCAAGGAAATACTTTCCCCGTTTTTCAAAATAACGTTCATAATATATTCTCCATTTGTTTTAGTTTTCTTAATTAAGCCCCGAAAAAAACAAAAAACCTTAAACTCCTTACGAAGTTTAAGGACGCGAAGTATCGCGCGGTTCCACCTTAATTGCCGCCATATAAGCAGCCGCTTTTTTTCGGTTGTGTATACGTACGTAAAGCGGTTTCACCATTTACTATGCTTATCCGCCTTTCAGCCAAGGGCGAACTCTCTGCAAAGCCGTTGCAAACGCTACTTGTCTTTACAGGTTCTATTGTAAACCTTTCCAGCATATTTGTCAACCGTTTTTTAACAAAATACCGCTTTTTCCTGATAATATTTTTTCAAAAATGCTTGCGTCTGCCTATCCGTATCCCCAAAGCAATACACCCTTTCCACACCGCTTAACAAAATTTCCCCCACGGCGGACGCCTTGCCCGTCAACGCACTTTTGGTAAGTGGTCGGTAATCTTCGTCGTAAACCTTACCGCTTTTGAGAAAAGCCTTGCCTTCTCCGTCTTCCACGAGATAGCCGATAAATTCGTCCAGCGCGTCGGCGTTCATGTCGGTGGGAACGTAGTCTGCCACGCCTTCCCAACGTTTTTTCAAATCCCCCAAGCAAAAGTTATACACGCCGTCCAAGCAGTAATTTTTTAGCCCGCGAAGTTTGCGGAATACGTGCGTTTTATCGTCCTTATAATCCGCCGCCACAAGCGCGGTGATGAGCAAGCTTTTTTCCTGCTCGTCAAGGAGCGGTATACGCAAACGGCGTTGAAAAAAACGCGTTTTATATCCTACGGACAAAACGTCCGCAATATTTTCTTCGGCAAACTTGCGCACGTACGGACAATATTCCTTTTGCGTACTAAACCCGATACGGTAACAATCCCCCTGTTTTTCCATGCGACAGGTAGCAGGCAAAAAGGAAAAACGCTCTTTTACGCGTGTGTATAAGTAAGACATATAGGCTGCGTCGTAGCCGTTTTGCACAATCGTTATTTCTTCCACGCTATTATTCTATGCGGAGAATAAAAAATTATTTATCGTATTTTTTATAAATTCCCCGCCCTATCTCCTTGTATAATCGCTTGACTTGATAAAAAAAATGTTTTATAATGTTAAGTACTATTTTATAAGTTATACGCATATACGCGCGAGCGTGTCGCGCCGAAAGCACGGAGGTTACTTTTTATGATGGATATGAAATCCGTAGAAAGCAAATGGCAAGCCAAGTGGGAAAAATCCCGTATCAACGTTTTCAATAAGAAAAACGCCGATAAAAAATGGTACGTGTTGGAAATGTTTTCTTACCCTTCGGGGGCAAACCTGCACGTAGGACATTGGTACAATTACGGTCCTACCGACAGTTATGCGCGTTTTAAGAAAATGCAAGGCTACGAGCTCTTCCAACCCATGGGGTTTGACGCGTTTGGTCTGCCTGCGGAAAACTACGCAATCAAGACGGGAATTCATCCCAAGGATTCCACCGAGAAAAATATCGCCACTATGGAACGCCAGCTGCATAACATGGGCGCTATGTTCGACTGGACGGCGGAAATTAAGACTTGCGAAGAAAATTACTATAAATGGACGCAATGGCTGTTCTTACAGCTCTACAAAAAAGGTCTTGCTTACCGCAAAGCCGCTTTGGTCAACTGGTGTCCCGACTGCGAAACGGTACTTGCCAACGAACAGGTTTTGGGCGACGGCGTTTGCGAACGCTGCGGCAGCGTCGTTTTGCGTAAGGACATGACGCAATGGTTCTTCAAAATCACCGATTATGCGGAAGAATTGCTGGACGACCTTGACAAGCTTGACTGGCCCGAAAAGACCAAGCTTATGCAAAAGAACTGGATCGGCAAATCGACGGGCTGCGAAATCCGCTTTGCATGTGAAACGGGCGACGAAATCGCCGTGTTCACCACCCGTCCCGACACGGTATTCGGCGTAAACTACGTCGTACTTGCCCCCGAGCATCCCTTAGTGGAAAAGTTAAAAGCCGCTCATCCCGAAAACGCGGACGCTATCGACGCCTACGTGCGCTACGCAGCGGAAGCCAACGATATCGACAGACTTTCCACCACGCGCGAAAAGACGGGCGTATTTACGGGCGCGTACGCCACCCACCCCATTACGGGTAAGCAAGTGCCTATCTACCTTGCGGACTACGTACTCTATTCCTACGGTACGGGCGCGGTTATGGCGGTTGCGGCGCACGACGAACGCGATTATGCTTTCGCAAAAAAATACGGTCTTCCCGTTACCCAAGTTATTCAAAAGGTCGGCGGAGAAACCGTACTCCCTTTCACCGAAGACGGTATCCTTGTCAACAGCGGTGAATTTGACGGACTTTCGGGCGACGAAGCGCGCGACGCGATTGCAGCGTATTTAACCAAGACGGGCAAAGGCGGCAAAAAGGTAAATTACCGTCTTCGCGACTGGTCCGTTTCCCGTCAACGCTACTGGGGCGCGCCTATCCCTATGATTCATTGCGACAAGTGCGGTATCGTCCCCGTACCCGAAAAGGATTTGCCCGTTAAGCTGCCTTACGACGTGGAATTCCGTCCCACGGGGAAATCCCCCCTTGCTACGCACGAAGGTTTTATGAACTGCACCTGTCCCAAATGTGGCGGCAAAGCGCAAAGAGATCCCGATACGTTGGACACCTTCGTATGTTCCAGCTGGTACTTCCTGCGCTATCCCGACGCGCACAACGACAAGCAAGCCTTCTCTACGGAAATCGCCGACCAAATGGCGCCCGTAGACGTTTACGTGGGCGGTTACGAACACGCTTGTATGCACCTTTTATACGCGCGTTTCATTACCAAAGCACTCCGCGATATGGGCTATATCCACTTTGACGAGCCCTTCAAGCGTTTGGTGCACCAAGGCATTATTCTTGGACCTGACGGAAACCGTATGTCCAAATCCCGCGGAAACGTCATTTCCCCCGATAAGTACGTAGACGAATACGGTTCGGATATCTTCCGTTTGTATTTGATGTTCGGGTTTAGCTACACCGAAGGCGGACCTTGGAACGACGACGGCATTAAATCGATTGCCAAATTCACCGACCGTGTAGAACGCTTGGTGAGAAATTCCTTGGAAGAAAAGGCAAATACGAACAATCTAATGAACGCAGCGGAAAAGCAGCTGAACTACGCAAAGAACTACGCGATTAAATCGATTACGCGCGATATCGAAGTATTCTCTTTCAATACTTCGCTTGCCCGTATCATGGAATACGTCAACGCTTTGCAAAAGTACGAAACGGAAACGCAAAAGAACGTAGCCTTCTACAAGGCTTGCATAGACGACCTTGTGCGTATGCTTGCGCCGTTTGCGCCCCATTTTAGCGAAGAGCTTTGGGAAATCCTTGGACATAAGGACAGCGTTTTCACCGAAACCTATCCCCTTGTCGACGAACAGGCGCTTATCAAAGACGAAACGGAGTACGCCGTACAAATCAACAGTAAAATCAAGGCAAAAATGACGCTCCCCGAAAACCTTTCCAACGAAGAAATTCAAGCAATCGTTTGCGCAAACGCAGATATCGCTGCGTTGCTGGAAGGTAAGACGGTGAAAAAATGTATCGTCGTCAAAGGTCGTTTGATTAACTTAATCGTCGGTTAAAACTGATTATACGCAAAAACACGCCCTTGCAAAAGGACGTGTTTTTTTGTTACTTTAATGTATGCGCGCGTGCGTGTGCGTTAGATGCGTTCGCTTACGTAGCGCTTGAAAAATTCCACGCAATTATCTACCCAAGGCTGAATACGGTGGAAGAAATCCCCTTCCCCGTTGACTTCCGCCATACCCGTAGACGTGCCGTGCCAACCGTCAGGATATACGTGCAATTCGTAGCTTACGCCGTTTCTATCCAACGCCATAGCATAACGCAGCGCATTATCCGCAGGAACAGCATTGTCGGTAGCCGTCGTCCAAATAAAGGCAGGCGGCGTATTTTCCGTCACCGCTTGGTCGAGATTAAGCGTTTTTAAAAGCTCCGCTTTGGCTTCGTCGGTATAGCCGTACAACAAATTATTGTAGCTGCCTTGATGCCCATGAATTTGAGAAATGACGGGGTAAGCAAGCGCCGCCGCCGTGGGCTTACAATCAAGCTCTTTGCCCATTTTTTGGGAAACGGAGGCATATTCCACGCAAAGATTGCCCACCAAGTGTCCGCCTGCCGAAAAACCGACGATAAATACTTCGTCGGGGTTGACGTTACATTCGCTTGCATGCTTTTTCACGTAATCTACTGCCGCCGCCGCTTCCATAAGCTGTTGGGGATAAGACATACCGTTTTCACCGCCAATCGTATAGTTTAACACAAACGTTTGAAAGCCTTTGGGCAAAAACGCAAACGCTACGGGGTCGGCTTCGCGACGACTGACCATACCGTACCCGCCGCCGGGGACGACGACAAGCGCAGGGCGTTTCCATTGAATTTCCGCAGAATCCCAAGGCGTTTCCGATAAAATACAATCAAGCGTTGCCTTTCCCTGTAAACCGTATTCTTTTGCCAAATCAACCGTATAATTTTTCATAATGTAGTTCTCCTATGTTTTACGCCTGCCGAAACGGCAGACGCATTTTTAGTTAAAAAATTCGTTATAAATGGCGCTGATACAAGCGTTACAGTCTTCGTTATCTACGCCGACGATAATATTCAGCTCGCTAGAACCTTGGTCGATCATGATAACGTTGACGCCCGCTTCGGATAACGCCTTAAAAAGACGCGCGGACGTACCGACGTTTTTCGCCATACCGTGACCTACCGTTGCGATAAGCGCAATGTTTTCGTGCGTATAAATTTTATCGGGCGATACCGCCTGTTTCATTTCTTCAATCACCGTTTCCAACACGCCGTTTTTTAAGTGTTCGTTATCAATGACAAGCGACATGGTGTCGATACCCGAAGGCAAATGTTCAAAGGAAATACCGTGTTTACCGATAACGGCAAGCACCTTTTGTACGAACCCGACTTCGGAGTTCATCATGGATTTTTCCAAGGAAATAACGGTGAAATCCTTTTTCCCCGCAATCCCCGTAACGACGCCGTCGCGCACGTCGCGCGTGGACGTTTTTACGATATACGTACCTGCGTCTTCGGGACTGAACGTATTACAAATACGAATGGGAATCCCTGCGCTGCGTACGGGAAAAATCGCTTCGCTATGTAAGACGTTTGCGCCCATATACGAAAGCTCGCGCAGTTCTTGATAGGAAAGCTCGGGCATGGATTTAGGGGAATGCACGATACGCGGGTCGCATGCGTAAAAGCCGCTGACGTCCGTCCAGTTTTCATACAACGCCGCCATAACGCCGCGCGCTACGATTGCCCCCGAAATATCGCCGCCGCCACGGGAGAAGGTTTTTACTTTACCGTCAAAGCCAAGTCCGTAAAAACCGGGAATCACCGCGCGAGAATAGCGCGAAAGCACCTTTGCCGCGATATCAAACGTTTGATTATCCAACGTTCCTTCGGGCGTAAAACGAACGAATTCCGTCGCGTCGACAAACGGGATATTCAATACCGCCGCCATGATTTTCGCTGCAAGATATTCCCCGCGCGACGCGCAATAATCCCTGCCTGCGCCGTTTTTCGCCTGCGCATACACTTCGTCAAGCGCCGCTTGCATACCAAGGTCTTTGCCGATTTCCGTTTGAATGTTCAAAAACCGCACGGAAATCTTTTCAAACGTCTTATCAAAAAGCGCGTTATCCCCGTTTTCAAACGCGTCGGATAATTGATACAATAAATCCGTCACTTTCACGTCTCCGCCAAACCGTTTCCCGGGCGCGGAAACGACTACGTAGCGGCGAGAAGAATCGCTTTCTACGATTTTCGCCGCCCTGAGCATTACGTTACCGTCCGCCATGGACGTACCGCCAAATTTACATACTTTAATTGCCATAACACACCTGCCTATGCGGCTTTTGCCGCGGAAAATTTCTCTCTTTTCCCCTTAACCGTTACGGAAGATTTTGAGCCCCGCAATGACTTACACGTTCAGCAATATCACAACCAAAAAAGCGAGCAGGAGCGACATTGCCTTAATCCAGAATTTTGAAAAAAATACGTTTTTTAAAAAGTTGAAAAATTTCATCTTACACCCCCGCTGCGTTTCTTATCCGTCAACGGCATTTCTTGCCAGTAATAATCCTTCAATGCGTCCACCAGCATATCGTAATCGGCATACCGCGTTACGTTGCCCTGCTTGATAATCGAGATAATTCCCGTTTCTTCGGAAACGACCAAGGAAATGACGTTTGCCACTTCGGTAATGCCTATCCCTGCGCGATGACGCGTGCCGTACTCCTTGGGATAGCTCGTCTTTTGCGTCAACGGCAAGAAACACCCCGCCGCCTGTATCTTATGTCCGTGAATAATCATTGCCCCGTCGTGCAAAGGCGATTTAGGGAAGAACACCCCTTCGATAAGCTGCGTGGAAATTTCCGCGTCGATTTCCACCCCACTTTGCAATACCTGTTTAGGCAAGCTGCCGCGGGACAGGACGATAAGCGCGCCGACGTTGTTTTTAGACATATTTTGCAACGCTTTGATAACGTTCGCAATACAACGCTCGGTGTCCGCCTGCGTGCGAATTTCTGCATTTCCCCCCGAAAGCTTTTCCATTGTTTCTTTGGAAGAATGAACGTCCCAAAGGCTCTTTTTCACTTCCACGTTGAACAAAATCAGCATAAACGCCGACGCCAGCAAAACAAAGAACAGGAAAAATTGCTCGTTCATCAGCGGTGCGTCCAAAACGTGCAACGCGCCCGCGACGATAATAATCGCCCAGTAAATAAGCATGAGTTTCGTCGCGTCGTTATCGCGCAAAACCTTGGATACAAAATAAATCAGCATGAAGAAAAAGAAAATTTCTACGCCGTATATCCATTGAAAATTTGTGAAAAAGTTGATGAATCCTTCGCCGATTTTGGTAAACGTTTCGGCTGTTGTCAATAACCCCTTCAACATAGTTCCTCCGTGTCCGCAACCGTTATAAAGCGGTTGCTCCCTTTATTATTATATAAAAATTATTAGAAAAAATAGAGTATTTTTTTAATTTTTCACGTCAATTACCGAAAAACAAACGAGCGTTGACCGCTTTTAACGCGGCTTGCGGCGTTACGTTACCGCATTTGATATCGCTTATCGCCCCGTACACCGCTTGGTACACCTTCAAAAGCTCGCCTTTGGGAAATTTTGCCGCCTGTTCCCGTTTCTTTTTCGCCGCGTATTCTTTAATGCCGAGCACCGCCGCCACTTCTTTTTCGCCGCCTTTGATAACGGACGCTTCGTATAAACCGCGAAAGTAAGACGCCATAGACGAAAGCAGCATGGTTTCGTTGCTCCCCTTCACAGAAAGGTCGGATAAAATTTTTACGTATAATCCGTAATTCTTTCTTGAAAGCGCGTCGGTGAGCTCGTACAACTTATATTCCGCGTCGGGGTACACAAGCGAATCGACAAGCTCGTCCGTCAAACGGGTTTCTCCCGTCGCTTGCAAATAACACAGCAGCTTTTCCGTTTCGCTGGCAATACGCGCCATGTCGCATACGCAATACGCCGCAAGCTTGCCGCAGGTAACGCCGTCGGCGTATACCCCTTCCCGTTTGCAGGTGAGATATATCCATTTTTTAATCGTTTCTTCGTCAGACCTGCCGCAATCCACGTAGGTTACGTTGGCTTTTTTCGCAAGCGTTGCCTGACCCGTTTTGGGCTTAGCGGAATTGACGATAAGCAGAATCCCGTCCGTCGGCGGATTATCAAACAGCGGTTTGAGATACGTTTCAAAATCCTTTTCGCTAGGATAAAATTCGCTGACGCGTACCACCCGTTTTTTGCTGATAAACGGGAAACAGTTGACGGCGTCGACAAGCGTCTTTAACCCGTCGCCTTTTAAGGCAGAGCCTTCAAAGGACGCGTAATCCAGCGTACGTTCGGACACGAAACGGGAGAGAATTAGCGATTCGCCTTTGGTGCGAAAATACGCTTCTTCGCCTTCCAACAAGTAGATAGGCTGCGCGCCGTTTTCGTCTGTAAATTTCTTGAAATCTACGTATTTCACGTCCGTCTTTTCGCTCCTATCATCCCATTCTTGTTTGTATTATACCACAACTTCTCACAAAAAGCAAGAAAACAGCGTATTTTTTACGCCGTTTTCTTTGATTTTTACCTATTTAAAAGCACAATTCCAAGCAAAAATGCCGCAAAGCATATCCCCACAAGCGCTCTTGCCACCTTTTTAGGGACGTTCCATTTATCCGTGCAAAACAACAACGCCGTATAATAAATCCACAACAAACTGGCATTTAAGCTTACGTTTTGGATAAGGTCAGCGGATAAATCAAACGTTTGAAAAACGAGTAGCAGCGCCGACCACGCCACCGACGGCAGATATAAGACTATACCGCTAACCGTAAGCGGCAGTATACAGGCAACGACGACCAACGCAAGCACGGCGGAAAAAATTATCGAAACGATAGGTACGAACAAGCAGTTTAGAAGTAGCGACCAAACGGATAGATATCCAAACACATATAAGGTCAACGGTGCGGTAGCGATTTGCGCCGACAGCGTAACGGACAAAAAAGAAAACGCGCTGCGTACAATCCGTCCGCGTACGCCCAGCGGCGGTTTATCGTCCAGCGGCGAAACAGGCGCAGGCGTTTTACCCGTACACACACGCACGAGCGTTTCTTTTCCCTTTTCAAATAAAGCATACATATTTTTAGACAATAGGATAATGCCAAGGCTTGCCGCAAACGATAATTGAAATCCAACTGTAAACAACGCAACGGGTGAAAGGCATAAAATTACAATCGCCGCAAGCCCCATATTTTCTAAGCTATCCGATAAAAAGCCGCTACTCTTACCGATATCGTAAGCAAGACACACGACGATTGCGCGGACGACGGACGCGGAATACCCGCAAACGCCGCCGTAAAAAAGCAATAGCGCGGCAAGGACGAAAAAGCATACGGGCTTAGGCGCACGCGATAGCGGCGAACGCCGTATCAGCATACGGCAAAAGGCGTACAGCGCGCCTACGTGCAAGCCCGAAACGGCAAACACGTGCGCAATCCCGCCGTAGCGCATATTCGAAAGCAACGATTGTTCCATAGTAGACGTATCGCCAAGCAGCACCGCCATAGTCACCGACGCGGACGTTTCGTCCATGCCCGTAAACAGCGTATCGACAATCCTTTGGCGAGTATCGAGAAAGATATCCGCCTTATGTCCTAGCGTTTCAAAACGCTCGATATCCACCGAAGAAAGGCGAAAACGGATATCGTCGTACACACTTGTGGCAAAGTAAATATTCTCTCTCACGTCCGTCATAGGACGCACTTTGCCGTATAGCGATATCTCGTCGGAAAGACGAACGGTATAGTAAAACGCGGTAGGCATGTATGCGACGAGTTTGCCTTCTTCCCCTTTTTCGCCTATCTTCACTCCGTCAAGCACCAACGTGCAATAGCTTTTGGAAACGCTACTTTCCACCACTCTGCCGCGGACGGTAAACTCCCCGTCGTAGCCCTTGACGTCCGTGTACGTACGCATTTGCGCCGACCACAAGCCGTTGCCGAGCGAAAACGCCATAACGAGCACCGCGACGGCAAGCACCGCCAACCGTTTATCTCTTGCAAGCGCCACGGAAAGGATAACTACGGGCAATAACGCAAGCAGCCACCAAAGCGAAAGCTCGTGAAAATACGTATAATATCCAAAGACGACGCCTAAGCAAAGCGCAACGGCGCAAAAGAAAATCGGGCGAAAGTTAAACAGTTTCGCTTCCGCCTGATTATCTGTCTTTAATTGTAGCTCTTTACTTTCATTCATCTTTGGTAAAAACCGATTACGCTAGCGTAATTCTATCAGACACCGACCGCACGAACAGTCCGCGCTCTTCCCCAAGCGTTACGCAGTCGTTGACGTATTGCAAAAACCGTTCGGACGGTTTGGGTATACGGAAGACAGACGCGACAATCGTTTGGATTTCTTCCATATACAGGGCAACTTTATCTTCCAGCGCGCTCTTTACCAGCGCGACAAGCTCGTACGGGGTATAGTCGTATTCGTATTTACGGAACGGTTCGCCCGTTTCTACACGGTACTTTTCAAAGCTTGCCGCCTTATCCGATTTACGGTAGAACTCCTTCCCCAAAAGCTTTTCATACTTAAAGCCACACAGCGCGATAAGCGCTTGCATGCGGTTTTCTATTTTTACGCCGTACTTGGTTATCCCCAAGCTCGACAAACAACGGCGCAGTAAAAACTCGTAAGAAATGGGCTCTTCCGCCGCCACAATCGCCTTTAAGCGCGCGACGATTTCCTTATCGTTATCCCCGCAAAGCACGTAATCCGCGCTTTCTTCCAGCTTTTCCAATGCGGCTACCTTATACGTTTTCTTGGCTCGGTTCAATTCCGCACCGCCCTTTTTATCCGCGCCCGTCAGCCTATCCAACAGGTCTTTAATCTTCTTGATCTCCCGTTTGGGGTTGTTGTAATAATTGACGGAGAACAGCCGCAGCACGTTCCAGTTATTGCGTTTGAGCGTTTGCAGCTGTAAAACGTTTCTATCCTTAACGGTGAAGTCGTTAGGCGTATCGCACAAAATAGCGAGAATAAAGTTTTGCCTGTTTTTAGGATCAACGACGGCAACGTCAATTTTGAACCCCGACACTCCGACGTCGTAACGACAATCGTAGCCGTAGGAAGAAAGCTCTTCCGCAATATATTTACCCAAGCCCACCTTTGCAGACGACAAATCGTTAGACGAAATAGCAAGATTCGTCCTGCCCTTTTCAGCAAAATCCAAAAAGGCTTTCAAACCCGCAACACCCTTAGAGTTGGTCTTAGACAAATCAATCATTGCGCCCGTCATGGACGCGAACACCACCATTTCTTCCCTTGCGCGCGAAACGGCGACGTTTAATCTTCGCCAACCGCCCGCTTGGTTTAAAGGCCCGAAGTTGAGCGAAATACGCCCAAGCGTATCAGGGCCGTAGCAAACGGAAAATAAAATAACATCCCGCTCGTCACCCTGTACGTTTTCCAAGTTTTTCACAAACAGCGGTTCTTCCCGTTCGTACGCTTCGCGTTCTAAGCGGTTTTCGGCAATCGCCGCGCTTAAACGGCGTTCGATATATTCCTTTTGCACGTTACTAAACGTAACGATACCCATGCTGGATTGTTGCAGTTTTTTATCAGACAAGCGACGAATCACTTCCGCCACCAGCGCGTCCCCTTCCGCTTTATTGCGCTTGGAAAAACCGCGCTCGTATACACCGTCTTCGACAAGGTTGAACTTGACCTTGCTCGCCAAAGCGTCAGGCGAAGGGAAGGTACAAAGACGACTCTCGTAATACATGACGTTGGAAAAGGCGATCAAGCTTTCGTGCTTACTGCGATAATGCCAAGTCAAATGTCTTTGGGGCATATTTACCGCCAAGCAGTCGTCCAAAACGCTTTCCATGTCTTCGTTTTCGAGATTGTCTTCGTCCACGTAGTTGGTATGGAAAAACGCCGTCGGGGGCAGCTGTTTGGGGTCGCCAACCACCACCGCCGCCTTACCGCGCGCCAACGAGCCGATAGCTTCCGCCGTCGGGATTTGCGACGCTTCGTCGAAAATGACAAGGTCGAACAGCCCGTTTTCGGGCGCAAGATATTGCGAAACGGTAACGGGGCTCATAAGCATACACGGCGCAACCGTTTTCATAAGCTCGGGAATTTCTTCAAATAATTTTCTTAGCCCCATACCGCGAAGGTTGGACTTTGCCAAACGGTTGAAGTTGGCAAGCTCTACGCAAAGCGCGCCTTCCGTATCGCCGCTGGGCAAACGGGAAATGAGCTTATTACGAATACTTTCCCTGCTCATACGCGCAAATTCGTCCATGGTTAAGCGCAAGCTTTCGCTTTGTTCTTCACATACGGTGGCGGAAAACCGCGCCAAAACGGGGTCAAGCGGAATGTTGGTTTGCAGGAAATTTTTGCAAATGTTCTTTTCAAAACTTTCCACTACGTTTTCACCCGTAATCACTCCGCTTTCCAAAGCGTCGGTGATAAACGTTAAGCCTGCTTCCGTCAACGCTTTCGCCGTCTTTTTATACATGCACCACGGCGCAAGCATATCCACGTTTTCAATCAGCGCGCTCGCCTTTGCCACGTAATAGCCCAAAACGTCTTCTTCGGGAATTTTCGCCTTATCCGCCTGCGCCGCGACTAGGAAAGAATTTTCCGCGTCGGTAAAGCTCTCCAACGAATGGATAAGCCCCAAAAGCACGGGCGCGGAATAGCCACTTGCCCCGCGAATACACATGCTGTTAAAGCTGTCTGCGTTATAATCCATAAAGGTCGCCGCGCAGATATCGTGCAGCGCGTAAAGGTCCTTTAAGAAGGTTCTTCTCGCGTCGAAAAAGTCCACTCTGCCAAAGGCAAAGGTGAAGTATTGCGAAAGGTTGGTGGACGTTTTGATGCGTTCCATGGCTTCGTAGATATCACATACGGTCGTCAACGCCGATACGTGATTTTCCGCAGCTACGTTAGCGATAGAAAGCTTGGAAAGCTTTTTATAAACGCCCTTCACCGCCTTATCGTTTTCCACGTTCTTACCGTCCGTTTCCAACCACGTTTTTAAGGCTTTGTATTCGCTGGGCGTAATATCCACCGTCTTTTTGTAATGCTTGCAATAGCCGTCCAAGCAAGCGTCCAAACGGCGGTTGGCGTTGAAGAACGCGTAAAATTCTTCTTCGTCCTGTTTGAAATATTTTTGTAATATCCCCGAAGAAAGCGTTTGCGCAATCGTCTTTAACGCGTCAAGCTTGGTACGGGTAAGCGTGCTGATTTTTTGGCGGTAAAGCTCTAAAAACAAGCCGATATAATTTTTCAAATGCTTGATTTCGGCAATCACGACTTCCGCCGCGCAATACAAGCCGTCCCGAACGGCAGGCGAGTATTGTGTGAGATTGACGTTGGCAAAGGGCGAATTATACACACCGCCACATTCCTTTGCCGCTGCCGCCGCCGTCGCCATCATATTTTTATAATCGATTATTTTTTCCTTCGTCAGCCCGTCGTAAAACGTGCTTTCAATATTCATAAGCTCGGGCGCGTTTTTATAACGAAGGCAGGTTAAAAGCGCTTCGTAAACGGATATCCCCAGGCGGCGTTTTTTATGCAAAGCCGCAACGGGCGCGGCAAGCTCTTCCTTTAATTTGACGATCTTACTTCCCTGTTCGGTTAAGCTCACCCGTTCTTGTTCCCCTGCCAAAGCCAGCGTGGACGTCAAACGGGAAAGGACGTCCGCTTTACTCGTTTTACCCGAATGGAGCTCTAAACAAAAATCCCCAAGCCCCAGTAAATCCAAACGTTTTTTAACGACGGACAACGCCGCTTGCTTTTCGGCGACGAACAACACTCTACGCCCGTCGTTTAAGGCGTTTGCAATCATGTTGGTAATCGTTTGCGATTTACCCGTTCCCGGCGGACCGTGTAAAACAAAGCTCTTGCCCGTTTGCGAAAGCGCAATCGCTTCCCATTGTGACGCGTCTGCCGTAAGCGGCGTTAAGGTGACTTCGGGGCGGGTATTATCTTCCCCAGCCAAGGGTTGATTGTTTTCAAAGGTAACGGCGTTTTCCATAAACGCTTTGACGAGCTTATTTTTGGAAAACTCCGCCATGTTTTGACGCAAATCGTACCACATTTGATAACGGGAAAAGGAAAATGCGGCAAGATAAATATCGTCATACACTTCCCAGCCGCGCATGCCTACTACTTCCATACGCACCATGGCGAGAATTTCGGAGATTCTCAGCTCCGTTACCGCCTTTTCCAAACCGCGCATATCGATATTGAACTCTTGTTTGAGATATTCCAAAAGCGTGGTATTCACCGAAAATTCTTCGTCGACAAGGCATACGGAAAACCCTGCGCCGCCTTTGCTCTTTTTAATATGAACGGGCTGCAAAACAAGGGGCGCGTAATGCTCCGCACCGTCTTCACGCGTATACCATTTCAAAAAGCCAAGCGCGAGATAGAGTATCTTCGTGCCGCTTTCTTCGTCCGCTTCTTTGTTTTTCCGCATGAGCCGCGACGCCGTTTCCAAAACGTCCTTTTCGTCGGCGTAAACGCGTAAAATCCCGCTTTTGTTTTCAATGGCGATTAGTTCTTTCAACGGTTTTGCTTCGCTTGCCGAACCAAATTTGACGTTTTTACGGGCGATTGCAAGCACTTCGCGGCTTGCGCCCATCATACGCAATTCTTGCGCGGTAGAAAACGCCTGCAACGTTTCGTCCGCGTCAACGGAGAGTACGTGCAAGCCCGCTTTTGCGGCTTGAAAATGGAGCAGTCCGTTTTTCATGGACAAATCCAACAGCCGTCTTTGCCATTGTTTATCCTTGCCCTGCGTTTCTTCGATACGCAAATTACGCGCCGTTTTCAGCTGCGTAGGCGCGGCGTCGGGCGCGGTATTTTCTTCCGTTAAAATTTCATATCCCTTTAATTTCCGCGCGCGCAACGGCAAGGGCAGCACGTGCGAAATACGGCAACGACGGATATCCACGTACCGTTCGTATACCCCCGCTTTCAGCTTTTCCTTTACGTGCGATTCGGACGTGGAGTACGACGCGTTTTTGTCGGCGAATACGTCTTCGACGTCGAAAAACGCCAAGTTGTTAATGCCGTCTTCAACGTACGCGCTAAGCCGCGCCGTATCGTCCGAAACGGTGTCTAAAAAACAGTTGTCGTACAGCCATACGCCGCAAGTGATTTCTTCTCCGCCCAAAAGGAGCACGGGCGAAAGCCCCATGCTTTCCAAGCACGCGCAAGCAAACAGCGCCAGCTCGGGTGCGGACGCTACGTGTTGGGATAAAATTTTCACCCCTGCGCCTAGTTCTACGGGCATGGAAATATCGGCGTTCTTGCGCACGATAGAATTGCGGCGAAGGGTGGAGAAAAGCGCCGCTAAAATATGACGTACGGCGTTTTTATCGTTACCCGTATATCCTTGCAATTCCCCCGCCGTTTTCCATTTTTTAAGCTGCTCGGCAATCTCGTCGCGTACTTTCATGCAATCGCCAAGGCGCGGACGGACAAACGCGGCAAGCTGCTCTACGTCCCCACTTGTCCCCTGCCAAAAATCAAAGGGCAACGTCGTTACCGTCCAAGACGCGGTAGCGACAATCTTTTTATCCTTTTTTAAGGTAGCGGTAACGACTTCTTCACGAATGTCTTCCGCCGACGCAAAATAGAGCGGCGACAACAGATTATCCAGCTCTATTTTCACCGTACTTTCAAAAGGAATATGTTCAAACGCCTTTTCAAACGGGAGTAACATTCCATTGTTATTTTCTATGGTAAGCACCAAATTTTCCGCCGCCACTTCACAGGTGTTTTTCACTTGCAAAGACGAAAAGAGCGGTCTTTTCGCGAAATAATCGGCATACGAAACCACGCTAAGCGTTTCTCCGCTCAGCGTCAACCATTCTTCCCATTTTTTGTGTTTTTGCGCCATATTGCCACCTTTTCTTTTTCTATGCTTTTCATTATACACGAAAGCAAAAGAAAAATCAACCCCACCGCCTATTTTTTCTTTTTATTTTTTCAAACTTTTTTGTAAAAAATACTTGACAAACAATACTATGCATTGTATAATATTATGCAAAAAGGAGTATATATGGACGCACAGTTAAAGAAGGGATTACTAGACGTATGCGTCCTGGCTGCGATACGAAAGGAAGAATCGTACGGGTACAAGATTATTTCCGACCTTGCGCCCTATATCGAGATATCCGAATCGACGTTATATCCCATTTTACGAAGGCTGGAAAGCGGCGGCGCAGTCAAAACGCGTTGCAGCGAGCACAACGGGAGATTGCGACGGTATTTCCGTATCACGCAGGTAGGGCTTAAACGCATTGACGAATTTATTGAAACCATGGAACAATTTAAGGTCATCAGCGATTTTATCGCACAAGGAGATAGAAAATGAAGAAAAAGACTTGGGAAAAACAGCTTATAAAGCTGTTAAAGCCATTGCCCTATGCCGAACGGCAATCAGTACTTAATTACTATAATGAGATATATAGCGATAAAATAGAATCGGGCATGACGGAAGAAGAAATTATTGCAGAGTTCGGCTTTCCCGAAGACTGCGCTCAGCGTATCTTATCCGAAAACGGCGAACGTTCTTCCACCGTTTTCGCAAAGCGTGAGCCCCGTCGTTTTTCCCTTGCCGAAATGATCGGTTTGATACTTGGCGGCTTGATTTTATTTTTACCGCTCACCATTACCGCGTTTAGCTTAATCCTTTCGTTTGGCGTCGTCAGCCTTTCGGGGGTAATTGTTACCGTATGCGGCGCGTTTTATACCGTTGCCGCGCCCATTTTTGGGGCGGTTACGGGCCATTCCGCTGCCGTATGTATCGCGAACGTTGGACTGGGAATCACCGTTTGCGGCGTCGGTTTGATTTTGTCCGCGGTATTCTTTATCTTGACGAAATATCTTGCTATCGGCACGAAAAAAGCGCTCACGTTTTTATATGCGCAAAGGAGCACGTTATGAGCAAAATAGGAAAAATACTTTTGACTGGTTTTATTTTATTGCTGTGCGGCGGTATTATTTTCGTCATTTGCCTTGCTTTTTCGGGTTGGGATATCCGTTTTCTTTCCAACGTTACCGCCCAAGAAATAGAGTATACCGAACCCCCCGAATCGCAGCTTACGAATATCACGATTGATTACGAAAACACGGATATTTTGGTGTACACGCAGGACGCCCCTACCGTTCGTATCGTCTATCCGCAATCGTTTTATAAAAACGGCGAAAAGGCGACGGAAGTGACGATTACCGAAACGGAAAACACACTCAAAATTACCGAAAAATCGATAAACGGTTGGCAGTTTTGGAACTTTACCGCTCCTAAAACCAAGCTCTACTTACCCGCCGACAGGACGTATACTTTGACTCTTTCCACCAACAACGGAAACGTTACTTTGGACGGTACGGCGTATAGCGTAAACGCCATTTCCCTTACCACCGACAACGGCAATATCCACACTAAAAAAGCGATTACTGCCCAAGGAAAAGTAAACGCGGAAACGAATAACGGCAACATTACTTTGCAGGAAGTTTCGGCGCAAAATATCACCGCGGAAACGGACAACGGTAACGTACGTTTATATACGGGTGTTGCGACGGAGCAAATCCGTTTAGAAACGAATAACGGCAACGTTACCATAACGAAAAGTGGGACGGCAAACACGGTGCATTTGTCCAGCGACAACGGCAATATTGAAGTAGACGGCGTAACGGCAGAAAGTATCACTTTCGAAACGGACGTCGGAAACGTCGAAGGCACGGTTATCGGTAAGAAATCCGACTTTACCATCACCGTAGAACACAACCTTGGCGAAACCGATTTATATCCCCAAACGGGCGGCGCAAAAACGCTACACGTCGAAACGGATATCGGCAATATCGAAGTGAACTTTACCGAATAAAAAACGGACGACCGATTAAAAAATCGGCCGCCTTTTTTGTAGATACATTATGCTACGGAAGAAAACCAACTCCGTTTGCGGTCGGCTCTCGCGCGAACACCCGATTAAAACGGGAACTCTCACTCTTCGCCGCGGCGCACGAAAAAAAGATATTTTCCGTACTTTTGATATGGACTTGAACTCATGTATCCAATCACGCCGTAAGGCGTGTATGAAATCAATGCAAAGCATTGTATGGAATCCGTTGCAAGACGGTATGGAATCAAGCCGCAGAAAATGCATCTTTGACGATGCCATACATGCTAACGCGTGATTACATACCAAGCCTACGGCTTGGATAAAAAAGATATTTTCGCTTTCTTTGATTTGGGCTTGAACTCACGCAAATTATAACAACAAAAAATAAATTTATTGTTTTACGATATGCTCCATCGTCAACTTTACTCGATCTGAAATTTTTACTGTCTCTACACCAAAAATGGATGTGTGTAAAGTGTCATTGATCTGTTTTGTCCAATATTCGGGAATTGATTGAATTCCGTTTGCCATACCCAATACGGACCCCACCGTCGCGCCGTTGCAATCGGTATCAAAGCCAGTTTCAACCGCCATACAAATAGAATTTCCATAGTCACCTTTGCCATACAACAAAGCCGCCGCTACAATCATTGCGTTTGATATGGTATGACACCAACCGTGCGCGGTATATTCGTCGTATTTGTCGTGAATCATCTCAAAGCATTTTTGCTGAGAAACGCCGCTTTTAAATGCTTCTACTACGCGCATCACATCCTCGTATAATCTTGAGGTGGAGGGGATTTCCGCCAACCCTCCCGAAATAATATCCTCAATATTGCTCGTGCAGGCGGCGATTGCAAGCATGGCGGCGACAAACATTTCTCCGTAAATCCCGTTTTTTATGTGGGATATGGAAGCATCTCTCCAAGCCATTTCTGCCGCAATCTCGGGATTTCCGGGATTTATATATCCGAAATAGTCTCCTCTGATCTGAGCCCCGATCCACTCGCGATACGGGTTTTTGTAAATAGCCGATTCAGGTGGAGCAAAGCCTTTTACGAAATTGCAATAAGCAACCCGTTCCGCAGTACAGTAGGAATCCTTGCCTTGATATTTCAACCATGCTTTTGCAACATCATACGAAGTGAAATCCTTTCCGTATTTTTGAATGATCTCCTGAGCTAATACTACATAGTTCGTATCGTCATCTACAGGCATGCCATCTATCTCATCTGCATAGCATCTTCCCATAAACCCATACTTGTATTTACCGATTATCTCATTTGTAAGATCGCTTCTGTAAATATATCTGCGCATGGGGTAATTGTTGGTTTCTTTTAGAAACGGAACAAGCTCGTTTGTCCGAATGCCCTCCACAGTTTTTCCAAGCATACATCCGCAAATTCTGCCCACCCACGCCCCGTGAATTTTATCTTCTAAAGTTTTTTCGTCATAGGTGTGTATTACTTCGACATTATTTCTCAAGCTTTTTATTTTTTCAATCTCGGAAGGCTCGACATATGGATATTCTTTTTTTGTTTTAGCAGAAGCTATAATTTCAAATAAAATGTCGCCAAGCTTCTTTTTTATTTCGCTTTTGGGCAGCCTAGAAACCGAAGAAAAAATATCGCTGTATTTCTCTATGTCAAGACCTTCTTCTATCGATTGCTGATATTCGATTAGTAGATTAGAGGAATAGAACTCCCAATCGTGAATATTTTGATATTGTGGCTTTATGGATCTTGTTTTGCTCATTTCCTCAACGACTCGGTTGTCATTTCCCAAAATAAGTGCGTCAAGAGATACGTCGAAATATTTTGAGATCAAGATAATTTTCTCCAAATCAGGCGTAGAAAGTCCACTTTCCCATTTTTGAACCGATTGCTGAGATACGCCAAATATTTCGGAAAACTGCGCCTGCGTTAGCTTTGCTTCGTTTCTCAACTTATTTATTGCAATTCCTATTTTCATAAATTCGCCTCCTTTATTACATTTATTATACAGCTATCAAAATCCCAAAGCAAGCAATTTCGGTTTGTTTTTTATACAACTAAAAGTTGTATGAATTTTTGTATGCGCTGGGATTTTTGGAGAGGTTTGACTTGGACGGGAGTTCGAGCCTGTTCGGTTTCGGAAAATGCTCATTTTTCATCTACAAAATCGAACTAAAAATTCGCCCGAAAAAAAAGCAAAAAAGCCTTGAAAAATCAAGGCTTTTTGCGGCGATATCTTTTTAATCGCCATTTTATGGCTGCCCATTTAAGCAGTTATCCGAACACGTTTTTACGTGTTCGAATAGCTCATAGATTGGCTGGAGCGAAGTTATATTGACGGCAAAGCCGTCAAAGCGTCGCGCCGCCGATTAGAATACGGAAGAAAACAAACCCCGTTTGAGGTCGGCTCTCGCGCGAACACCCGATTAAAACGGGAACTCTCACTCTTCGCCGCGGCGCACAAAAAAAGGCATACCCTTTGGTATGCCTTTTTCCGTGGCTGGGGCGAAGTGATTCGAACACCCGAATGACGGAGTCAGAGTCCGTTGCCTTACCGCTTGGCGACGCCCCATTATTGCTTTCAACGGCGTTTATTTTATCAAAAAAAACGCATTTTGGCAAGCGTTTTGCCTATCCTTTCC
>JAGAIW010000137.1 GCA_017626305.1 Clostridia bacterium
TTACTTTGTGGATCAGTACGGAGTTGAATACGTGCTTGGCGAAAGCAAAGTGCCTGCGTATAACGTTACTTTGACGCCGATTTATACGGGCGTAACGTTTAGTGAAAACTATGCGCTTGGTATGGACGTAACGGCAAGCTCCACCAATCACGGCGGTAGAACGGCGCAACTGGTAAACGGTATTCACTCGATGAACTCTGATGAAGACGGAAGATGGTCGTCTAATTCCAATTACGATACGGCTACGCCCGAGGCAGCGGATAGAGAATGGGTGATGGTTGATCTCGGTGAAGTGAAATCCGTTTCCAAAGTTGTGCTTTATCCCAGAGTTTACGGCAGCTATTTCCCCGAAGGATACGAAATTTTCGTTTCTGAAGACGGTGAAAATTGGACGACGGTAGTCGTTGTGGAACAGGACGAGCTGGCATCCAAGAACGGTACACAAGGTAGATTCCATTATTTTGAAAGCGTCAACGCGCAGTACATAAAAGTCGTAGCAACGAAGATGACGAACGATAACGGATCTTATGGTTACATCTTCCAGCTTTCCGAGATTGAAATCTACGGAGAAGTTGCCAATAACGCATAAAGGAGAGAAAAACATGGCTAAAAATCTCAAAAAACCTTATAAAACCGTTCGCGGGATTGCATTTTATCTTCTTTTACCCGCGTTTATCCTGTGTTTGATTGCGCCTTTTATGCACAAAGCAGGATTTGAAGGCACACAATATTATTCACAAGAAGCGTTTATGCTTCCCTTAATCGGAACGGGCGTTGTATTTTTGCTTGCCTTGCCGAAATGTACGAGCAGATACGCATGCGTTTTGACGTTCCTCGTATCGCTTGCTTCGTTGCTTTCGTTTGCAAACGTTTCCTACCTGTATCTTTCTGCAGTATTTTTCAACGGTATGGCAGAAACGATTTTTGGAATGTTCGAGCAGATGGGTATCCATTACACGTTCTGTGCATTGGCGTATTTGGGCGCAATGATTCTCGGTATTGTTGCTATTTTCTTGCCCGCTACCAAGTATAAAAAGGTAGAGGCTTAAGGAGGTAACGTAATGAAAAAATTCTTATCATTTATTTCTAAAGTATTCCTTGTCATTTTCACGTTCCTGTTCGGTGTCATCAACGTGGGCGGACAAATGGCACAAGCAAATGCAGGCGTTATTTCCAACTTCTTGGGGCAAGACGGCTTTAATATGGTCAAAGACGAAACGGTTGGCGCAGATGAGGAATTGGATACGCAATATTACAAATCCGCCTTTGAAAGCGTAAAAGAAGTGAAGGCTTCCGGTGAAGCTTACACCCAGAAAGTTATGGAAGAGGGCGCCGTGCTTTTGAAAAACACCAATAACGCACTTCCTTTGAAAAATACGGATAAAATTAGTCTTTTCTCGGCTTCTTCGGTAGAGCCCATTATTTCTGGGTATCGTGAAATGAGAGAAAAGAAGAGTGGTACGACCAATCTTTTGGACGGTTTTAAAGAAGCAGGTTTATCTGTAAACGAAGATCTTTATAATTGGTACAAAAATAGTAGCTACGGCAGACAATACATCGTAGGCCCCGGGTTGTATTCGATTGTAAATATCCATGAA
>JAGAIW010000016.1 GCA_017626305.1 Clostridia bacterium
GAAAAGCCGATCGCATTGTTTTTACAAATCCCTGATGAAAAGGAAACACGGCATACGTTGGCGGCAATGGTTATTTTGCAAGCGTATAAAGAGCTTGTATATAAGGCGAATACCTATCCAACGTTATCCTTGCCACGCCCCGTGTATTTCCTTTGCGATGAGTTCGGGCAGTTGCCCAAAGTATTGCGGTTGGAACAGATGATTACAGTCGGGCGTTCGCGGAATATTTGGCTTAACCTTGTTGTGCAATCCTACGCGCAACTTGCCAAAGTGTACGACGATAAGAGCGCGGACATTATCAAATCAAATTGCAATACGCAAATCTTTATTGGTACGACGGACTACAAAACGATTGAAGAATTTTCCAAACGGTGTGGGAATTACAGCATTGTGCAACGTTCCGTCGGGTTTAATACGATAAAGGCAGACGACGTAAACTCAAACACGAGCGTAAAAGAAAGACCGCTTATCTATCCGTCTGAATTGCAACAGTTGAACAGCAAAGGAAATATGGGCAATGCAATCGTAACGGTATTCGGCTATCAGCCGATAAAGGCAAGGTTTACGCCAAGCTATGCAAGTCATTTTTATAGAATGAAGATGACCAAGCAGGAATTACCCGTCGGAAGGTACTTCGACGAAGCTGCCGCTTTTTACGATATGAAAAAGCGTAACGCCATACTTTTGGAAATGAAACGCAAAAGTCAAAGCGGTGGAAAAGGTGGTACGACAAGAGAAAATATCGCAGAGCGTAGGCGCACGATGAATATGTTGGATAAATTACAAAAGTACACGATGCAATGCGTAAAAGGTATTGCTTCCGAGCAGGAAACGGCGGATTTATTCCTAATGATTCAAACGAGCGAATACGACGAAGCGATAATGAAACTGGAAGAATTAAAGGAGCGCGTGGGCGAAACGAGCGACCGCGCGGCGGCAATCCAAGACGTTATAGAACGGCTTGAAGAAATGCGAGACGGAGAAATCCGTATGGAAACAAGATAAGAAATAAAGGAGGAAGATAAAACTTGAACAATAAAAAGAAAAAAAGCAAAATTTTAGGGCTGTTCGCCTGTCTTGCGCTGTCGTGCGTAGGGCTTGGGTTAGGAACGGCAATCGCCCAACCCGAAGTGAAAACGGCATCGGCGCTTACGTACACGACGGCTAAATGCTTGACGTATGGCAGTACGAATAACGGCAGTTCGACGTCGGACGGTTGCCCGTCGAATTTTAAGATTTATATGTACGGCGCAAGCACAAGCGGTGAGGGGACGATTTATCAAGACCATTTATCGAATTGGTCGTACTATTACATCTACGTAGACGCAATCAACGTCAGCGACCATCGTTCGTTCAGATTGCTTCGTAACGGCTATGAATACGCCGCACCGTCAGTATCGGGGAAATCGGACAGAGTGTTATATGAAGGCTCTTTACCCGATGGCGAGTACGAGTTGGAGTACACGTGCAGATACGCAAAGAACATCTTTCACGATTACACGTATTACACCTATACCTACCGATTTGAGGTAGATAAAACCGCGCCTACCAATTCCTTGAAAGCGGGCGGTAGCTCAATCAGTAGCGGTACGTACACAAACAAAAAGATTACGTTTACGGGTAACGATAAGAACTTCTATTATATCCGTTATAAGAGACCGACGTCGAGCAGTTATTCGTATTATTACGGCTCTACGTATTCCGTACCCGAAACGACGGGCAACAACGGTTGGTGGTATTTTTACGGTTGTGATGATTTAATCCAAAGCAGTTCTACCGTTAGCGTGTATTACGATACGGTTTTGCCCGTAGGCACGGTAAAAACGTC